>JAQWBH010000028.1 GCA_028707405.1 Parabacteroides sp. | reverse complement strand
AATAATTAATATCTTTGTCAAAAGCGTAAACGACGCACAAAATAAATAGTATCATGAGAAAATTATTAACAATGTGTATGATGTTTGTCACGATGTTTGCTTATGCGCAATTTCCGGGGCAGGGATCACAGAGTAAGATTGTAACAGATTCAATTCACAGTAGTGTGTTGAACGCTTGGCGTGCTTACACTATTTATCTGCCGAAGAGTTATGATGTGGATACTAACAGAAAATATCCGATTCTTTATCTGCTTCATGGAATGATGGGCACAAATACGGACTGGGCAGAAAAAGCCCAATTGAAAGATGTCACCGATCATGAGATTGCCAATGGTGAAGCTTGTGAAATGATTATCGTTACGCCGAATGCTGGTGGCGATATTTATGCAGGTGAATGGAATGGCTATTTCGATATGCCTGGCTGGAAGTATGAAACGTTCTTTTACACCGAATTTCTTCCTTATATAGAGAAAACTTATCGTGTGATCGGAGATAAGCAACATCGTGCTATTGCTGGTCTTTCAATGGGAGGTGGTGGAACAACAAGCTATGCTGAACGTCACAGTGATATGTATGGAGCCGCTTATGCGATGAGTGCTTTAATGTCTATACCTCAGACGAATGGAGGTAATAACGGGTCACCTCATAAAGCCAGCGACAAGATGCTGCTGCTTACAAACTCAGTGCAAGAGTATGACTGTATTCAGTATATACTTAGGGCTGATGAGAAGACTAAAGAGCAGCTAAGGAGCATTGCTTGGTTTGTTGATTGTGGTGATGACGATTTTCTGCTTCAACGTAATATTGAGTTCTTCCAGGCTATGCAGAAACAAAATGTACCATTACAGTTCCGTGTACGTGATGGCGTTCATGACTGGGAATATTGGCATTCGGCATTATACACTTGTCTGCCTTTTGTCACTCGTATATTTTTTAATATTAAGTAGTAATCATTTAATAGTAATCGCATTATGAAACGTATTTTTTTTATTTTCCTTATTTTGATTGCTCCGTCTCTATGGGCTCAACAACCTGAAACAATGAAATTGTGGCCAGATAATCAGACGGCTGAATCCGAAATGTATATCTATCATCCGGTAAAAACGGTTAATCCTGCTCCAGCAATATTAATTTGTCCGGGTGGGGGTTATGGCGGTTTGGCTATCGATAATGAAGGACATAACATGGCTAAATGGTATGTTTCAAAAGGATTTGTAGCAGTTGTTCTCAAATATCGTATGCCGCATGGCGTGAATACTATTCCGTTGACAGACGCTGAGAAGGCTATGTCTATCATTCGTAGTAATGCAACGAAATGGAATCTGGATGTAAAGCGGGTAGGCGTTGTAGGCTCATCAGCCGGAGGCCATCTGGCAGCTTCGTTAAGTACACTTGCTTCTGATGCTAACCGTCCAAACTTTGCTATCTTGTATTATCCGGTGATCAGCTTTGACGATAAAATTACACATGCTGGCACTAAGAAAAATTTGCTGGGGAGTGATATCAATAATCTGGAGCTTGTGAATCACTATTCGTTGGAGAAACAGGTGAGTGCCGAGACACCGAAGACATTAATATTGGTTGGCGATGATGACAAAACTGTTCCGCCTATCAACTCCATATTGTATTACACGGCCTTGAATGAACATCATATTCCCGCTGCTCTGTATATGTTTCCTAATGCTGCTCATGGTTTTGGTTCTCACACGGAGTTTATTTATCACGATGAGACGCTGGATTTGATCCAGAAGTGGCTGCAGTATATAAAAGTCATTAATTAAACAATACATGAAGTTTATGAACAACATTTCAAGAAGAACGGCAATTAAGACAGTCTTTGCCGGCAGTGCCGCATTGGCAGTAACAAGCATTGATGCTGCTGTTATGGGCAAGAAAAAGAAAAAAGAGAAAGTCGTTGCTCCCGAACCATTAAAGGGGAATATCCACCATTCTGTTAGCAAGTGGTGTTTTGGGGATGTACCTTTGGATGAATTTTGTGAGACTTGCAAGAAGATAGGCATAGAATCAGTAGAGTTGCTTGATCCTAAAGATTGGTCAATTGTTAAAAGCCACGGTTTGACAGTGGCTATGGCGCAAGGAGCCGGTTTGGGAATCGACAAAGGATTCAATGATCCTTCGCTGCACGATGAGTTGGTAGCCAGTTATGAAAAAGTTATTCCAATGGTTGCCGATGCGGGATTAACGAATTTGATTTGCTTTGCCGGACGCCGTAATGGTGCGACCGACCTTCAAGGGTGGGAAAACTGCGAGAAAGGCCTGAATCGTTTGATTCCAACGGCGGAGAAGTATCACGTTGTCCTCACCATGGAATTGCTAAATAGTATCGGTCACAAAGATTATCTGTGTGACCATACCGTTTGGGGAGCCGAACTGTGTCGTCGTATGGGGTCAGAGAATTTCAAACTTTTGTATGACATCTATCACATGCAGATTATGGAAGGTAATGTGATTGATCATATTCAAAAGTATCATCAATATTTTTCGCATATTCATACGGGAGGTGTACCCGGTCGCGCCGAGATTGATGAGACTCAGGAGCTTTACTATCCCGCTATTATGAAGGCTCTTGTAGCCACAGGTTATAAAGGATTCGTCGGACAGGAGTTCGTTCCCAAAGAGGCCGACAAGATAGCTTCTCTTGAGAAATGTATTCGTATATGTGACATATAGTTTATGAACAGAAGGGTTATATATGTTTTGTCTCTGTTTGTTGTATTGACTTTATATTCTTCTAAGATATATTAGTTTATCATTACATCTTATGAATCGAATCGTTCATAAGATGTAATGATATGCTTATTTTGGGTAAACGTAAATTTCAATCTTGAATAGTAAAATGAAATCATTGAACCATTGATTGGACCTTATAAACGAATTCCATCCATACCCAGTAGCGCATTGCTTTTCCGATGAACATGGAGATGGCTACTACCCAAACGTTGCAGCGAAGAAATCCGGTAGCGACAGCAATGAAATCACCAATTCCTGGTAGGAACACGAAGAAGGCCATAATCCCTCCTTTATCTTTGATCCAGTTTTGTACTTTTTGAAGTTTCGCCGGATCAAGTTTCAGGTATTTCTCAATCCACTCAGTTTTACCCAGCATCCCAAGCCAATAACAGCTCATTCCGCCCAAAAAATTACCAATAGTTGCTGCAATCATACAAGGCCAATAGGAAGCACCTGCCAACAGTACGCCTGTAAGCACAACCTCGCTGCTAAATGGGAGTACTGTAGCCGCTAAAAATGAAGCTATAAACACGCCTATGTACCCGTACGCTATAAGGAATTCCATATACGGTAGAATAGAAGTGCAATCATTGTGATAACAATCGCATAGAAAAGCCATTGAATAATGCGTTTGCGTCCAACAGTGAAGAAGTGTGCAATCAGAATTGAAGCAGGTACGCAGGCCGTCTCAAGGAACTCTTCAGAGTTCTGCTCGTAGATGGCATAGAGTGAGAATGCCCAAATCGCCATTAGGATGAGGAATGACAGAAATTGTCGAGACCGCAGATTGTCGTCGTAATCGTGTGTGATAATATTGGTGGACGCTATGATAGTGAGTATAGCAATCAGCATGATGCTAACCCAGTTGGCAATGGAAAAATTGTCCATACTGAGTATGCGCATCTTTAATAGTGAAGCAAAAGGAATAGTGAACATCGAATAGTCGTTTTGCCATACGCACCAACCCAGTAAAAACCAGTAAACAGTTCCGACACCGATGATTGAAGCTGCAAGTGTACGTGGCGAAAGGGATCGAAAGTTGTACATTCCAATCCAGAAGAGAGGTATAAACCACAGTAAGTTTACCCATAACAGGCTGCCGATGCCAATGAGTAATGCGGCATTATAGGCTTTACCTACTGCGTTCTCATCGTGATACGAAATAAATAGTTCATACATGGCCAGAATAAGGCAGAAAACGCCGAGAGTGGTTGATTTGAGGGGGAAGAAGTCGGGATTTGTGCTAATGAAGAGAATGTAAAAAGTGAATGGCAATAGTGTCTTTTCACGTATAAGCGCCAATATATAGTTAGCACGGTGTAGCAGAAATGCTCCTCCTACCATTAATAGAAAGCCAATGATATAGGTTACCTCTTTACCGGGCAATATCTTGCAGAAGCTATTCCATAGAGGCGTAGCAGATACTTCTCCATAAACGGGATAGCCTATAGAATGAGAATAACTAACCACCCAACAGACTGCACACGTGATTAAGATTGGTATATTGTTCTGCGGGGTGGAAAGCCGGAGTTTACGTGAATTATTCCTGTAAAGATTTCTCATGTTTACAAATCGAATCCTATATCGCTGCGGAAATATTTATTGTCGAATGTAATGGTTTTAGCACCGATGAACGATTGAGCCAGCGCCTCTTCTTTGTTATTACCGTAAGAGCTGACAGTAATAACACGTCCGCCGTTTGTCACAATCTGTCCGTCGATTATCTTTGTGCCGCAATGGAATACGATACTTTCTGGTGAAACTTGATCCAGACCTTTGATCACTTTATTTTTCTCATAGGCTTGAGGATAACCTCCACTGACAAGCATTACTGTTACGGCCGAACGCGGGTCAATTTCAAGTTGACGCTTACCAAGATCTCCTTTGGCAATACCTTCGAGTAGTTCAACCAAGTCGCTTTTGATACGAAGCATAACCACTTCGGTTTCCGGATCGCCCATACGACAATTGTATTCAATTACCTTAGGTTCTCCCTTTACATTAATAAGACCCAGAAAAATAAATCCTTTATATTCAAGATGCTCTTCCTGTAATCCCCGGATGGTTGGAAGGATGATACGTTCGTCGACTTTATTCATGAAATCTTTGCTGGCAAATGGTACAGGCGAGACAGCACCCATTCCACCGGTGTTAAGACCTGTGTTTCCTTCACCAATACGCTTGTAGTCTTTGGCTACAGGTAGTATTTTATAATCTTTGCCATCACTTATGACAAAAACAGAGCATTCGATGCCATCCAAGAATTCCTCAATGAGTACGGTCCTGCTGGCATCGCCAAACATACCGTTAAGCATCTCTTTTAGCTCTTTTTTTGCTTCGTCGAGAGTGTTTAGAATAAGGACACCTTTTCCGGCAGCCAATCCGTCTGCTTTCAATACATACGGTGGTTGCAGAGTCTCCATGAAAGCTACACCTTCATGGTATTGTTCGGCTGTGAAGCTTTTATATTCAGCTGTTGGGATATGATGACGCATCATAAATGCCTTGGCAAAATCCTTGCTTCCTTCGAGTTGTGCGCTGTCTTTCGACGGACCGATAACAGCAATATGAGCTGTTACAGGGTCGTTTTTAAAATAGTCGTAGATACCATGTACCAGCGGATCTTCCGGCCCTACAACAATCATCTCAATATGGTTATCGACAACAAAAGCCTTGATCGCTTCAAAATCGTTCACTTTGATATTCACATTGCTGCCGGCATTGGCAGTACCGGCATTGCCCGGTGCTATAAATAACTTTTCGACTTTAGAACTTTGGGCGATCTTCCATGCCAACGCATGTTCGCGACCGCCTGAACCTAATAATAATATTTTCATACTTTATATTTATTTCAAATAGTCGTCAAAATACCGCGTAATCTTTTCGTATAGATGCGGACGATCTTTGCCGATGACGTTATGTTCATGTCTTGGGTAAACAAAATAGTCGGGGTAAGTGTTCGCGTCGACGCATGCCTTTAAGAATCCGAGGCTGTGCTGCCACACTACAATAGGGTCGATGTCGCCTTGAATAATCAACAGATGACCTCTCAGATTCCCTGCTTTAAGCTTTAGGTTAGCATTTTTGTAGCCTTCTGGATTGTCTTGCGGACGATCCATATAACGTTCACCATACATGATCTCGTAGTTGCTCCAGTCGATAACCGGGCCCCCGGCAACAGCTACTTTGAATACATCTGGATAACTACACATCAGATTCGTTGTCATAAAACCGCCATAACTCCATCCATGCACACCAATACGTGCCGTATCAACATATGACAGCGACTTCAGGAATTCTACCCCCTTGATTTGGTCTGCCATTTCATTGACACCCAAATTGCGATGGATAACACTTTCGAAGGCATGACCACGATTAGCCGAACCTCTGCTGTCGAGGGAGAACATAACATATCCACGTTGTGCCATATAAATATCCCAGCCGCCAGTGTCATTCATCCAACCGTTGCTTATCAGTTGAGCGTGCGGTCCACCATAGACATATATGATTGTCGGGTATTTTTTGTTTTTGTCCAGACCAACAGGTTTCACCAGACGGTAATGCAGATCGGTGACATTATCAGCAGCCTTGATTGTTCCAATAACAATTTCCGGCATGGCATAGTCTATATACGGATCGTTGGCCTTAAGAAGCGTTTTTATTCTTTTCCCATCTTTCGTTGAGAGAAGGCTGATGATGCGTGGAATTTTAGGAGCAGAATAGTTGTCGAGTAAATATTTGCCGGAAGGACTCAGCATCGCTTTGTGTATACCTTCTGATTCTATACTCATACAGGTACTTTTTCCACTTTTGATATTTACTTTCCAGACCGAATTATTCATAGGATTTCCAATAGTCGACCCTGTAGATGGATGTGGCTGCGTAGAAGTAATATATATATTTTCTCCCTTTGAATCGAAGCCAAGCATATCGGTATCGACCCAACAACCCTTAGTTAGTTGCTTAAGTAGTTTGCCGTTGATATCAAATAGATAGAGATGATTGTAGCCGTCGCGTTCGCTTTGCCAGACGAACCTAGTGTTATCATTTGGAAGGAACTTCATCGGATGTAATGGTTCGACATAATGCTCGTCGGTTTCAGTAAACAGTTTTTTTAGTTTTTCGCCGCTTATAGCCGAGTATTGCACTAAGTCCATTATGTTCTGATCGCGATTAAGTTCAGCTATGTAAATATTTTGTTCATCAGGACTCCAGGCAATATTTGTCAGATATTTTTCTTTAGGGAGCCCAGTTTTTAACCAGACAGTTTTACCTGTTGCCAGATAGAATATGCCAACTGTTACTTCATGACTTTTCATTCCGGCCATTGGATATTTGTGTGGTTCAGGTTTGGCGCAACGCTGGTCGATATTGACAAATGGATAATCAGTAACCATACTTTCGTCCATTCGGTAGAAAGCCAGAGCTGTAGCTTTGGGCGACCAAAATGTACCTTTGTCAATACCAAACTCTCTTTGATGAACAGCCTGACCGCACACAATTCCGTCAGCTATTTCGTTGGTTACCTTCGTTATCTCATTTTTAGGAGAAATAATCCGCAGATTATTGCCTTCGGTGAAAGCCAAATAATCATTACTTGGTGAAAAATCAAAGTTCTGCCAGTCTTTATTGTTTAGTTTGATGTCAAGAACAATGTTTTTTTTGACATAATCATAATGAAACAGGTGGCTTCTAGATCGAAAAGCTAAAACTGTTTTGTTATTATAAGGAACACTGAAATAGGGTAGAGAACGAACTGTCTCCTGCCCGGCTGCATTCAATGCTTCATTCAGTTGCTGCAAAGTTGAAACAACAGTTTCTTTTTGCAATGGAATACCTCCCAGTAGACTATCTCCTTTGGTATAAAGAAACGAATCGTCACACCAAAACATTTGCCGCAGCGAGCGGGGAATAAATGTCCAATGATTTTTACCTCCCGGAATCACATCCTGCAGCGTAAGTAGTTTATTTTGGGGCATAGCCGAACTGATGCATAGTGGAATTATAATAATCAGCAGGCATAACCTATTCTTCATCCCCATAATCATTTTTCCCCTTTTTCTTAAATGGTTTCTTAAATGATGAGTGATCGTATTTTTTATCTCGAAATTTATCTTTCTTATAGAACTTGTCATTCTCTTCGTAACGCATTTTATCGGGACGTTTGCGGTACAGATCATTTTCAAAATCCTGTTCATCGTCGTTATTGCCGTGATTGGCTGCAAAACGACGTTCTGGGCGATCCGGTTTGTTACTGTAGTTCCCGCTGCGGTTGTTGAATCGCCTTTCCGAATGATCGTTGCTATTGAAGCGGGGCGTTGGTTTGTCTTTCCCCTGTTCGTTAAGTGATCTCTTGTAATCTTTGTTTGTCCCGTCAAAAATTTCGTAACAATGGTATTCGCATTCCAGAGAACCATTCATCAACTTTATCTTTTCATTTGGATGGAGTCCGATTTTTTCGAAGCATTCATCTTTATAGCTTAAGATCCATACTTTATATCCGGTAAATACATGTTTGATGCGTTCGCCGATCATACTATATAATCCCAGCAAATCTCTCGAAGTAATTCGTTCGCCATAAGGAGGGTTAGTGACCATAATTCCCAGTTTGGGTGCTTCTGTGTATTGTTGGAATGGCATTACCTTCAGGTCGATATATTTCATCAGACCTGCACTACGAATGTTCTTCTCTGCAATTTCAATAGCTGACGGATTGATATCCGAACCATAGCATTTGAATTTGAATTCGCGCTCGTGGCTTTCGTCGTTGTAAATGCGATCCAGCAGATCGCGGTCGAAGTCGAGCCACTTTTCGAAAGCATATTCTTTTCTATATACGCCCGGAGCAATATTGAGAGCAATCATTGCTGCTTCAATAAGCAGAGTCCCCGAACCACACATAGGATCGACGAAGTTGGAGTCGCCTTTCCATCCGGTTTTTAGTATCATTCCAGCTGCGAGAACCTCATTTAGTGGAGCTTCGGTCTGTTCAACACGGTAACCGCGTTTGTGCAGGCTCTCACCCGAACTGTCGATAGAGATTGTACAGTCGTTGTGGGATATATGTATGTTGATATATAGATCAGGGTTGCTAACGCGCACGGAGGGGCGAGCTTTCTCCTTTTCCATGAAATAGTCTGCTATAGCATCTTTCGTCCGATAGGCAACGAACTTAGAGTGATTGAAATCATCCGAGTTGATTACGGAGTCGATAGCGAAAGTTGTTTTCAACGACATATAGTTTTCCCATGGAATTTTTTTCACTTCACGGTAAACGATATCAGCATCATTTGCCTTGAAATGGTAGATCGGTTTGAGGATGCGAAGTGCCGTACGACAATTGAAATTAGTTTTGTAGAGTAACTCTTTATCTCCGGTGAATGATACCATTCGGCGTCCAATCTCTAAATCTTTTGCACCTAGAGCTTTAAGCTCATCGGCTAAGACATCTTCCAACCCATAAAGGGTTTTGGCCACCATTTCGAAAGATGGCGATTGACAGTTGACAGTTGACAATGTCGTGTCTGCTGCATTTTCCATTGTAAATCAGTAAATCTGTTTTAAATTTGTTATATAATCAGTTATTTTAATACTCATTGTATTGATTTCTCCATTGACCGTCCGGTGTCGGTCCTTGTCTGTGAAATGTTTGCTCCTGCCGGCACATCGTTGGTTACCCAAACGTTACCGCAGATTGTTGCTCCTTTACCAATATGTATGCGTCCAATAAGGGTCGCATTCGAATAGACTGTGACATAGTCGTCCAATATAGGATGGCGTGAAATGTTACGGATTGTATTGCCATTTTTATCAGGAAGCAATTTTTCGCCTGCGAGGCTGACACCTTGAAAGATACGCACATGATCTCCAATTACACTGGTTTCACCGATAACGGTCCCTGTTCCGTGGTCTATAGAAAAGTAATGTCCGATCTGCGCCCCCGGATGAATATCGATGCCTGTTTCCGAATGAGCCATTTCGGTAATGATACGTGGAATGAAGGGAACTCCTAATATATAAAGCTGATGAGCAATCCTATAGTTACAGATGGCTCTGAAACCGGGATAACAGAAGATTACTTCATTGGTGCTCTTCGCGGCTGGATCACCATTGAATGCTGCTTCCGCATCGGTTGCCAGAAAACAACGCATATCAGGAAGCGTACTGATGAAGGCTTCCGACAGACCCTCTGCTGTCATCTGTGTATGGTCTTTCTCGCAAGTTTCGTCATTGAGGTTCGCAAAGCAAAGGCCTGCGTAAATTTGCTGTGTGAGCAATGTGTATAAAGTCTTAATATTTACACCTGTATGAAACCGTATAGTTTGTTTGCTGACACGGGCATTGCCGTAGTAGCCGGGGAAAAGGACAGCCCTGCATAAATTCACGATATCTTTCAACACTTCACTCGAAGGAAGTGCCTCTTCATCTCGGTATGCATGAAACAGTTGTTTATACGAACTTTCGTCCGAAAGTTTATCAACTATATCATTCAACGCATTGCTATGGTTTTGCAATCCCATTATTTTTAGATATATCTTTATTACGCAGCAAAAATACAATTTAATTGATTGTGTACCATTGGCAACGAACAATTATTTCATTTCTACTGCTTATTTTATTTGTGTTTCCATGTTTGATGGGTGAAATTTATCTTTTGTGAGGGACACCGAACTCCCTGCATGTCATTTCATCCACTTTGATTACCCATATTTTTACATTTTTTACTGCCGGATCAGAATAGCGGAATTCTTTGTCGGAATATTGTTTCATGATGATGCCTAATACTTTAATTTTCTTATTGAAATCTTCTTCAAAACGTACGTTTCCCCAACAGATAACACTTTTCGAACGCATACGATAGCTGCAGGCTACTTCCGGATGTTGGAATACCAATTCATGATCTGTGCTAAAGGTAATGCAAACCTTGGGGTTCTTCTTCAAAATGGAGATGCTCCGCCCTTCCTGCGCCGAATGCAGGTAGATACTTCCATCATAATAGCCGAAGTTCATCGGTAACACATAAGGTGTTCCGTCAGTGTCAGCCATACCAACGAAGCAAATGTCACATTTGTGAATGATATCTTCTATATCTTCTAAACCGGTATGTTCTAATGTCTTCATGATCGTTGGATAAATTTGTCCGCTTCAAAGGTACATAAAATAACTGAAATTTGTTCGATCCGTAAACGGAATATCAGCTGAAAATGAACTTGATGATGAACAATGCAGCCAAGACGTACATCGTGAGGTTGATATCTTTTAATTTACCGCTGAAGAGTTTGATTATAACATAACAGAGCATTCCCAGGCAGATTCCGTCTGCAATAGAGTAGGTGAGAATCATCATGATAATAGTAATAAACGCCGGAAGCGATTCGGATATGTCATGCAGGTTAATTTTGGGAATGGAATCAATCATGAAGACGCCAACTAGAACCAGAGCGCCTGTTGTGGCTGCACCCGGAATGAGTAGGAATATAGGTGAGAATAATAACGCAAAAAGAAATAAACTTCCGGTTACAACTGCCGTGAGCCCTGAACGTCCTCCTTCGGTGATTCCTGACGCGCTTTCGACGTAAGTTGTTATGGTGGAGCAACCACAGATAGCGCCCAGTGTTGTACCAATGGCATCCGACATCATAGCTTCCTTTACATGCGGAATCGAGCCATCTTCTTTGATAATCCCGGTTTTAGTAGCTAATCCTACCAGCGTGCCGATTGTATCAAAAATATTGATAATCAGAAGAGTGAAGATGACGATAACCATATTTATCGAGCAGAAGTGCGAGAAGTCAAACTTCCAGAATATCGGACCTAGAGGTTGCGGTATCGAAACGGGCATGAATCCTTCCGGTATTTTAGTGACACCTAAAGGAATTCCTACTAACGTACATATTATAATGCTGTAAAATAATGCTCCTTTTATGTTTTTTGCAATCAGTATACCGCTCAGTACAATACCGATCATACCAAGAATAGAGGTAGGAGTAAACTGTCCGAGAGTAACGAATGTTCCTGGGTTGGCTGCGATGATTCCGGCATTTTTGAGTCCGATGAATGCAATGAACATACCGATACCTGCAGAGATGGCGTGTCGCAGATTCGTTGGAATGGAGTTGAGAATTATTTCCCGAATATTAAAGAAAGTGATCAGAATAAATATGAGACCTTCAACAAACATTGCAGCTAGAGATTCTTGCCAACTGTAGCCCATAGCCTGAACAAGTGTAAAGGCAAAGAAAGCATTAAGACCCATGCTTGGTGCTTGGGCAAACGGAAGTTTTGCCATGAATGCCAGCAGTAATGTTGCAATTGCCGAAACAAGTGCCGTAGAGGTAAAGAGCGCTCCTTTGTCCATTCCGGTTGATGAGAGTACTGCCGGATTAACAGCCAGTATATAACTCATGGTGAGAAAAGTAGTTAGTCCTGCGATAATTTCGGTGCGGACTTTCATTGTCTGTGGATTGAACCCTACAAGTTTTTGTAACAGAGCGTTGGCCATAGGTGATATCTTTGAAATTTCTATATAATATAAGAGAGTTCGCTATTTTTTTAGAAGCTGCAAATGTAATAAAAATATGGTGAAAGCTAATGATTTTGATCTGAGTTTCTGAAAGATCTTTATGTATACAAACAAAGGCGGAATTATTGCATAAACAAATGGCTGATATACTGTATTTGTTTATTGTTCTATTGGGCCCTTTTGTACTTGTAATAGATTGAAATTTAGTAATCGTAAAGATATATTTCTGTAAACCTCTCTGCATTTTTATCGGCTCATATTATATGAATCGATCGTTCCACATATGTGAGCCGATAAATGAGTGAGTACAAACAGAAAGATTCTTCCGCACTTGTACAGTAATTCTTCCGCAGAAAATGTAAAACAAGTGATGAATAATATTTGAAAAACAATTTCTTCAAGGGTAAATATAATTCTTAACCACACCTATCAATTTAGTTGAATTTAATTTCGCCAACAGGTTAGAAAGTATTCCTTTTTATCAGTTTGAAATCACATTTTATCTTTCTGGGATTTTTTTCCAGAATCATTTTGGCTGCCAATTCACCCATCTGCTTAAAGTCGGTTGAGATTGTAGTCAAGCCATCAAGGATGATTTCATTGATTGGAGACTCATTGTAGGAGATGATGCCGATATCTTTACCGAGTTTGAGCTTCAGTTCTTTAGCATAACGGATTAATTGAATCAATCCTTCATCTAGTTGACTGTTTAGGATAAGGTAGAGTTCTTTGTTATGAATGATTTCAGGAGAAATGGTAGAATGATATTCAATTTCAATATTATTATCTTTTCCAAATCGTTCTATACCTTCTTTTATAAATGGGGCGTACATGCTTGATGGCGAGGTTGCTACGTTAAGTTTTGCATATTTCTTGATTTTTTTTAATCCCTGCATCAGTCCTTCGTATACATCACGATGGAAGTCCTGATATGCGGCTCCGTAATTTCCGGATAAATTCTCCAGATTTTTATCTAGAAGAATAAGCTTACGGTTAGGAATGCGGCTAATTGCCTTTGCTACTCTTTTTTGGATGGAAGCATCAAGTGGAAAATGAGGAGTAATTACGTAGTAGTCATACATATCCAAATTCTCATCGATGAAATCTTCAAAAACATCAATATCTTGATTATGCAAGCGTATAGTTGTGTCGGCATGGTTGTCCATCTGATGAGCAAAGGAATCATACAAGACTTGTTTGTAAGTGCTTATTTTGTCGAACAGCAGAAGAATTTTCAGTTTACGATTCTTAGTGCGGTCAGTTACAAAGAATCCCTTGCCCTGAGTAGCTTCGATCAGCTCTCTTTTTCGTAGAATTGAGTAAACCTTTTTGATGGTTTCTTTAGAAATCTCTAATTGGTCGGATAATTCATTCATAGAAGGGAGAAGCTCTCCTGCTGCATATTCTCCCGTTTGTATCTTATTAGTAATCTGCTCAATGATCTGTTTATAAACAGGAATCTGAGAAGAAGTGTCTATTGTAATCAGATTATCTATCATATGTATAGTTTAACTTAAGTGTAATGTGGTGCAAATATAATAAGAATATTGTATAAGAGATAGAATATTTAACCTTTTTGTATGTATATTTCAGATAGTTATATATTTATGCTTATAAATGTTTTATTACAATAAATAAACTTAATGATGTTGTGTGCAATTAAATATGATATATATTTGCACCACACAACACAACAGTATATGTTTGTGATCTGTTGTTAAGTGTAGTGTGTATTAATGCATTTATTTTTAATCTATAAAATTCTATTTTCATGAGAAGGACATTAAGTAAAAGTTTAGGACGATCTCAAGGATTTGCTCTTCTGGTATCGTTGTTTTTATTGGAGACTCCGTCAGTTGTAAGTGCCCAGAATTTAAAAATTGATATATCTCCAGAAAGAGTTTCTACAGGTTTATATATTCCTTTTGAAAGGATTGGAACCGTACAACCCAAGTCTACATATCAGACAATAGGGAAGTATTGGACAATCGGTTGTGAAACGGTTGATAGGAATTATACGATTTATAATGAATATAAAGCATATTTGGCTCCTTTAGGTATACGAAAGGCTCGATTTCAGTGTGGATGGGCAAAGACGGAAAAAGTCAAAGGGCATTATGATTTCAAATGGCTTGATGATATTGTGAATGATATGGGGTCCCAAAATATAGAAATATGGGCAGAGCTTTCGTATGGAAATCCAATATATGAAGGAGGTGGAAATATAAATTTGAGCGGTGGGTTACCGACTTCTCAGAAGGCTCTTAAAGCATGGGATGATTGGGTAGAAGCGATGGTAACTCGGTATAAAGGTAAAATCCATGAATGGGAAATATGGAATGAACCTGATTTAAACAAGGATAATACCCCCGATCAGTTAGCCGCTTTCAATCTGCGTACTGCCAAAATTATTAAGCGTATTGATCCTAATTCAAAAATAGCCGCGTTGACTCTTGCTTCGTTAAAGGAATCTTATATTAGGGGCTTTCTGGATTTTTTTAAGAAAAATGAGGCACTTGAATTGATTGATTGGATAAGTTTTCATGGTTATCCTCAAAATCCTGATATGATGTACGGTTCATCAATAGATAAGGCAAAAGAATTGATTCATCAATATTCATCAAGTATTAAACTTCGTCAGGGCGAAAGCGGATGTCCATCAGAATATCAAGTAAAGCATCATGCACTTAACAACTACCATTGGTCAGAGTTGACTCAGGCTAAATGGTTATTACGTAGAATGATGGGCGATATGGGGCATGATATTGATGATGCCTCCATATTTTCTATGATGGATATGATATATATATGGGATGCCAAGAACAACAAGTGGGATGAGAATATAGAAACCACCGACATGAAAGATAAATATAAGTTTTTCAATCGTTTCGGCTTAATCCGTTGTGATTCTATGAAGCGGGCGGAAAAGATAAAACAATCTTATTATGCTGTGCAAAATACCATATCCGTGTTCGATCAGCCTTTAGTCAGGGTTAAGGAAGCACAGTCGTCGGTGTCATCCTCACATGCAATCACATCATTTGAGTATCAAAATGCCGTAAGTAAGGCTAAAATGTTGGTAATGTGGGATGGCTCTCAAATTCCGGCAGATACATATCAAACACAAAAAGCAGTGGTATCAATCAAAGAAAGTGGTTTTAAAAATCCGGTTTGGGTTGATTTATTATCTGGTCGGGTGTACAAAATATCTTTAGATTGTTGGAAAAAAAATGGAGATATAGATATGTTTGAAGTTCCTGTATATGATAGTCCGGTAATAATAGCCGATAGAACTTCTCTTCCTTTATAATCAATTATCATGAAGCTAATAAGTATTGATACAACTAATGCTAGATATAAATGGGAAGTCTTAGGGCTTCTTTGGATGGCTTATTTTTTGAATCAAGCAGATCGGCAAATATTTAATGTTGTTCTGCCATTAATCAGAGATGAATTGTCTTTGTCTGATTTTCAAATCGGGATGATCTCTACAGCGTTTAATCTTGTTTTTGCATTTTGCGTTCCTTTTGCAGGTTATTTGGGTGATAGATTAAGTCGGAAATGGATTGTTGTATCTAGCATTATGTTATGGAGCCTTGCTACTCTCTTAACCGGTTTCGCAAATGGAGTCTTGCTGCTGGTTATTTATCGGAGTGTGGCAACAGGTATGGGTGAAGCTTTGTTTGGTCCATCAAACTATGTATTACTTTCAGATTACCACGTCAAAACAAGAGCTTTTGCAATGTCAATTCATCAGACCGCCTATTATGTAGGGATTGTGGTAAGTGGGTTCATTGCGGGTTATATCGGACAATATTATGGATGGCATTATGCTTTTTATGTCTTTGGTTCAATAGGGATAATTCATGCTATTGTATTAGTATTTAGACTAAAAGATAGAAAGCAAGATATGGAAATACCTGAAAAAGAAAGGATTCCATTTACTGAATCTTTAAAAGTTTTGTTTAAAGTTCCTACAGCATTATGCTTAACTCTTGGTTTTAGTGCATTGATTTTTGGTTTGACTGGTTATTTAACATGGATGCCTACATATTTATATGAAGAATTTCACATGGACTTATCGAGTGCTGGTTTTAATTCGATGTTTTATACACATCTGTTCGCTTTCATTGGAATTATTCTGGCCGGAGAATTATCTGATCGCTTAGCATTAAAGAACCATGCGAATAGATTGCTTATGCAAGCTCTTGGATTGTTGGCCGCAACTCCATTTATTTTGCTTATGGGTCTCTCTTCTTGGATTATTCTCGTGTATGTGGGATTTGCTGGATTTGGTTTCGCTCGGGCATTTTTCGATGCCAATACTTATTCGGTATTATATGATGTAATTCCGCAAAAATACCATTCTTCCGCTTCTGGAGTCATGCAAATGACCGGTTTTGCTGTGGGTGCTTTTGCCCCTATGATTCTGGGATTACTGAAACCAATATTAGGACTCTCTATTGGAATAGCGTCGTTAGCTATTGTTTGGTTTGTAGCAGGTTTACTCTTACTGCTTGCTTATAAGAAATATTTTAAAACAGATTATGAACGAATAAAAATAAGTGATGATGGAATTTAATAAAACAAGAAAAGCAAAGGCAGGTGTCCTTTTGATAGCCTCACCTCGTTTTAAGGACTTAGGTGAAGGACTTCAACGAGGTACTTATGCCGAACGGAAAGGGTTTGTAGTCGATTCCTTTATTAATCAACTGAGAAAAGAATTGGATATTGTATTCCCTGGAGTTGTGTATGATCGGGATGACGTAGAGGAAGCAATGAATAGTTTTTATACAGGGCGTGTGGATTTTGTTATTGCAGAATATCTTTCTTGGGCAGAAGATTTCGCCTGGATTCGCTTTTTGCGCGATATGCCACAAATACCCATTTTATTTGTAAATCATGCACGTGAGAAAGTTTCTTTTGAAAATACATTGGATGAAGATGATTTTATTGACTTTCTGTGTACCGGTAATTTGGTTGGATCATTGGAAGCCAGTGGTTCGATAGCAAGAACTAAAAGAACTGAAGTAAAAACAATAATGGGTTCAGATCAGGAAATTTTCCAACAGATTTGTGTGTATGCGAAAGCAGCGCGTGTTAAGGGATTATTGAAACAATCGACATTTGGTTTACTGGCTAATTACAATGAAGTAATGTGGTCAACGTATGTGGATCCGTATAACTTGTTTACAAAGATTGGAGCTGAAATGCGTTTTATACCTTATTCAGTTTATGCGGAAGCTATAGAAGATATAACAAATAGTGATGTGCAAATTTTTAAAAAGCAATTGATTGATAAATATAAGGTCATGGATGATGTGGCTACCGACAAATTAGATGCTTCTATCCGTGCATCATTAGGTATTTCTAAATTGGTAGATACTTATTCCATAGATGCCATGATCTTTAATGATATTGATCCGGCTATGTTTCATCTGATAGGGTTACGTGCTGGTTTTTATCCAAATCATCTAAATGATTGTTGCTCTGTTTTGGTCCCTGAAGCTGACACGGGTGCAGGAACTATTACGTATATATTAAAATTATTGAGTGGAAAGCGGGTGAATTTCATCGAACCTTTTCATATCGAGTATGGTGAAAATACTTTTGCGGCTGGGCATGCGGGTCCGAATGATTATAATGGATCTGACCCTGAAGATGTGATTATTGCACGCGATGTTCGTTTTGCCAAGACCAATTATAAATATGCCGGGGCGCCATTTGCATGGTATAGAATGTCTTCGGGAAGAAAAACCATGGCTCAATTGGTAGAAGATAATGGCCGTTACAAACTGGTTTGTACTTTGGTGGACTCGCTTCCGGGCAAGCATCTGTTTGCAACATATTCACATAGTATTTTTCGTCCGGCTGGTATGAAGGTAACAGATCTGTTTGATAAAATACTAAATGTCGGAACTACGCAACATTTTGCGTTGGTCGATGGAGATTATACTAAAGAATTGCAGATACTTTCAGAATTGATGCATTTCGATTATTATGAATTTATTTAAGAGAGGAGATAATTATGAGTTTTATGTATAACCCGTATCCGTATGATGACTGGAGTGCCATTAATCATCCGGCGGTAAATGAAGAGATTGTTGAATCATTTATATCTGGAACGAAACAGGTTGCAGATTCTTTGTCATCTGTTTTTAAGCGTATTTTAAAAGATTTAGAAGGACATAATTGTGTAATAGCCTTTGATGGTTATATAGGCGCAGATTGGGTGCAGATGATAAATCTGATTTCTCAAAATCTAAAGGCAAATAAAATAGGACTTCAAGTATTCGCTTTTTCTGATGTTTATAAGAATGCCGATGTTTTAGACAAAGAATTGGAATACTATATAGGAGAGGATAAGATCAAAGATCCTGTGTCGCTGTTTGGAAAAGTATATGATAAAGGATTTGAAAGTCTTTTCGATGAAGGTAAAACTTCTACATTTCAATTGCAGTTGGAGTCTTTGAAAAATGAAACGTCCATATCGCCCAAAGTAGTAATTGTATATGGAAATGGCTGTACAATCTCTCGTTTTCAAGAATGGTATGACAAAATCTGCTATTTTGATGTAACGCCGAAAGAATGTACATTAAGAGCTCACCGTGGTTCATTCTCTAATATTGGAGATCGCTCGGCAAAACCGGTTAAGGCATTGATTCGTCGTTGTTACTATGTGGATTATGAAGTGGCTATTGGGTTGAGAGGAAGATTATTGCGTGAAAATAAGATTGATTATTATATAACTAATGATCATTTAGAGGATATGCAAATGATTTCCGGCATTCATTTGAATATCTTGCTTGAGTCAATGGTTCATTATCCTTTTCGTTGCAAACCGGTTTATCTGGAAGGTGTTTGGGGTGGAAATTATATAAAGAGATTACGTAATTTGCCAAAAGGAATGCGTAATTGTGCCTGGGTTTTCGATCTTATTCCGATGGAAGTGAGTTTATTGATGCAAGTTGGAAAACACCTTTTTGAAGTGCCGTTCTCTACCTTTATTCAAAGGGAAGGAACTTTAATGATGGGAAGTGATTGTGTGAAAAAATTCAAGGGCTATTTCCCTATTCGCTTCAATTATGATGATTCTTATCACAGTAATGGAAATATGTCTATTCAAGTTCATTCAGGGAAAGATTATAATATAGAAAATTATAATGAATTAGGAAGACAAGATGAGAGTTATTATGTAGTTCAAGTGGGACATCAGGCAAAAACGTATGTTGGCTTTAATGAAAATGCCAATCCAAAAGAGTTTATAGAATTAGTCAAGAAATCAGAGAAGGATTTTACCCCGGTTGATTATCAGAAGTATATTAATTATATCGATTCTACGCCTGGAACTCAAGTATTATTACCTGCAGGGACAGTCCATTCCTCAGGTCGTAATCAGGTCGTATTGGAGATCGGTAGCTTAACGATAGGTTCATATACATATAAAATGTATGATTATTTGCGAGCAGATTTAGATGGGAAACCGCGTCCAATACATACCTATCATGGAGAACGTGTACTGAAAACAGAAAGAACAACCCAATGGGTTCACGATAATTTGGTTCAAGCACCTCGTATTTTTCGTCAAGGGAATGGCTGGACCGAATATATTGTTGGCGAGCATGATTTGCTCTACTTTACATTGCATCGTTTTGAGTTTGATAAAGAAATTGAAGATGATACTGATGGAAGGTTCCAGGTCCTTGTTTTAGTGGATGGTGAACAGGTAAAAATTCAATCTGTAGAACATCCGGAATATAACTTTATCCAGAATTATATGGATATGGTCGTTATACCTGCTAATATGGGACATTATGTTGTCAAAAATCTTGGTGATCAACCTGTATGTATCCATAAAACAACGTTGAAAAAGGATTTTGTTGAAGATAATCAATAATCGATGGTCATACCATGAAAAATCCTCTTTATGATGAAGAACATAGAATTTTGCAAAAAAAGTTGATATAGTATTTGTGTGGAACTAATGAGTTTAATATTTTAAATAGCGATAGTATGAGAAAGAATGTATTTATTTTACTATTTTTATTCGTGACAGTATGTGTCTATTCACAAAAGGTAGTCAACGGAATAGTTACAGATGTCATGACAAACAATCCTGTAATTGGGGCAAATGTCATTGAAAAACAATCGCCATCGAATGGAACAATAACGGATTTAGATGGAAAGTTTAAGTTGACTGTAAAAGATAATTCAGTTTTAGAGATTTCTTATATAGGTTACATTCCCCAAGTGGTGAATATTCCTAAAGATTCAAAAGTTATTAATGTATATCTTAAAGAAGATACAAAAGCACTTGACGAGGTTGTTGTTATTGGCTATGGAACTGCAAAAAAACGCGATTTGACTGGTTCTGTTGCACAAGTTAAATCAAAGGATCTGACAAGCTTTACAGTATCAAATCCGATACAAGCTTTACAGGGACGTGTTGCGGGCGTTGTAATAACATCTAATACAGGTGCACCTAACGGTAATTTTCAAATTCGTATACGTGGAACTAATTCAATTCGAGGCGACAATTCTCCATTGTATATTATTGACGGGATACCGTCATCGGTTAATTCAATTAATACATATGATATTACTTCTGTTGAAGTACTAAAAGATGCATCTGCTACTGCTATATATGGTTCCCGCGGGGCTAATGGGGTTGTTATGATAACAACTAAAAGAGGAGAAAAAGGGAGAACTAAAGTAAGTTATAATATGGAATATGGCGTTCAATCTCAAATTAAGAAATGGGATCTGTGTGATGCTTCTGAATGGATGCAGTTGATAAATATTCAGCAACTTAATGATAATGGGAAGGTGTATTTTACAGATAATGAAATTGCTTCAGTCGGTAAGGGCTATAGTTGGCAAGATCATGTTTTTAGAAGTGCTCCTGTCTGGAATCATAATATGAATATCAGTGGTGGTAGTGATAAAACACAATATTCTATCAGTGCTTCCGCTCAAATGAGAGACGGGTTAATTAAAAATAGTTCATTTGATAAATATAATATTCGTACAACCATTAATACTCAGTTGAATGATTATTTTAAATTGGATTTAATTTCCGGGTATACACGAACAGCAACATCTTCAAAAAATAGTTCGGGTTCGCAACGTGGTTCATCATTGATGAGTGCTGCCCTTACGGCTTCTCCTGCAACAACACCATATAACGAAGACGGATCTTATCGCAATCTGCAATTAGATTGGCCTTTTATGTCAAATGGAATGGACAATCCGCTCAACCTGATTAATGAAACGAAAGATAAGAACATAGCGGATATGGAAGATATCCAGGCTGTTTTGACATTTAATCCAATCAAAGATCTTACCATTAAATCAACTCTTGGCTATACGGCTTATAATGATAGAACAGATGGCTATACTACTAATAAATATTTGTATTCTAGTTCGAAAGCTTCGATTTCTTCTAATCAACAGACAACTGTAGTTAATGAGAATATTATTAATTATAATCATTTATTTGGCAAGGCTCATAGAATTGACCTGACAGCTGGCCAAACTTATCAACAATATATTGGAAAGTCTGTTAGCGCAAGCGGTTCCACATTTTTTAGCGATGTGCCTGAAAGTTATGATTTAGGCTCGGCTGCTACGATTAATACACCATCTTCGGATTGTACAAAGTGGCAGTTGTTGTCTTATTTGGCTCGCGCTAATTATTCGTATAATGGGAAATATATTGCTACAGTTAGTATGAGAGCTGATGGATCCAGCCGATATAGTGAGGGGGATAAATGGGGCTATTTCCCATCGGGAGCTTTAGCTTGGCGTATTTCAGATGAGAATTTTTTGAAGGGAATAAAAACAATTTCCGATTTGAAATTAAGAGTAGGTTACGGACAAACCGGTTCGCAAGCAATAACACCTTATACTACATTGAATATGTTAACCTCAGATAAAGCAGTAATTGGTACTTCTCCAGCTACTTATTATGCAGCAAAGAGTACATATCCAGGAAAACTCAAGTGGGAAACCACAGATCAATGGAATGTAGGTATTGATTTGGGAATTCTTAGTCAGAGACTGCGTTTTACGGTAGATTATTATAACAAGATGACACGTAATTTGTTAAACGCTGTTACATTGCCGCCATCTAGTGGATACAACAATACAATTCAAAATATAGGCAAGATGAGTAATAAAGGGTTTGAAGTAAATGTGGAAGCTGATATTTTGCGACAAAAAGATTTGTCATGGAATGTCTCTGTAAACTGGGCAACTAATAAAAATCGAGTTGAGAAGTTGTATGATGCTTCAGATCTTTATGGAAGTGTAGGTTGCACCTATTTGGATGGTACTGTATCTATGGTACGCGAAGGCGAACCTTTAGGCGTATTTTATGTGTTTAAAGAAAACGGATACGATGAAAAGGGGATGATTAAATACGTGGATGTAGACGGGAATGGATCTTATACGAATGCTGATAGATTCATTCTTGGTAATCCTAATCCTGATTTCACATATGGGTTTAATTCGGATTTACGATTCAAGAATTTTGAGTTTTCATTCTTTTTGCAAGGAAGTCAAGGCAATGATATTTATAATGTGTCGGGATCTTCCAATCTTGATTATGGCTGGGGCTTAAATATGGAGCGAGATGTTTTGTATAGTCACTGGAGTGAAACGAATCCAAATGCAAAGTATCCGAAGATTACAAAAAAAATTAGCCTCATGCATTCTGATAGATTTATAGAAGATGGATCTTATCTTCGACTAAAAAATGTGGTGCTGGCATATAATATCCCCATGCAAAAACTGGGAGTGAGCAGATGGATTTCTAATATGAGAATATATGCAAGTGCACAAAATATTCTTACTATTACAAGCTATTCTGGGATTGATCCTGAAATAAACTCGTGGGGTAGTGGTAATTCTATAACACAGGGACTCGATTTCCTCACTTATCCTAATTCTAAAAGTATTTCTTTTGGAGCTCAAATTCAATTTTAATTATCCATTAAGTGTATAATAGTATGAAAAAGATATCTTATTATTTGATGGCAGTATCCTTTTTAGGTATAACTTTTTTTTCTTCATGTTCATTGGATGAAGAGGCAAAAGCGATCGCTGCAGAGACTTTTTATAATACAAAAGATGAATGTAGTTCGGCTGTGGTTGCTCCAATAGCTAAGTTGAAATCAGCATATTCCAGGAATATGCATGCCATGCTGGAAGCTTATTCGGATTTAATTTACGGACGTGGGACTTATGCAAATAACAGCTTATATCAAGGTGAAAATACGAATGATATATCAAGAACAAATGCCTTGTGGAGTAATTATTATGGGGCAATTAGGGATTGTAATATAGCTATACATAATATACCTAATTCCACTCAATTAACAGATGCAGAAAAGGCAGGTTATATAGGCGAACTACGCTTTTTTAGAGCTTTTGCATATTATCAAATTGTTCGTTTATGGGGTGACGCACCATTAAGAACGGATGAGAATATGGACAAATGGAATGTTGGAAAGAGTTCTGTTACTGATATTTATAACTTTATTGTTGGTGATTTGCAATATGCAGCACAGAATGCTCCGTCAAAGCCAAGGGTCGTTGGTTTACCTGATTTAAATATGGCGAAAAGTCTTTTGGCTGAAGTCTATTTGACAACGAAGGATTATGCTTCCGCTAAGAAATACGCAGGAGAAGTTATTCAAAGTGGAGTTTATGAGTTGGTTCCCATTTCAAAGGTTAGAGATTTTGATAACCTTTTTGGAGCAGATATCTCAGGAACAAAAGAAGAAATCTTTTATTTGAAAACTTCTCGTACGAATAATTCAGGGTGGGAATATGTAATGTTTGTCTCTCATCCGAAAGCTAATATTGATGGTCAAAAAATGCATGGAGCAGGTGGATATTATGGAATGTACACTTTGGTGAATAATTCAGCGATTGCAGCTTGGGATAATTCTGATCTGCGAAAAAAACTGAATGTTTTACCTTTTGATTATGGAGAGGGGAGTAATACCGCATTATTATGTAAATTTTATGATCCTAAAGCAGCTAGTACCGGAGGAGCCAATGTGAACATACCACTAATTCGTTATGCGGATGTTTTATTAACTTATGCGGAAGCAGCGACCAAAGCTGATGGAGCCCCTTCGGCCGATACAATGGAAAAATTAAATATGATTCATCGTCGTGCATATGGGTATCCGGCAAAATCGATATCATCCGTTGATTTTAAATTATCCGATTATTCAACGATAGATGAATTTATGGAATTGTTGATTAAAGAAGAAGGCTATGAGACTTTCAACGAAGGCAAACGGTGGTTCTTTCTAAAACGGTTGGGTATTGCTAAGTTTAAAATAAAGGAAGTGAAAGGAATTGATGTTGCTGATAAGCATATGTTGTGGATGATTCCAGAAACTGAATTTAATACAAACAAGGCTTTAAGCGCAGAAAAAGATCAAAACCCCGGATATTAGGGCGTTTAGCTTTTTTATTACTTTCATTGTTAGTCAAATTGGAGATTAACGATGAAAGTAACTAGAATGATATGTGTTTTTATTTGAACTAGATGTAGAATATGACTGATGTATATTTAATAGTAGATGCAGGTGGTACGTTTTTAAAATCTGCTTTACTGAAAAAAGATGGTACAATATGTGATGCTTCTTCCTCTTCGGTTCCTTCATTTTCCGTAGGAACCGAAGAGGAAGTAAAAGGCGCTTTCAATCAAGTGATTGAAAAAAGTAGGACATGGTGTATTGCCAATCAGGCTAATATTAGAGGAATAGGTATTTCAATTCCCGGGCCTTTCGATTATCATAAGGGTGTTTCTTGGATGACCCACAAATACCGGTGTCTGTATGGGATAGATTTCAAAAAGCTGATTTTGCAGAGTGTTTGTATTAATCCTAGGATTTCGATCTGGTTTGTGCATGATGTGAATGCTGTGCTGGCGGGAGAGAGGTGGAAAGGCATTGCTAAACATTATCAAAACGTGGCTGTTGTCACGCTTGGAACAGGATTGGGTTTTACTTTCTGCAAGAATGGAGTGATACAATGTACGGAAATGGGTTCGCCGCTAAAGAGTATTTTTAGGATACCTTA
The DNA here is from genome assembly GCA_028707405.1 of Parabacteroides sp. Lineage (GTDB taxonomy): Bacteria > Bacteroidota > Bacteroidia > Bacteroidales > Tannerellaceae > Parabacteroides. Next base: position 3,802 of record JAQWBH010000028.1, on the reverse strand, counting down.
TCGCGACGGAATTTTAGAAGATTACACGGCAAAGCGTGGTATTATCCGTTTGTTTGAAGGAAAACTGGGCTATTCTAGTGGACAATTGACCGTTAAAGATATAGGTCAAATGGCAGATGAAGGGAATAGGATGGCTATTTGCACTTTTCAGGAAGTTGGGCAAATATTATCTGAGGCATTACAAAGTATTCTAATCGAAGAAGGAATATCGTGCCTTTTGTTTGGTGGGCAGATATCACGCTCCTTTATATATATGAAAGATACTCTAAAGAAATTGAGTCTTAAAGTTCCGACTTTAGAATTTCTCTCTCCGGTAACAAGCATAGATAATGCCGCTTTTTGGGGGACGTTATCAATGAAACCGAAGGATTATTAATTGATTAAATGGGATTAATTATTTATATTTTATCCAAGGGGCCTTTGTATCTAAGAATTTTTTTACTTCCAATGCGCGGTCGCAACACAGTGCATCGGCTCCTAAATAAACCCCGAGCATAATGTCTTCTTGTGAAGTATTGGGCCATAATGAAACAGAAATACCAGCTTTATGCGCCAAGTCTACCATTTGTTTTGATGTCCCTTGGAGCGTGCAGCCTAGACGCTTGATGCCCATATCTATGGCGGTAAGTATTGTCTCTTCGTTGATGGGCTTTCCAATGATAAGTAGTAGTTCTGCGTCAGGATGTAATGAACGCATCATATTAAGTGCGGTCTTATCGTTTGAGGTGAAGAGGTAGAGTGAATGGACCGGCTTTTTCGACATAGTCATTTTATACAGCCGATCGCAATAATCCCGCAGTCTGTCTGTAGGATAGTATTTTACAGGGTCATTCGTTTTCATCTCGAATTCCACGTACATACTGTCTTTGTCAGCTAAATAGTTTACAAATTCTTGTAGGAAGACAAGTTTGTTGCCTTTAAAAGTGCAGACTTGTTTCACCTCTTCAGTTGTCATCGTTTCTACCTCGCTTTTACAAGGAGAAACACGTGCTAGTGTTGCGTCATGCGAAAGGACCATGTCGCCATCTTTCGTCAGGCGAACATCGGTTTCATAACCACGCATTCCTCCTTCGTAAGAAGCGCGGAAAGCAAACATAGTGTTCTCATCAAATTCAAGGCGACTGCCACGATGGGCAAAAAACTCAATTACCTGTTTTTGAGCAAAGATATCGTTTGCATAAAGAGTTAGAAGAAAAGCAAATCCTAATTGAATGAACCGTTTGTTTATCATTTTGTATATATTGTTTTTGAAGATTAATTGATTCCAGGAAATCTTGATAAGTTACTGGATGGAAGAGGTTGTTTAAAGTTTCACTTTCTTGCTTTTTCCAAAGGTTTCATTGTGAAAACGGTCAACGGCTGTAACCACATATTTGTACTTATGTTCTCCTTTATTATATGGAAGAATATAGCAATTTTGTCTGGTGATAGCGACAATCTTTGAAGGATCGTTGATATCGGTTGATTCCTTGCCTTCGAAGCGATAAACGACAAAATAGCTTGCTAATTCAGGATTGTTCGTATCTTGTTGTGCTTTCCAATGAAGAAGAAGTCCTTGAGAGGTCCATTCGGTCTTTAATTTTTTAACTTCTTTCGGCTTGCAATCACAGAGGTGTTTGTAAGCTGGGATTAAAGCTGGATAGCGATGATAATGATACTTTAGACTGTCAGCTATGCCTTTGTTATTCCAAAGAATTTCGTTGGCAGGCCAGAAACAGTTCCCTTGTAAGTTTGGGAGCATACGTTCATAATACATTTTTTCTGTCAACTGCCCAGCCTTCATAGTCCGTGCTATATCTTGACCAATGTACATAGGACAATTGCCGGTGTGCTGATTCCACCATTTAATTAATGTGATATAGTCGGCGGCAGGATGTCCTATCTCCCAATATATTTGTGGTATACTATAATCAATCCACCCCTGTTTAATCCAATAAAGGATATCGGCATACAGGTCGTCGTAGTTTTGTAGACCATTCGTGTTTGAACCGTTTGGGTCACTTTTCTTATTGCGATAGATACCAAAAGGGCTTATACCAAAACGAACCCAGGGTTTGGAAAGTAATATTGTCTGTTTGATCTCATGAATGAGTGAATTTACATTGTTACGTCGCCAGTCGCTTCGTTGAGAGGGTTTATATCCTTTATTCAATCCATATCGTTGAAAGCTGAAATTATCAGGAAAAGTTTCACCTATAGCCGGATATGGATAGAAGTAGTCGTCCATGTGGATGGCATCTACATCATAGCGGCTGACAATATCTTTGACTACAGAGCAGATAAACTGTCGGCATTCAGGTAATCCGGGATCAAAAAGGATCTGCTTATTGTAAGTAATGAACCATTCAGGATGCTTATTATAGATATGCGAATCGGCGAATCGGGTTCCACCGACCGTTCCTGCGCGATATGGATTTAGCCATGCATGGAACTCCATATTTCTTTTATGGCACTCGTCAATGAGGAAAGCCATTAAATCAAAGTTTCCTTCGGGAGCCTTGCCTTGTTGTCCTGTATAAAAACGACTCCATGGTTCCAGGCTTGATGGATAGAACGCATCGGCCTCCGGGCGAACCTGGAAAATGATAGCATTAATTCCACATTGTTGAAGAAAATTAAGCTTCCGGATGAAGTCCTTTTTCATCACTTCCGGAGTCATATCTTTATATTCCATTTGGAAAGCGGTTTGTATCCACGCACCGCGAAATTCTCTTTTAGATTCTTTCCCTGTTTGTTTTTGAGGTATTTGTTGAGTTATTTTGCATGAGGTAACTGCGCAAAGCAGAATGATCACGAGTAGACGAATATATTTTGAAATCATGAATTAGGATGTTTAAATCTATGTGCAAAGATAAATTATCTTGGTCAATTCTATCATTTTTATGAAGATATAAATCAAGAAGAATAAGAATGATGGCTATATTGTGGTTATTTTTGTCGTAAATATAAAGGATGTACCATGAATAAATTATTTTTCCATTTATTATTGCTTTCTATGCTATCATGTTCTTGTGTTCTTTCTGCACAAATGAATAATTCTTTAGAAACAAATTTTATCCATCCAGAGAATTTCGTTAAAACAGGTGTTTATTGGTATTGGATTTCTGGAAATATTTCCGAAGAAGGAGTAGTTAAAGATTTGTATGCCATGAAAGAAGCAGGCATTGATCGTGCACAAATTGGCGATATCGGGATTGATACATCTGGAAAAGTTCGCTTTGGTAGTGAAGAATGGTGGAATATTCTGCACGCAGCTCTCAAGACGGCGACGAAACTGGGAATCGAAATTGGTATTTTTAACTCTCCTGGTTGGAGTCAGTCGGGAGGTCCCTGGGTAAAACCAGAACAAGCCATGCGGTATCTGTCGTCAGTCAAAACTGAAATTAAGGGAGGAAAAGAGGTAACGATCAATCTCCCTAAACCAGATAAAGATTTTCAGGATGTGAAGGTAATAGCTTTTCCTGCCGTAGAAAGCCATGCTATGCGGATGACAAATGCGAATACAACCATAAAATCGATTCCGATTTTAAAGAATTTGTCTGCATTGATTGATGGAAATTGTACGGACCAAGGAATTGTATTTGATAAACAAACTAAATTTGCTACAATCGATTACCATACGGATCAGCCTTTTTTGTTACGAAGTTTGAAACTTTATGTTGATCATAAGGCGATCAATGCTAAAGCGCGTTTACTGGTGAAAAAAGGTGGTGCTTATTTTACAGTGGCTGAGTTTGACGTAGATCGTTTTAACGCCGAACTGAATGTGGGCTTTAAACCTTATGCTCCGATAGTGATATCT
>JAQWBH010000243.1 GCA_028707405.1 Parabacteroides sp. | reverse complement strand
GTCACTTTATTTGTATCACAGCGAAAACCTGCACCCTTATCACGTAAAGAATTCAAAACGATAAAATCAAATTTTTTGTGTTTCAACTTCTCAACTGCATGCACAGTCTCATCATTTGTTTCAAGAGCAAACCCTGCCAATATTTGATGCGGTTGCTTAATTGCTCCTAAGGAAGCCGCAATATCCTTGTTTGGAATAAGCTTAAGTGTCATTGCCCCCTCCTTTTCTCGTTTAATTTTTTCTGCCATTTGTATCTCAGGCCGATAATCTGCAACAGCTGCACACAATATGGCCGCATCTGTGTCAGGGAAAACTTTCATAGCTGCATCAAACATTTCTTCCGCAGATTCCACATTCACACGATGAATCTTAGGATGGCAAATATTCAAACTTACCGGACCGGTTATCAAAGAAACCTCTGCTCCTTGTGCCGCACAAACTTCTGCCAAAGCAAAACCCATTTTACCTGATGAGTAATTACCTATAAAACGTACAGGATCAATCTTTTCGTATGTGGGTCCGGCTGTTATTAATATATGTTTGCCTTCCAAGAGTTTAGGCGTTTCAAAAAAAAGCTCTAGTAATTCTATAATCTTATCCGGCTCTTCCATTCTGCCTTTTCCAACCAGACGGCTTGCCAATTCACCTTCGGCTGGTTCTATAATAATATTTCCGTACCTGCGAAGTAAATCCAAATTATGCCGGGTACTCGGATGAGCAAACATATCCAAATCCATTGCAGGTGCGACAAACACAGGTGCTTTGCATGAAAGATAGGTTGTAACCAACATATTGTCAGCAATTCCACTGGCCATCTTCCCGATCGTTGAAGCTGTAGCAGGTGCAACAAGCATCGCATCAGCCCAAAGACCCAGATCAACATGACTATGCCATGACCCGTCTCTTCCTGAAAAAAAATCACTTATGACCGGATGACTACTCAGTGCAGACAGAGTTACCGGAGTTATAAACTCTTTACCGGCCGGGGTAATCACTACTTGCACCTCGGCTCCATTCTTTACCAAACCACGAATCAAATAAGCCGCTTTATAAGCCGCTATGCTACCTGTTACTCCTAATATAATATGCTTTCCTTTCAACATATACTATATCTCATAAAAAAAGTATATACTTCCACACCTCAAAAGTACATACTTTCATACCTTAAAAGTATATACTTTCATACCTTAAAAGTATATACTTATGAAACCAAAAGTATATACTCGCTTAATAGATTATCTACAAATTTTGATTACTTTGTATAAAGTATTCATTTTTAAATTCTTAACATCATAATTTCTTTTGCCGTACTGCTATCGATATTATGATGCTCACCCAATTTCCAACCTAATTTGTCGATAGGTGTAGTCAAAGCATCCAAATCGTCTGATGTAATGCCGTATTCACTCAAACGAGTTTTTAAGCCCATCTGTTTGAAAAAAGCTTCCGTGGCCACAATTGTTTGATGCGCACGTTCTTCTTCTCTTCCCTCCGTAATATGAAATACGACCTCTCCCATTTGTGCTAACTTTATTTGCTTATCTTTAAACATATAAGTCATAACACCAGGTAAAAGAACGGCTAATGTTTGCGCATGATCTAAGCCAAACTGAGCAGTCAGTGGGTAACCCATTCTATGTGAAGACCAGTCTTGAGGAACGCCTTGCCCTATCCATACATTCAATGCATTCGTAGCAGCCCACATCAAATTTGCCCGGATATCATAATCGTGGGGATTAGTCAATACCTTCAGACCTTCGTCATGAATCACTTTCATCAGTCCTTCAGCAAATGCATCTTGAACTTTAGCATTCACCGGATATGTCAGATACTGTTCCACAACATGAATAAACGAATCAACAACGCCGTTAGCTACTTGCCGTAATGGCAACGAATAAGTCACCTCCGGATCGAGAATAGAAAACTTAGGGAAAACGACTGGAGTTGAAAAGTTCAATTTTTGCTTTGTCGATACTCTCGAGATGACAGCTCGTTCATTCATCTCTGAACCCGTTGCCGGAAGTGTAAGGACAACTCCTAAAGGAAGCGCTTTTGAAACAGAACTTCCCTTAGCTAGAATATTCCACGGATCTCCCTCAAAAAAAGAAGATACAGCTATGAATTTTGTTGCATCAATAACTGAACCTCCCCCTACCGCTAATAAAAAATTAATATGTTTCTCTTTTACCAATTCAACAGCCTTCATGCAAGTCTCATAATGAGGATTAGCTTCAATCCCCGAAAATTCTGAAATATGAAAGCCTTTTAAAGCCTCCAAAACCTGATCATAAATGCCATTTTTTTTTATACTTCCACCGCCATAAATGATAAGTACACTGCTTTTTTCGGGTACCAAAGCAGATAAGCGAGCAATAGATCCTTTACCAAAAGAGATCTTTACCGGATTACTAAATTCAAAATTACTAATCATAAAATGGCATTATTTTGAATTAAAACCTCTTAACTTGATCTCCGTAAGCATTTTTTTTGTATTCAACGGAAAATCTCCATTCATTATCCAAGAGTAATAGCTAGGGTCATTTTTCAGTACATCGGCAACCTTCTGGCCTTTGTACTTACCAAAATTAATTACTTCCTCGCCTTTATCATTATATATCATCCGTCCGGCAAAATCCACATTATTGTTAAAGCTAGAATAATGAGACAAGAAATTAATATCATTCTGCAAATCGGGATAACGATCCAACTGCGACTTAAGAACTTCGTATGTAGCCATTGTATCGCCTTCAGCCGAATGGGCGTTGTCTAGATCTTTATCGCAGTAGAACTTGTATGCTGCTGCCAGGGTGCGTTGCTCTTTTTTATGAAAGATCGTCTGAACATCTACAAACTTACGTTTGTTCAAATCAATATCAACGTCAGCCCTTAGAAATTCTTCTGCCAACAAAGGAATATCAAATCTATTGGAATTGTATCCTGCCAAATCGCAACCTTCCAATTGTGCTGCCAATGATTTGGCAATCAGCTTAAACGTAGGACAGTCTTTAACGTCTTCATCCTTTATACCGTGAATGGCTGTAGATTCTTCCGGAATATGCATTTCCGGATTTATACGTCTCGTCTTATGTTCTTCCTTTCCATTGGGACAAACTTTAACAAAAGATATTTCAATAATACGGTCTTTGACTATATTTATACCTGTGGTTTCCAAATCAAAGAAAACCAAAGGATTTTTCAAATTCAATTGCATTTTATATAATTATTCATTTAACATCATGGGCATGAGCAGCATAAGCAAGTCCTCATCTTCTTGATTTTCAGCAGGAACGATCAACCCTGCACGCGAAGGATCAGCCAATTCCAGTATGACATCTTCTGAATTAATGTTATTCAAAATATCTATCAAGTAGGTAGCTTTGAAACCAATAGTTAAACCGGAACCGTCATAACTGCACATTATTCTTTCTTCAGCAGAAGTCGAGAAGTCGATATCTTGAGCAGACACCAGCATTTCATTATGTTCCATCTCCAACTTTACTAAACTACTTGCCTGATTTGAAAAAACGGATACCCGCTTCAAAGCATTCATGAATGTGACGCGATCTATGGTCACTTTAAATGGGTTATCTTTAGGAATGACACTATTATAGTTGGGATATCTACCTTCTACCAATCGGCAAATCATTTCAAAGTTAGAACACTTAATATAAGTATTATTTTCATCAAAACTAATATGTACATTCCCTTCTTCTTTAGCCAACAGATTCTTCAACAATGTAGCTGGTTTCTTTGGCATAATAAACGAGGATGTTGCGCCTGCTTTTATTGAAAGATTGCGTAAACGGACCAACTTATGACCATCAGAGGCGACAAAGACGAGTTCTTCGGGTTGAATATCAAAAAAAACTCCATTCATCACGGGTCGCAACTCATCGTCTGCCGTAGCGAACAATGAACGACTGACGCCATTTAATAACACTTGAGGATCTATATCTATAGACACTGCATTATCATTTAGTGACTTCTGTTGGGGATATGTATCACCTTTTTGGCCGATGAAATTATACTTCCCATTCTGAAAATAAATAAAAATTTCCAGATTCTCATCATTGATATCAAAAGTAAGAGGTTGTTCTGGGAGTTCTTTCAAAGGTTCAAGTAAAATCTTTGCAGAAACAGCGAATACTCCACTTCCTTCTGCATTCAATACTTCAAGAGAGGTAACCAGACGTGTCTCTGCATCAGATGCAGTAATAGTAAGATTATTCCCTTCCAACTTAAAAAGAAAACTATCTAAGATTGGCAAAGAGTTCTTTGTGGCTATAACCTTGCCAATCGATTGCAAACGGGATAACAGTGTTATACTTGATACATCAAATCTCATAGCATTCAATTATTTATATTACTTTTCGTTTATTGACCTTCTGTAAAAAGGCATAACTTCCAAGGAATTTTTTTTCATATGCCTTTAATTGTTCCAACAAAATTAAGAAATTAATTTTATACTGAAAGTCTTTATAGATAAAAAAAAGAGACTCTCCTCATAAAGTTGAGAAGAGCCTCTTTTTAAGTTCCAACAGAAATATTTATTTATTAAAATAATCTTTTACTGCTTCGTTTGGAATCATTTCTTCCTGAAAAACATAAGCTCCTGTTTTAGGAGACTTAACCATCTTAATCACTTTTGAATAGGTACGTCCATCACCTTTCTTAAATGCTGCAACTACTTTTTTTGCCATAGCTTAATCTCCTATTACTTAATTTCTTTATGTAACGTCATTTTGTGAAGGAATGGATTATATTTCTTCAATTCCAAACGCTGAGTTGTATTTTTTCTGTTCTTTGTAGTAATGTATCTTGACATACCCGGAACACCACTTGCCTTTTGTTCGGTGCATTCCAATATTACTTGAACTCTGTTACCTTTTGCTTTCTTTGCCATTTTCTATCCTCCTCAAATTAAGCATTTAAATAACCATTTTTTGCTGCCATTTTAATTGCAGCATCCAAACCCAACTTATTAATAAGGCGTAAACCTGCTGCTGAAATATTTAAATCAACCCAGCAATCTTGTTCTACCCAGTAGAACTTCTTTCTAAACAGGTTAACATCAAACTTCCTCTTCGTTCTTCTTTTAGAGTGAGAAACGTTGTTGCCAACCATTGCTTTCTTTCCAGTAATTTGACAAATCTTAGACATCGCTATCTTTTCTTTTTTTTGTTAATTTAGAAATTTAAGACAACTCCTGCTATCTGTCTTCCATTTCTGCGCTAGCATCTTGAACAAAAACGAAGATTCTAATAGAGTTTCTCTCTTTTATCGGGTGCAAAGGTAAGTATTATTTTGATTCAAACTAACCTTTTTATTGAAAAATATTTCCTATCAAATACATATATTCTCACTTTACCCGTATTAATGTATTACAAAATACAAATAAGAGTATAAAAAAAATTATTTAGCTGAATGGATTATACGATGGTCTTCATCCTGATAGATTGTGGTAGTATAGTCTTGACTTCCATCGTTTAAAAAATATCTTTCGTACTGTGCGTAGGATGAGACTCGAACTCACACCCCGAAACCGGGACTACCCCCTCAAAGTAGCGTGTATACCAATTTCACCACCTACGCATAAGAATGTGCCCAGAACAGGACTCGAACCTGCATGCCTTACGACACACGCACCTGAAACGTGCGCGTCTACCAATTCCGCCACCTGGGCAATTCCAATACATTAAAAAAGCGGCCACATACCGCAATTTGCTCTTTTGAGCGGAAGACGGAACTCGAATCCGCGACCCTAACCTTGGCAAGGTTATGCTCTACCAACTGAGCTACTTCCGCATTGCGGGTGCAAAGATAGACGTATTTTTTTATTATCCAAAACTTAGATAAGTTTTTTTTTACTTTTCATCTACTCCCGACTCTATTATATTTTTGAAATCAATTCGGTAAAAAGAATAGTCATAACCGCAGTGGCTCTATCGGCTGCTGCAATCACATCAGCCTCACTGTTAATAAAGTCATCAGCAAAATGATAGCCCTCATTTGTTATTACCGACATTCCAAAGACCCGTATACCTGCATGACGGGCAACTATTACTTCAGGGACAGTACTCATTCCTATAGCATCCCCCCCTACCTTTCCATAAAAAGCATACTCGGAAGGTGTTTCATAAGATGGTCCGGTCAGTCCGACATATACTCCCTTCTTCAATGGAATCTTATGTGAAGCCGCAATTTCTTCCGCAATACGAATATAGCCTCTATCATATGCGCGTGTCATGTCAGGAAAACGAGTACCAAAAAAATCATCGTTTGGACCGATTAATGGATTAGGCATCATATTGATATGGTCGCGTATTATCATCAAGTCACCGACTTTATAAGTATTATTAATGCCGCCTGCAGCATTCGACACCAACAGATTCTTGATGCCAAGCAATTTCATCACACGTATAGGAAATGTCACTTGCTGCATTGTATAGCCTTCATAGTAGTGAAATCGCCCTTGCATCGCTAATACGTATTTATCGCCTAATTTTCCACAGATAAAATTGCCTTTATGCCCTGTTGCTGTAGAACGAACAAAATGAGGTATTATGCTGTAGGGCACAATAGTCGCATCTTTAATATGATCGGCAAGTGAACCTAAACCACTGCCCAAAATAACAGCTGTCTCTGGACTTCCCTTTATACTGTTTGCCAGATAATCAGCAGCCTCTCGATAATACTGATTCAATTCATTCATATATTGCGTATGTTATTAATTTATAGACTTTTTATCGGTTGATTAAATTATAAGCTATCTGAGACGCCTTTTCCATGATCTCATCTTCACCCTCTACTTTCTTGTCCTGCATCAAAATCTTTCCATCACAAATAACAGTATCTATACAACTACCATTTGCCGCATAAACTAAATTCGAAATAAAATTATGATTTGGAGTAAATGCCGGGATATTCAAATCTACGAGACATAAATCGGCTAAACATCCCACTTCTATCTTTCCTGCATTCAAGCCAATTGCTGCTGCTCCAATTTCTGTTGCAGACTGAAATATTTCAGGTGCACTTACGGCTTCAGGGTCTTTACGCCAAGCTTTACCTAACAACGAAGCGAGCTTCATTGCTTCAATCATATCCAAATTATTGGACGAAGAACATCCATCAGTACCCAAAGCAACCATAATGCCGGCTTTCTTCA
>JAQWBH010000027.1 GCA_028707405.1 Parabacteroides sp. | reverse complement strand
TCAATTGACGAAAACGGCCATCCAAAAGCAACCCAACCTTTTATCGAACCTAACCGCTGCCTCGGCTGGCCTTCGATCACAAAAACCGATAAGGGAAAATCAAGGAGAACCTACCTCTGTCTTCACAGCACACTGGAGATTAAAACAATGTGATTCATAAAACAATAGGTTTTCCAGCTCACGCGGCGCGAATTGTGTGCCTGATTTGAGAAAAATAGATAACTTTGTCGTTCATTAACAGCTAAAAATCGGATACGGACGCATCTCCTATGAACACCAAACCAGACAAAGCCAAGTTTGAAGAATTGTTTCTGCAATTTTTCCCCAAGGTTAAGTTATTTGCCGCTATCCTCCTGAAATCGGAACAGGAAGCAGAGGATGTGGCACAGGATATTTTTGTCTGGTTGTGGGAGACCCCCGATCTTTGGGAAGGAAACCTGGAGAAGAACTACCTGTACACCATGGTCAAGAACAACATCTTCAACCGGATCAAACGAAAGAACCTGGAAACGAAATACATCCACATGCAACTGGACCTGCAGGGCGTGATAGAGCCGGAAGAGTTTGAAGACCCGCTCAACGGGATTTACCGGGAAGAGCTTCAACTGTTGCTGAAACTGGCATTGGGACAGATGCCCGACAAACGGAGAGAGGTGTTCGAATTGAGCAGGTTTCAACAACTAAGTAACCTCGAAATCGCAGAAAAAATGAACCTTTCGGTACGTACCGTCGAACAACACATCTATCTCGCCTTAAAAGATTTAAAAAAATTGCTCCTGATCGCAATTTTTTTACTGAAATTTTAAGTAGTACTCCTTTTTCAGTTGTTTATTCTATAAAAGCACCGTAGTGGCTTACACGGAAGCATGCTATTTTAGAGAAACATTTGAGATGGAAAACTACTTTCACAAGATTATTGATTTATTTGCAAAAGACAACGTCCCGCCACCGGTTCGGGATGATTTTTACTGTTGGCTTACGACTGAAAAGCATGCCGGAGAAAAGGACGAAGCACTGCGGCAACTGTGGAATAACCTGACGGAAGATAATTCCACATATGCCACGCCCGACACATTCCGTTCCCTGAAGGAGGTGCTTGGGAAAATCAGGAAAAGGCAGGGCGACACCCGAACCAGATTCATCCGCTTCTGGCAGGTAACGGCAGCTACGCTGTTCGTTGCACTGGTTACCACATTCTATTTCACCGCCCGTGAAACACCGCTGAAAGACGATCTGATTGAACAGTACGTACCGATTGGTAGTATGACCCGCGTGATTCTGCCCGATGGTACCGAAGTTGTCATGAACGCCACTACCTCATTGCTGTACCCGGAGCAATTCACCGGGGAAGCCAGAAGTGTATACCTGATCGGGGAGGCGAATTTCAAGGTGGCACGCGACGAAAAGATGCCTTTCGTCGTTAAATCAAACGATTACCAGGTGACCGCACTGGGTACGGAGTTCAACATGAGGGTCTACCCCGGTGATTCAATCCTCTCAACAACCCTGCTTTCGGGCAGTGTGGAAGTCCGGTACAACAACATCCAGTCGGCACGGATACTGCGGCCGAAAGAGCAATTCTCCTATAACAGGAATACAAAGAAAGAATCGATCAGCCGTCCCGACCTCTCCGATGTGACAGCCTGGCAAAGGGGAGAGCTCATATTCAAATCGGCCACGCTGGAAGAGATCATCGCCGATCTCGAAAGAAAATACTCTTGCACATTCGTATATACAGCAAACACATTGAAGGAGGACAAATATACCTTCCGCTTCAAAAGCAATACCCCATTGCAGGTAGTCATGGAGATCATCGCCGAAGTATCGGGTCACATCCGGTTCAGGATACAAGGAGACAAATGTTACATATCACCCGTATAAACAATCAATTAATAATCATTTTAAATATAATACAATATGGATACATCGTGACAAAAAAACCGGAACAAAGAGGCTCCTTTGTTCCGGAAACTCAGCGTTAGAATCTATTCTCCCAAACAATAAGTCAAACTTCTAATCTAACACTAAGAAATGAAATTTAAAGGTATCAATTTTATCAATATGAAAAAGGCAAAAACAAGAATTTTTATCTTTTTCATGTGTCTGATCGCTTCGCCGGCATCTTTGCTTGCCCAGGAAAAGGGAACCATAACCATTCAACAAAATGATATTTCGGTTATAGAAGCGTTGCAGGAGATTGAGCGGCAATCTAACATGTTTGTTGCTTACAACGAGTCACAACTGAAGAATCAAAAGAATCTCAACCTGCAGGTTTCCAACCGACCGGTGGATGAGGTATTAACTCTGATCCTGAAGGAAACAGGGTTCACCTGGCAGATGAAGGACAATTATATCGTAATTGTCCCCGGTCAACAGGTGAGTGGAAGGAAAATCAACGGATCCATCACCGATGAACTGGGTGATCCGATTATCGGAGCGAACATCATTGAGAAAGGGACTTCGAACGGTACAGTAACCGATTATGACGGCAACTTTTCATTGAATGTGGAAGAGAATGCCACGCTACTTGTCTCTTACATAGGTTACTTGTCGCAGGAGATCAACACTGCAAGGAAAAGCACATTCAATATCATACTGGCAGAAGACTTGAAAACGCTCGAGGAGGTTGTGGTGATTGGCTATGGGTCGGTGAAACGACGCGACGTGACCACAGCAGTCTCATCCGTCTCCACCGAGAGTCTCAACGAACGGCCGATCATCTCTGCCGCACAGGCCATCCAGGGCAAGGCCGCTGGCGTGAACGTGTACCAACCCAGCGGCACGCCGGGCGGAGATATGGTAATACGGGTGCGCGGCACCACTTCTTTTAACGGGAGCAACAGTCCTCTTTACGTGGTGGACGGGGTACCGGTGGACAACATGAACTTTCTCTCTCCCACCGATATTGCCGATATCCAGATTCTCAAAGATGCCTCTTCGTCATCTATCTACGGTTCCCGTGCAGCCAACGGCGTGGTACTAATCACTACCAAACAGGCAACAGCAGAAGCAAAAGTCACCGCCAACATCCAATACGGTGTGAGCCACGTGGCCAACCGTATCAAATCGCTCAATGCCGTACAGTACAAAGAGCTGATGGACGAATTACGCCCGGGTGCAATACCCGAAGGAACTACCGACAGGACCGATTGGTTTAGGGAGGTATACGGCACCGGTATCACCCAGAATTACCAACTACAACTCTCAGACGGGAACGAGCGGATTCGTTATTTCGTGTCGGGTGGTTACCTCGACGAGAAAGGGGTCCTTAGTTCCGCTTTTTTCCGCCGCTTCAACCTGCGCAGTAACGTAGAGAGCCAGATAAGGAACTGGCTGCACATGGGATTGAACCTGGCCTATTCAGACAACTCCAAGAACGGCGTTACTACCGGCCTTGGCTCCAACCGCGGAGGCGTAGTGCTTTCGGTGGTGAACCTGCCAACCGCGGCAACCGTCAGGGATGAGACCAGTGGCCTCTATAACCGCCTTTTCTTTGGGCAGAACATCACTAACCCGGTGGAAGCGCTGGAAAACGGGAAGAACAACAAAAACAACGAAAACCGGCTGATAGCATCTGCCAATGCCACGATTACCTTTATGTCCGACCTGACACTGAGGTCATCCTTCACCCTAGATCGCAGAAATGGCATCACAACAGGTTTCACTCCCCCCGTGCACGGCGCCGACAGGGATGACTGGGGTACCGCCTGGGACAATCGCAGCATGAATCAACTGCTGGTATTCGACAACGTGCTAACCTACAAAAAAAGCCTGGCCGGCAAGCATAACTTCGAAGGGATGGCCGGTACTTCCTGGACCAATTCGCAATGGTCGCAAAATTATATCAACGGATCCCATTACAAGGACGGATCCATTAAAACATTGAACGCGGCAAACAAGATTGCATGGGACAATACCGGATCGAGTGCATCCCAATGGGGAATCTTGTCCGGATTCGGCAGAATAGCCTACAACTACAACAGCAAGTACCTCTTCACCTTTAACATTCGTGCTGACGGCTCATCAAAACTACATCCCGACCACAGGTGGGGACTTTTTCCTTCTTTCTCCGGAGCCTGGCGCCTCTCATCGGAAAGCTTCATGCAGGATTTAGACTGGCTTGACGACATGAAAATCCGCGGCGGATGGGGACAGACCGGCAACCAGTCGGGTGTAGGCGACTTCGCCTACCTGCAACGGTACAACATCACCCGTCAGCCCTGGTTCGAAGAGGGAAGGACCGATGCGATACCCTTGATCACTCAAGCTAACCTCCGCACCCCCGATCTTACCTGGGAGACAACCTCCCAATCCAATATAGGTATCGATGCCACCCTCCTCAGGGACAGGCTAACCCTCGCCATGGATTACTATTACAAGTATACCACCGACATGCTAATGTTCGTCTCGCTCCCCTCGGGGGCAGCTGCCGCGAACCAGATCGTACGGAACGAAGGAGAGATGTTAAATCGGGGATTTGAATTTGCCCTGAACTCACGCAACCTGACCGGAGCGTTCAACTGGAACTCAGACTTCAATATTTCCTTCAACCGGAACAAGCTGAAAAAGCTAGCGCTTCAGCAAATCTATTACGATGCTGAAACTACCGACGCCCTCCGCCTGATACGAGTAGTTCGTAACGAGCCAGGACGTGCACTCGGTGGCTTCTACGGATACATCAGCGACGGTGTGGATTCCGAAACCGGTGAACTGATGTACCGCGACCTGAACGAAGACGGCAGGATTTCCTCAACGGACCGCACCTATATCGGTGACCCTAACCCTGACTTCACCTTCGGTTTCACCAACTACTTATCATACAAGGGATTCAGACTGAACATCTTTCTTCAGGGATCGGTAGGCAATGACATCTTCAATGCCTCCAAGGCCGATGTGCAGGGCATGTACGATCTGAAGAACCAATCGGTAGAGGTACTGAGACGCTGGCGCACACCCGGCCAGTTCACCACTATTCCCAAGGCGGGATTTGACATGAAGCCGTCTACCTATTTTATTGAAGACGGAAGCTACCTGCGTGTGAAAGATGTCACGCTCTCCTATAACTTCTCCGGATCCTTCCTGGAGCGGACCGGCATATCGCGTTTGCAGCCCTATGTAACGCTCAGCAACCTGTTCACCCTGACCAATTACAAGGGGATGGACCCCGAAGTGAATCAATGGGGGGACAGTGGTGCCGTACAAGGTATCGACTGGGGTACTTATCCTCACAGCAGAACCATCTTGTTTGGACTAAATCTTGAATTTTAAACCAAAGAATCAATGAAGACAAAATATCTATTATTATTCATCTGTATCGCCGCTCTTCTGGCATCCTGTTCGCTCGATTATGATCCACTGGATACATACTCCGACGTGACCGAAGGAATGGAACAGGATAGTGTGACAGTGGTCTTTAAAGACAAGGCCGCTGTGATATCGCACCGACAAACACTCCTAAACCTGTTCAGGAACGGGCAGGAACACTGGCACCTCGATATGCTCCTGTTGGCCGAAGCTCATTCAGACAACGCCTACGCGGGCGCACCCAACAACGAGACAACACCTTTCGAGGTGAATTCCATCGAAGGATCAAGCACCACGCTTAACCGAGACTGGAACATGCACATGGGGAACATTGCCCAAGCCAATAAAATGATCGTCTATGTGGACAGCGTAAAGGACAGTTCACTCACTGAGGCGGAAAGAAAACAGTACAAAGCCGAAGCTAAAATTCTGAGAGGTATGGTCTATTTCGACATGGTACGTATATGGGCAAATATACCGTTGGTGACCACCGTCGCAGGTGATATCACGGCGGGTACGATCAAAGAGGTATATCCGGCTTACTTCCCGGCTCAAACCGATGCACTGACCATCTACCAACAAATAGAACAGGATTTACTGGAGGGCCTGCAGTATGCACCCGACAACAACGTGCAGGATAAAACTCAACTCTCTAAATCGGTGGCTCGGGCCCTGCTGGCAAAAGTATATGCCGAAAAGCCCCTGCGTGATTACGACAAGGTCATCCAATATGCCGATGAACTGGAAGTCGATGGTTTTGAACTGGAAGCGAACTACGGTGATCTGTTCGATGTGGTGCTGACAGATCCCAACGCCCCCCCTTCCCAGGCGAATAAGGCGATAGAAGCAAAGATGAGAAACAGCCGGGAGACTATCTACGAAGCCCAGTTCTTCCCGGGAAACACCAACTGGGTGACCTGGATGTTCGGGCGCAAGCTCGACGACTGGTCGTTCTGGTTCGATTTCCTGAAATGGATTACCCCTTCACGTGACCTGATCCGTACCTTCAACAGCGAGCCCGGTGACAAACGCTACCAACAAACCGTGGTTTTCTACGAATGCGACTGGAACATGTACTACCCGGCAAACAATTATGCGTTCATGTACAAATGCCGGAGCGGCTACAACAGCATCATCAAACTGCGCTATGCCGATATCCTGCTGCTGAAAGCAGAGGCCTTGATCGACAAAGGGGACTACAACAAAGCGGCGCAAATCATCAACCGTACGCGTACCCGCGCCGGACTGAACAGTCTCCCCGCATCCGCTGCTGCTGACAAAGAATCCATCACGCAGGCGTACCTCAAGGAACGCCGCCTTGAATTGGCGCTGGAAGGACATCGATGGTTCGACCTAGTTCGCCTCAACAAGGTAGAAGAAGTGATGAACACCGTATTTGACAAGGACGAAGGACGTCCGGCACAGACAATGCCCTACACCAGCCTCTCCTACGTCCTGCCCATCCCGCAGGCTGTGATGGATCAAAACCCCAACCTGGTGCAAAACCCGGGCTACTAAACATTCATGTTACACATAAATTAGGAGACAACTATGAGTTTCACACATAAGATATTGATAATAACAGGATTAACCACATTGCTTTTTATATCTTGCAATGATGAAGAATATGGTCCTAAAAAAGAATCAACCCCGGTGATAGAATCGGCAGCGGTGAGTCCCGCTGCATTTACCTTCGGTGATTCCATTACACTCACGGCGAAGATCACCGACCCGGCCACCAACCTTTCAGGACTGACCTATGAGATCATTTCCGACAGCAGGGTCTTGGCTTCAGGCGAAATACCTGTTGGTGGTACCCTGCACGATGTATCCCACTCGATCTTTGTGCCACTCTTAAGCAACCAGTCCGATAATGCGGTTGTACAGGTCAACCTGATGGCCCAAAATGTGCTGAAAGGGACAGCTTCACATCAGATCATCGGCCTTACCGGAAAACGACCCGTCTACAACCGACTTTACCTGGTAACAGACAATGGCAACATTGCCATCCTGACGCCTCAGCTTGCGGACAAAAACAGGTTTCAGGCAGACGGCCTGACCTACGACACCTCCTTCCGGTTCCGGATCGCCGAAAAGCTCAACGCGGACAACAGCATTGACTACACGGGCGATGTATACGGCAACGTGGGAGGCAAGATAGGAATGATCAGTCAATCGGGTGAGTCGGCTTTCGCTTATGCGACCCATGCCGACTATACCAAAGAATTCCTGTTCGACGGGTTTGCCTTCAGCGTTAACACCTCCGGGAGCATGCTCAGTGATATTGACCTGGCCCTGAGCAAATTCTCGGGCAGTGATATCGGCGGAGAATCATTCCGCATGCTGAAACGCAACCTGAAGAAAGGTGCCACCTACCCCGTGTTCGGAGAGCTGGCAGACACCCGGAACATGTATAATCCGGATTTCTTTGAACGAATCGCCGCGGATAAAGTCACCTTCCTGGGTGAAACAGGAGATTACACCATTTACTACAATCCCGTTCGTAGGAACATCTTCGTGGGAGTGGACAATCCCTCTTATCCCGACTACCTGCTGGTGTGCGGATGGGGATTGGGATACCCTACAAACGTTACCTCGGCAGAGATCGCCTCCACCTACCCCGGGAGAGGCAGAACTCATACCGACTGGGGCTTTGGGAATGTATTGAACTACGTACTGATGCGCAGGATCGGTGAAGATATTTTCCAGGGAACCTTTTACACACCGGGCGATCACGACCACTACGCCGGATTCAAGCCGTTCGAGAACACCGGATGGGGAAACGAGAAGAAAGCTGGTGAATTTACCTTCACCGGCATGCAGATTATCAAGGGAGACAACAACTGGGATATTCCTAACGGAGCGAATGATCCGGTGGTGGAATCGGCCAATTACCGCTTTACGATCAATCTGAATAACCATACGGTACATATTGAAAAAGTTACACTCTAGTCTGTAAAAATACAATCCTATGAAGATAAAAACCCATTTAAAAGTGACATTTCTGCTGATATCGCTGTTGTTCGGCTTCTCGTTCTGTGGCGACACATGCAAGGAGGATAACGGCGGCGATCACCCGGAGCCGGAGCAGCCCGTGAAGGAGGACGTGACCATTTACATCACCACCAACACCCGGTCACAGGACTTTAAAAAACAAACCGTCGGTTTCAGTAAACGGGACAATATGTCGCCTTCAACCCTGAGGCTTGACCCCGGCACGCGCTACCAGACCATGGATGGCTTTGGCGCAGCAGTGACCGGATCGTCTGCCTTTAATTTATTGAAGATGAAGCCGGAGAACCGCACCAAGTTTCTCAAGGAGACCTTTTCCGAAACTGAGGGGATGGGACAGAGTTACATTCGTATTTCCATCGGTTGTTCCGATTTCTCCTTGAGCGAGTACACCTGCTGCGACACGCCCGGGATGGAAAATTTCGCCCTCACACAGGAGGAGACAGACTACGTGATCCCCGTCCTGAAGGAGATCCTGGCCATCAACCCGAACATAAAGATCATGGGGTCACCCTGGACTCCTCCCCGCTGGATGAAGGTGAATAACCTTACCGATCTCCAGCCGTTCAACTCATGGACAAACGGTCGGCTCAATCCCGGTTTTTACGGCGACTATGCCGATTACTTCGTGAAGTGGATTCGCGCTTTCGAAGCTGAGGGAATCAAGATCTACTCGGTGACCCCGCAAAACGAACCGCTCAACAGGGGGAATTCCGCATCACTTTATATGACCTGGCAGGAGCAACGCGATTTCGTGAAGAACGCACTGGGGCCGAAAATGGCTGCGGCAGGGTTAACGACAAAGATCTACGTTTACGACCACAACTACAATTACGACAGCGACAAAGCGGAAAACGCCGATCAAGGACAATTCCCTCTGAAGATCTATGCCGACGATGAAGCGGCCCGTTTCATTGCGGGAGCCGCCTACCACAACTACGGCGGGAACAGGGAGGAGCTGAACTTCATCCATCAGTCGCGTCCCGACAAAGAGCTGGTCTTCACGGAGACCTCCATCGGCACGTGGAACAACGGTCGGAACCTCGAGAACCGCCTGATCGACGACATGAGGGAGGTGGCACTAGGAACGGTTAACAACTGGAGCAAGGGGGTTATCGTCTGGAATCTGATGCTCGACACCGACCGCGGCCCCAACCGTGAAGGCGGGTGCCAGACCTGTTACGGGGCCGTCGACATTGATCGCTCCAACTACTCCACCATCACCCGCAATTCGCATTACTACATCGTAGGACATCTATCATCGGTGGTAAAACCGGGAGCAGTACGCATCGGCACCTCGGGCTTCTCGGATTCCGGCTTCTACCATTCTGCATTTGAAAATAGCGACGGCACCTACGCCGTGGTGCTGCTCAACAGTACTGCCGCGAACAAGGTGATCACCCTTGACGACGGAAAAAATCATTTCGCCTATGACGTGCCGGCCAAATCTGTGATATCTTATCGATGGAAAAAATAAAAAACTGCAACCCTATGAACACAAAGAAAATAAAACAATGGCTTTTCATAATCGCGGTTTCCTCTCTCCTGATTTCCTGCTCCAACGAAGTTGTGGCGCCACAACAGGAAGGGAACCCAACCATACAGATCGAGAACCAGTTTGCCGATGTGCATTTTGGAGACCTTCTGCCGTTCGAGGTAACGGTCAATGACGATGTACCGCTCTCCACGCTGACGGCCATCTTCTATTACGGTGAGGAAGAAGTCTCCAGGACAACCATCCGTACAAAAGAGAACGGAACCTATTCCGGCACCATAGAGGTGCCCTACAGGAAAGGCATACCCGATGGAACCGCCACGCTCGAGTTCGTCCTGGTGAATACCACCCTGAAAAAAGCTTCCCGGAGCTTTGATGTCCCGGTAGAACTGGCTCCCTATCCTTACCTTATCCTGGTGACCCTCAATGCGTCCTATCCCATGCTTCCCACCGGTCGGCCGGATGAGTACACGGCCACGGAAGCCTTCCCTTCCTCCGAGTTGCCGGCCTATATCAAAACCCCGGTGGTGGACGAGAAGGGACGAGAGATGGTATTTGGCTGGGATGAGGGTGTAGCAGCCGTTGTCGAGGGGAGCAGGAGCGAGATTCCCTACGCAAGTCCCGCGGGCGGCACCTACAGCGTGACGTTCAACGCAAGGACATTTGAAACCGGTCCTTTCTTTGAACTGGTGCTGAACGGGCAAAAGATGAGCATGGTGGACAAAGACAACTACCGGATCGATATCGATCTCACCCAAGGAGGTGAAATTACTTTTGAAGGCATGACGGACTGGTGGATTGATCCGGACTACTTTGTGGCAGAGGGGGACAAGATAACCTTCCTGCCCATCAGCGGGAAATACCGCGTAACGGCAAACCTGGTACTAAACTGGCTGAGGGTGGAAGTGCTGTCGGGTGCCAACTATGCCTCGCTCCAACCCGACGGCACCGGAACCATTTGGGTCATCGGCGATCAGGTGGGGAAACCCTCCTACATCTCCAACCATGTGGGCTGGACACCTCCCAACGCGCTCTGCATGGCTCCCGTGGGAAACAAAAAGTACCAGCTGACCCTGGTGGCCGGTGAGACGGTGAATACCTCGGAAATTAACTTCAAGTTCTTCCACCAGAAGGACTGGGGGGGAGAATTCAGAAGCCAAAGCCTCGCCACCGATAGTGACATCGTTTTCGTGGGCAACGGAAACAACGGCCGCGACAACGGGAATCTCGGACTTGCGACCGGCATCATGCTGGAAACAGGTTCTGCCTACCTCTTCACGATTGATCTTTCAGCGGGTGTGGACAATGGAATACTCACCGTAGTGAAAAAATAACTGAAAAAACCATTTTATCTTCGGGGGACATCCTCTTCTCCTGCCTGGGGACCACCCTGAAAAATGCCGGCAGCAAGGCGGCGCAACGAAAGGTGGATTTCGATTACCAGTACCGGTTTACCAAAGTGGCCAAAGAAATGCTCCGCGCTGCCAAGGAGGGTATCGTCGGATGATCTTCAAAAGATCATGATCCGGCCTTTCTTGCGGGCCCTTCTCTTCTGCAGTGTTGATTTCGAACGATTTGAGTGCTTGGGCAGACAAGTCAACCCATACTTTCATTTGCCCAGCGTCACGGTTGTCCCAAGCGTAATAAGGATTGAAAGTAGTGGTTTCATCGACCCGTGGTCGTGGACCAATTCTATTCTCTTGTAACGGGAAACTCTGTAATCCTCAATGTGGTACAGCCATAGGGTATCAAAATTATTTCCTCTTCCGGCATCATTTCTATTTGGTATTGAACGCTGAATGGTTGTGGTCCGGCAGAGCCATTGTAAAGTTGCCATTCTTTCATTCGCTTTCCCTTAGTTTTAATTTGTATTGGTGCATTTTGAACGTTCCATGGAAATCCATTCATTCCTTTTTTAATTACCTGAAAGTGGTCTGAAATATTTTCTTTTTTGATAGACTCTTCTTTCAGACAATAATTCCAAGGAGTATTACTGTGTACTTCGTAATACCATTTACCATATCTGGGATTATCACTCTCAACTTTTGTCCAGTTTTCCTCCATTCGTAATGCATATAAAAGTGGTCCTCTTTCTACAGCTGCGGAGCCTTCGTACCAGCGTGAAATATTTACATGCATGGGCAATATTAGTTCTACTATATCACCCGACTCCCATTCACGGTTGATTTTCACAAGTTGGTTACCTTCACTTTGAGACCAAACTTCATTGTTGATTTTAATTGTTGCCGATTCGCACCACTCAGGTATTCTAAGATGAATTGGGAATTCAACCTTCTCTACGTCATCAATAATATTTAACTCGAAAGTAATTTCTTCCTCAAAAGGGTAGTTGGTTTTCTCTTGAATGCTCACTGTAACACCTGTTCCTACTTTTGCGGTAACAGTATTTGGAGAGTAAACAAGTGCAGCTAATCCGTTGTCATCAGATGCATACCATAGATGTTTTGTGAACTTAGGCCAACCCTGATGCAGGTTTGAGGTACAGCAAGGGTATCCGGTCAGCAAACCAAATAGTTGATCGGTACCGTTGTAGGAGGTAACAAAGTTTCGTGGGTGATTTGAAACTTCAACCTGGTTTAGCTGTTGGTAGTATTGGCGTGCGTCGAAGTTATCAGTTACTTGTGCTGGAAGAGCATTAAAAGCAATTCTTTCTAACCAGTCGGCCCACGAAACATTACCTGTAATTTCGATCATCTTTTCCAAAGAAAACATCAGCTCAACAGCCGTACATAGCTCAGATCCATGAGTTGGATTTCCGTAATGCAGAAGTTCATCGGCACCATATAACCCGTTAGGCCAACCGTGTGCTCTTTTTAAATCGGTGTAGGCTTTATTAACAGCATCAATATGCATTGTGTCTTTTGTTGCCTGGTACCTTATAAGCGGTTGTTTCATTCCTTGAGCAAGGTTTACACAGTGTACACTGAATAAGCTATTGAGCATATTACCGTCGGCAAACGAGTTTGTCCAGTCAGTCGTTTGTTCTGTTATTATATCTCCCAGCTTTAATAGAAATTCATCGCCTGTAATGTTATAAAGCCAGTAAACAATCATCAAATTGTCCCCACCGCGAAACTGTCCCCACCTTGTCCAATTATTTAGCGGAGTCTCGGGAAGCTCTTGCAATTGATATTTAAAATAGTTTGTCATGAAAGGAATGACACGCTCATCTTGTGTTGCCTCATAATATTGTTTCATGAACTTTAGGACAACCATTTTTGGCCACCAATCCTTGGAGTTTGTTCTTTGTAGTCCTGTTTCCGGTTCGTGATCTTCTGAAGGTCCGAAGTATCCATCATCTGTTTGGCTCTGCAATGTCCATTCAATCCAGGGTTGAACCTTAGCTTTAAGAGCCTCATCATCGAGTATATATGCCAAAGGAACTAATCCGTCTATCCAGTAAGGACCTCTTTCCCAAACATCTCCGTTGCCTCCAAGCCATCCGTTTCTGGAGCCCATCACTTCAGGGTAGAGTTCATCTAGATGACCTGTCATTCCATCTTTCATCTTATATAATTGGTCTTTGAGCCATCCTTCAGGTCTTACAGCTCCCAATGGAAGTTCCATAAATGGTTTTGTGATTAATGGTGAACGGTTATTCATGTACAAATCTATTGATTGTTGTTCTGATTTAGTTTGATTGCAGCTTGTTATTATCACAATGAACAATAACAGAAATAACAAATTAACTTTTCTCATAACTTCTAAATTCTTATAAATATTTGATTGTTTTTGTCTTTTAGTTAAAGTGTATCTTTAACACATCGAAATCCAACAGTAGCTTTTCTTTCAAATGATGGAGAAACACGTAACAGATACTGTCTGAAGTTCAGCTCACGAGGCCCGCCTTGTACATACCAGAAACTTGAGGTGGGTAAAAAGTAACTTCCTCCTTTAACCATTATGTATTTGTATGTGGTATTATCGTACTGATCATTTGTTAATTGCCATACAGAGCCAACCAAATCGTATAGCCCGTAGGGGTTAACTCCCTCCTTGTATTTACCTACCGGATATAATGAACCATCACCCAGATTGCAACGGGTTGATTCTATTCCTTTTATCTTCCATACAGAAAGTGTACTTGTTATAAACTCCTCCTCTCTCTCAACGGGTGTATCTTGTATCCACGGCCACTCATTGCCATCTTCTGTTTGCGCTGCATATTGCCATTCTATTTCCGATGGAAGGCGTTTGCCGTTCCATCGTGCATATGCTTTAGCATCTTCGAGAGTTACATAGATCACAGGATAGTTCTCCATTCCTTTGGGAATTCTACCGTTTGTCCAGTGTTTAAGGAAATTGGTTGTGTCGTTTGGCTTATATCCACTTGCAACTAAAAAGTCTTTGTATTGCTTGTTGGTAACAGGGTATTTATCCATAAAAAACTTACTCATAACTACCTCTTCTCCCTCTACTGTTGGACTTTCGGGGTAATTTATAAAGTTATCTCCCGTGCGATAGTTGTCGCATTTAAAGATTCCCGATGGTATTAAAACCATACCCTCAGGAGCTTTAGAAGTTCTTGGCGTTATTTCGGGTTCAGAAATGAGTCGTGCCGTACCTGGTTTTATATTTACGATGCGTTCATCAATCAACTCATCGTTCTCTAATACTTGAATTACAAATTTACCTTCATGATTTGGGAATACGGAAAGCAATTTAACAGATTGCTCTTCAATTCCAAACACTGCAGGGCTTTTTTCATATGATGGGTTACCCGCCCAAATACGAATGCTATCTCCATTCTTACTTGAGAAAACTAATGCATCGCCCATTGAAAGCTCTACGGAAAGAAGTTTAGAAAATGCGGCAATTGCAGATACAGAGCCCTCATTGTTGGTTCCTAAATCGAATGAGTTGAATCCATCAAGTTTTACAGGCATATATTTTTTATCACCCACTATATCAATCTGTAACTCTTCGTGATGAAAAAGATCAACATAATGGTTATTGTCATCTGTTTCATTTAACTCAAAGAGGTTGCCTCTGAAGCCTCCGGAATGGAGATTGAATATGGTATAAATAGTTTTTGATTCACCGGGCCATTCGTTTACAAATATGCTGTCAACAAGTGTTGGCAGCAACGGAGTATAGCTACTTTGCAAAAAGTTGCCGCTGTTCTCACGCTGAATCTGAAGCAGTCTACCCCAATAACGCATTTGATCATCAGACCACTCAAATCTGCCGGCTGGAAAACTGTTTATCTCTGTGCCGTATCCGTTGAAGAATGAGAGATTAAATTCCCTTCTAATAGGTTCGTGCGCCTCCTCGGCTACTCTGAATATAGCAAATTCGGGCTTTATAAATTTGTTTAAATTAAGGATAGGAGGGTAATATAGAGCATTGTGAACTCTACCGGATACTATTCCTTGCATGTCTCGCGGAACCGCCATGCCTTCGCTATACATAACCACTCCATCACGTGCAGCATCTGCTGCATCTTGTAGTTCAATGCTCGACCCCCCTCTTGTATCAAGAACAAAACCATCTATGTTTGCGATGCGAGTTATATTGGTCAAGCCGTCAAAATGACCTTCGTCTGAACGGGTACTCTCATCCCACGGGTTATAACACAGAAAAAAATAACTACCCATTTGATGGCATAATTCTGAGATCTCCTTAAGTTTATTAAACCCGCCGGGCAGGTCGCGAAACATATCCCACTGGTTTCTCTGATCCATACCTAATGCAGGCCATGTAGGCCAGATTCCGTATAAATCATATCCGCCAATCAGTTTCTTCATTTTTTCGAGGTGCTCTTTAATATGGAATTGTCCATCGGTAAAGTCGTAGTAACGTTTGTCCCAGGTCATCATAAGATTTGCCGAATAGCAACTTTGAATCCATTTCAAATCTTCTCTCTCCATCAACAAATTATTGAATCCACCTACTGGTACATCATATAGATATCTTTCTTGAAAGATTAATCTCATGCCGTTTTGCCAATTACCTTGATATTTATCTAACCAGAAGTTATATTCAATTGCCCCACCGGGGTATAGTGTTGTTTCAAAACGTCTTAACATGCCATCTTTCAAACTTTTATTATCTCTACGAACGAGCGCTACAATGTTATTTTCGCCATCGGTCTCTGCGCATGTGAAACCTAACTCCCATGAATTGTCGGGTAGTATTATATTTATCGGTTGGTATCCCTGTCTGAACAGATGTGAGCGAGACAAACCGTGCGACCCTTTCCCGGTTATATAAACATGCTCTTCGTTACGCCCCAGTGGTACTATGTTATGCAGATTTATTGTATCATTTGAGCTGTTTCTAAATCTTATTTTCCCTTTAACACCATAATCAAATGGTTCTGCAGAAAAAGATATATCAATTATTTCAGAGGCAACTGTAGTTGAATATTCCCTATTGCCTATTTGATATGAAATTAACGGCAATTCTTTAGGTACTTGCATGTTTGGTATTGCCGTGTGAGCCATTAATGGACCCTTATTATCAAATATTATTGCATTTGGCGACTGTTCACTCAACAATGAAAATGTATAGAATATTAATAAACTGAGGCTTTGAAGCTTTCTTGTGATAATCATATTCATTGAATGTTTTGTTTTTTAATTGCACCGTTATAATCTACCACGTAGTGCCACCAATTATTTAATTTTCCATCATTAGAGTTTATTCCCTTGTAATGTGGCAGGTGGGATAAATAGTATTTCATCCATCCCAATTGCCAAGAGCCGTCCGGGTTACCCCATTCTTTTCTATTAACCGACTTAGGCTCTGTTCTTCTTAAATACGGATAGTTCAACCAGTCATCCACATAACTCATAATATAGGTTTCATTACCAAAATCATAATCTTCAAGTCCATTTGGAGGAAAGTGTACATTACCAACTTGCGACATGTGCTTTTCATACTTGTCATACCTTAATCCATATGCAGAAAACAACTCCCATGTTGTCAGGTCGTTCGCGTGAGGTTTATTATCATAATCCCACCATCCATAAACTTTCATCATGGTGGACTCAAAACGATGACCGTAGCTCTCTAACGCACATGCCAGATCCCGCTCATAGTTTAATCCCATTATGCTTAGCAACTCCTTGCACGACGGATTTTCGTTGGGTTGAGAGTTAATCCAGAAAGCACCCTCGCCCATCATGTGAGACTCCCACATTCCACCATAGGGAAAAGTCCAAACCCACACTTCGTGAATTTCATCCTTGTCGCGCATCTCATCAAAACCATAGTGTTTAACCATTCTGTTGTAATCGTATGATGTGCCTACTGTTTTAAAGGTGTTCCAGTTGTCTTCATCAAGATACTTTGAAACCTCCTCAACAGTTAGTGGTCTTTTTTGCGGATCATTTTTCAAGTATGTAAACATTTGATTCGCATCAATTTCTTGTACCACTTGATAGTCTACTGTATAACCAGAAACCTCTTCTAATGCTTTTTCGTAGTTCTGCGAGAGAATTGCCGGATCGTTCCAGCTAAAAGTATATCCCGGAGTAATAAATATTTCATGTAGTCTTTTGTTTTGGGGTTGTATAACCGGGTTCTCATATACAACTGCCACTTTCACTATTATAGTTTCGGCATTGGCATTTTCCAGAATTATTGATTGACTGATATTTTTGTCTTTAACAAAGTTAATAAACTCTGTCTCTGCCTGTTGTCGCTGGTTATATTTAAATAAGTTAAGATAATATTTACCATTTATTTCTTCTAATGGTTTGTTGTTTTTATTAATTTCTTTTGCAGAGAATCCGACCATTCCCTTTTTTCCGGTTATTTTTGCGATTATAATATTCCTTCCGGAGTTTCTATCTTCGACCGATCTGTATAATTCTACTGTTGCACCTTCGACTATTTCGCCTAATTGATCCACAACATGGATATCCAAATCAGACTTTGAGTCACTGCTTTCAAGGTTTTTAACACAGGATACAAAAATAATTACAGATAACGCTAATAGTAATCTTATGTGCATAATTAAAAAACTTTAATCCATTGTAGAACCAATTATGCAATCGGCTCTACAATGGTTTAATTATTAAATACTATTTAAGCACAATATTGTGGTGAGTTTGACCATCGTTCATCAGAAGATAACGAGTAGTTTCATTTTTAACCAAATTACCCTTAGCTGCTTTTAAATAATATATTCCTTTAGATTTCTCAGCATCTAGACCAGGCTCAAAATCTTTTAAAGTGAATACTGCTTTACCATCAGCATTAGTGTTACGAGTTAAAAATATGTTTATATTGTTATCCCGGTCTTGAGATGTTTTGTAGATATTTACTACAACATCTGTTACCGGCTGTGTCATGTTATCATCGCTAAATACTTGGACATGAAACTCCCATGGGGTTGAATTTTGGAATTCTTCAAATATTC
Organism: Parabacteroides sp.; assembly: GCA_028707405.1. GTDB lineage: Bacteria > Bacteroidota > Bacteroidia > Bacteroidales > Tannerellaceae > Parabacteroides. Next base: position 11,151 of record JAQWBH010000027.1, on the reverse strand, counting down.
CTGATCTGTCACAAGACATAACGAATATCAGGGAGATTATTAAAGATATTATTCTTATAGTTTTCATATGATTTCTTATTTAACTCTTCATTTTAAAATTCATATTTGTCATTTCTGTCTTGTTCCCCTCCAAATGTGTAAGATTGAATATCGTAGAAGTTGAGTTCGAGCACAGGTATTGGCAGCTGACGGAAAGATCTGGTTGTCAATTGAAACTTATCAATTGGAGTACGACGTCTGTCATAGAACGGTGTAACTGTATATGCATAACCACATTCAACAAACCTTTCATAATAGATTGCTTCTAATATCTCATCTTTTGTTGAAGTTGCGTCTATATCGTTCAGTTTACCACGATTTACCCGTGTAAGATTTACCAATTCAACTGCTTTAGAGTTTTCTGAAGTTTGCAATGCTGCTTCAGCATACAGTAGGTCGGACTCCGCTTTGGTGAAAAAATACAACTCTCCTTCACCCGATTGTTGGCCTGTTTCCGAAAATCTATTTAAAACATATGAGCTATATTTTGCATATCCATCGTATGTTAAACCTCCTGTTGGTGAATTAACATCAGGAAAGTACTGAAAGTCGGTTCCTAACCTGTAGTCGGGAGAGCTTGCTTCCGGCAATGTAGCCCCTTGGCCAAAATCGGTAGGTAGGGGCCATATTGCACCGGGATCACCTGGCTCTGCCATCATATTTATTACCCTCAGACCAACTCTTCCCCATTGATTTCCCCCCGGCCATGAAGCTGCCGCATATGACCACACTTCCCAACCTTGCAATGGCAGTAGAGCTTTTATATCCACTGCAAGTCCGTCATCTATATAACCTTTCACTTTATTCCAATCTACAGAGGCGTATTCTTCCTTAGTTCTGGGGTGGTATGCCTCTGCTCTTGCAGCCATGAAATTAGCGAATTGACGCAGTTTTGTATTGTTACCAACAACATCTGACGGCAGTAAACCTGAGAAGTTTGTAAAACTTTGCGTATTGCATATTTCGATACATTTATCTAAATAATCAAGAGCTAAATCTTTTGCTTCAGAAGCCGGCTTAATATCTTCTGCAGTTATATTTCTCAGGTCTGTCTCTTCGGTTATTAAAAAGCATTTATCAAATAATAAGCTTAACTCTGTGTAAAAAGAACCCATTAAAAAGTAACAATTAGCTAATATCTTATAGGTTTGATCTTTATTATCTTCTCTATAAACAAGTTCCTTTTCTTGAATCATAGCCAACATATTCCTTACGGTACTTATTTTACCATAATGGTTGTACCATAAAGTCTTAGGGAATCCGGCATTTTGATCCGTATTATTAATCATTGGCTTTTCATAATCCCTACGATAATAGAAGGCCGGGAGGTTCCAGTTACCTGCACCTGCGGTTATTGCATCTGAGTTTGTAGCAAAAGTCCAGGTATCTCCATCATTTGCTGCCAGCATATGGTGCCACCAATTGTTGTAGGCTCCACCAATCAGAGATGGATATTGATTAATATCTCCCATTACCGTTGCAATATCCGGTTGATGATCATTCTTGATATCTAAGCCGGAGAAATATGGTTCGCAAGCGGTCAAATACAAGAATATTATACATGATATATATATTATTTTTCTCATAATTATAATAATTAAAATTCAATGGTTACTGTACCTGTAATTGTTCTAATGTCTGAAGGATACTTTGGTGTATCAGATCCTATCAGCGTACCACCTTCGACTGTTCTTGTTTCGGGGTCAGGTCCGGAATAGTTGGTTAGTGTAAACAGATTCCTGCCCACGACTCCACATTTGATGCCGTTTATGAAATTAATACCCAACCTGCTTAATTGCTGTCTTGTTACATTGTAATTCAAAGACATCTCTCTCATCTTCAAGAAACTTGCATCCTCTGTAAAAGAAGCCCTTGAGTGCTGGTTTGCATAGGTCATTGATTTCTTTTGATCCCAAGAACGCTCCGACATATCCCAGAAAGCAGCATTTCTTCCTGCAAACGACATGTACACTTTTGTATTATTATACAGTACTCCTCCTTGTTGCCAAGAAAGGGTGAAGTAGAACATCCAGTTCTTATAATTAAGAACATTCATTAGATTGACATTAAAGTCGGGTATCATATTACCGATGAACTCTTTCTGTGAAGTTGCTCCATTTTCATCCAATATAGACATCTTTGCTTCATCTCTTGTACCTATCAGATCCTTTCTCACTACATAACCGTAATTATTAATGGTGAAAACATCTTCAGCTGTTTGTCCCGGCTTTATAAGAGTGCTTGTTCTTACCTCATCGAGGGATGTTGCAAACTTACTTGAGTACAAATTGCCATATTTTTCATGAGCAGCAATCTTGGCATACCCTATGAAGAAATCGGGTCTTCCAAGCTCTCCAACATATTCCTCAAGCTTATCCCAAGTTAGGGTTGCATCCCATCTCCAATCCTTATTCTGAATTAAGTTTGCATTTAAAGAAACTTCGTGGCTGTGCACAAAGAATTCACCAACGTTTATATTTTGGAATTGGAAACCTGTTACGCCCGACACCGTCATAACATAAGGCAAATCTGTATTTCTTTTATGTGAGTAGTTATAAGTTAAATCGAACTTATTTAATATACGCATATCAAGTCCCACCTCAAGTTCCTGTGATAGTGCTGGTTTTAGTCTTGCATTTCCTAATTGTGCACCTCCATATAATGTTCCGTTGCTTAGAGAAAATGTTTCGTATTTGGCACCATAAGCAGGAAGTATACCCGCAGTTCCATATGATACGCGAGGTTTGAACATTTGGAAATATGGAATTTCAAAATCCTCGGTTACATTCCATGCACCAGATATACGATAATATGTCTGCCACATATTATCGTCTCCAATAACCGATGCGCCATCTCTTCTCACTAATCCATCTAATATATATTTGCCTTTATAATCGAGATTTCCTACAGCGGTATAACTGTTAGAGACTATACGGCTTCCCCACGATGAGTGGTCTCTTGTTTCAGGATCGGCCAATTCAAGTGAGGTATTGTTCATACCCGATACGGCAAGTTTAGAACCATTGCCCCATAATCCTTCAGACTTAAGATCCTCATATAAATATTGAAGTCTCAAAGTAGAATTTAAATCGCCAAATGCTTTTGTTAATAACCCACTTAACTCCATATTATGCTTGAATGAATTTCCGGAGCCTTTATAAACATACCCGTCATGGCGTGTACTTCCATCAGGATAGTTTACTAATAATCTACCCTTTGGAGTGAGATCCTCATCTTGATAATGGAAGAAATCAACACTGTAATTAGCATTGAATGTTGCCCAGTACGCCGGCATAAATCTAAGACCATAGCTACCTAAGAAACGGTTTGCCGTACCCCGTTGAATCTTGTTATTTACATCGTATAATGGATTGATATTATTCCGAGTGGATACAATATTCGGATTTACTTTAAACGGAGTACCATCCAGATTATCTGCAAAAAAATTTGCATTAGGATCTGAGTAGTATATATCGTCGAAATTTATAGAACGACGGTCGTTTATTGTTCTTACATACAAGTTAGACATATTCAAAGAAACAGTATTTGATATTTTATTATCAAGATTAATTCTGAAGCTGTTACGTTTTACCCCATCCAGATCACGCACTACTCCGGGGTTGTGTGTATACTGAATTGAAGCATAATAGTTCATATCGCCATCTCTTGATCTACTTGTTAACCCTGCTGTAGTTGAATTAAATACTCTGGGAATGAAAAAATCTTTAAAAGCATCATTCTCCATGTTATATTTATTGTCCCATATTTGGTCTTCATCGAGCACTCCTCTTGTTGGATTTCCGTTGGCATCCACTAAATGTCCATGTGCTGTGCTTCTTAATGGCAAGAATCCAATAAAATTAGCCCCTATCTCACTTTTTATCGAAACGCGTGATGTACCGTCTTCTAAACTACTTCCCCGTTTTGTGATAATATTCACAACCCCGCCTGCTGCCTTTGATCCGTAGAAAGAAGCTGCAGCAGATCCCTTAATAACCTCAATGCTTGCCACATCTTCCATGTTTATATCCTTCAACACACCTGAAGTTACAATACCATCAATAATAATGAGGGGCTGATCGGAACCGGTAAATGATGTCGTTCCTCTTAATTGGATAACCGGCTCATCCATTGGGTTACCGGTAGTAGAAAACACCTTTATACCCGGCATCTTACCGGATAATGTAGAAGCAACATTGAGTCCGGGTACTTCCATTATTACCTCGTCGCTAATCTTTTCTACTGTGAAAGACAGTTTCTCTCTTGGTGTACCTTTTGCAACACCCGTTACAACCACTTCCTGCAATAGTTGCGTATCTTCCTGCAGAACTATATTTATCCTTGACCTGTTATTTATGTTGACCTTAAGGTCTTGGTAGCCTATATATGAGATAATTAATGTGCCATCTCCATTGGCTTCCATTGTGAAATTTCCATCAACATCGGTTACCGTACCATTGGTTGTTCCAGCTTCAATAATGTTTGCACCAATGATGGGTACATTTCCTGAATCCATTACTTTACCTGTAATTCGTCTTTTATTTTGTTGACTACTTGTTTTCTCTATGGCAAAGTCTTTTATAACTTCATTTGATTCAATCAACCCATTGAAATTTGCAAAAATATTAATTGTACTCAGCAAAGTAACAATTAATATAGATAATTTCATTTTTGCTTTTCTGTTGATAAATTGAGTTGTAGATGAAGTAATCTTTCTATCACTTTCTAATTTTATGTAATTCATATTGCATATTAATTTATCATATTAAATTTACTTTTAATTTATTTAGTGAATTAAAGGTTTCACATTACTGTTTTTCAGATAAAAATCAAGCTTAGATGATCTTAGATTATTGTTTTCAGTTTGGGAGATTATTCTATTTTCATAGGCAGATAAGTTTTAAAAATTATTTGAATCATTCTAAAGTAAAATCAATGTTGTCGACAGTTTTAAACTACTATTAATGAAAACAAATATGTGAGAAGTGGAATGTAAAGAGGTGAATAATTGTGTCAATAAAATACAAAATTGTATCAATATGTATTAATTACCTGATTCTACCTCTTCGATGTTAATTTCAAGTATACCTACAGCTTTTTCAGGCTGAGGTTTCATTAAAAGGCGTATTTTATTTGTAATTATTTGATGTGCGGGGTGTACCATATTAAACTGGTCTTTAAAAACATTGTAGGAGTCAGTAACATACAGAGAGAATTTATTCCATTTATCATTTTCTTCATATTCTAACGACCATTCTTGTGGTACTAATGTTCCGTTACCATCATCAAACCAATAGACAGAAACACTTTGAATATCGGTAGGCTTTTCAAGTGAAATCTCTACCCACTGATCTTTTCCTTGTTCGCCCCAGCTTGTCCAGCGTTTTACCCTTTTATCAGAAGAAGAGGAGGGAAATTCATTGTCGGCAACTGCAATCAAATTATCGCTTCTGTAAGTATACGAAGCTTCCAAACCTTTAAATTTACCATGCAACTGTATGTACTTATCTAAGTAAGGTCTGGCGAATGCCGACTCGGGAAGCCATGTCATCATGCTACCATCACCTCTATTGTTCCAAGCGAAATAGGGCAAAAGAGTTAGCTCAATTTCCTTATCTTCACTCTCCGTCTTTTCTCGGGCGGAGATCTCTACTTTTGGAATACCCTTCATAAGTCCTTCGGAGTATGTGGATAAGTTGAAGGTAGCAGGTATGTCACCAATAAAAACATTTGGTAATACGTCATCATTGTCAAATCCTTCGGCGGCATAAACTAACGGTCCCCTAGTAAGACATATTAGTCCTCTGTTTTCGGTTACTTTATCTATGGATTTAGAGAACTGTAGTGGCATGGGGAGATATAACTCAATGATATCGCCTTTTTTCCACTTGCGGTTGATCTTGGCAAAACCCTTTATCAAATCGGTAGTTATTTCTTTACCATTTACTTTTATAATCCATTTGCTGATTTCGTTATGTTGTTCTTGGGTAACAGCTTTATCGGTATAACAGTATAGCTTGCCGGGAACAAATTGATTACCTGTCCATGTAGGAATTCTAAGATTCATGGAAAAAGCTTGTCCGTCCCTCTCTGGTATAACTTTCCATTTAATAGTTTCACTAAACGGATACTCAGTAATTTGTCCGAGCTCAACCTTACCACTTTCTAAACTGAGGGTAGTTGAGCTTCCGGCGTAAAAAGAGCAATAGATTTCATTATGAGTCGTAGCATATATCATTCCTGGTACTTGTGGAATCAGACGTGCCAGATTAGAGGGGCAACACGCAGTCCCGAACCATGGAGATCTACCCCTCATACCGTGATTAAAAGGTGTTATGCCATCTGCTTCTAATGGATTGATGTAAAAGAATCTATTACCTTCGAGATTTACTCCCGCCAACACATTATTTAACAGTGCTATTTCTGCCACATCCATATACTTTGCATCTTTTTCCATCAAAAACATTCTATGGTTAAAAAATACATTCCCCACTGCAGCACAAGTCTCATTAAAGGCTCCTTTGTTAGGGAGATCATACTCCGGACCAAATCCTTCGATACCATGTACGGCACCCAAACCGCCGGTGATATGCATTTTGGTGTCTACAATATTATGCCAAATACAATTTAGAGCAGGACGTAGAGTGGAGTCGCGAGTATATACACTAACATCGGCCATTCCGGAATACAGATATGTAGCGCGTACTGCATGCCCAACAGCTCTGGTTTGTTCTCTTACAGGGAGATGTTGCTGAGCATATTCGGGTGACATCACACCCTGGCCTTTAGGTCGGTAGGTTACTCCCCTTATATCTATGAACTTCTTTGCCATCTTAAGATATAAACTATCATCAGTAGCTCTGAACAGTTTAACAAGAGCCAGCTCAATCTCCTCATGCCCTGGAGCTTGTAGTACAGGTTTGCCATCATTGTAGTTTGGATCCCCTTCAAAAAACACTTTATTGATATGCTTTGCGTTCTCTTCTGCAACTCTTAGCCATTTATCTTTTCCTGTAGCTTGATAATAGGCTATTGCACCCTCATACATGTGTCCCATGTTATACAATTCGTGACTATGAACCACATAAGAATAGGGTTTTTCTCCCATTTCGCTGGTTCTGTTTTTGGAAACACCTGTTACATGAGATTCGTAATTATATCCATCATCTTGCTGAGCCTCAGAAATAATATCTATTATGCGGTCCATTTCCGCTTCGAGTTCAGGATCGGGGTATAGTTTTAATAAGTAGGCGGCACCTTCCATAACCTTATACAAGTCGGATGCTACGAACCTGTGAGGGAAGGGTAACTCATCGGGGATGCCATTTAAAAAATTGGCAGTACGTTTTAGATTTTCAACTGCAGGTTTTGTTTTATCTAATGCAAAAGGTACTAATACCTCTTTTTGTGTATGTAATCTTGGAAGCCAAAAATTGTCTTCTAATTTGACTTCATTAAATGGCACAGGATTTAATATTTCTTGACCGTTTGCTACAAATAACGATAGATTGAAAATAAAGGAAATAATAATTAAGATATACCGATTATTCATGATGTAATATGCCTTATGTCAAATTTGCTGCTGTTTACAAAGATTGAAAGTTCCAAGTGTAACGTATTTAATTATTGTTTCAAAAAAATATAAATTCGTGTCAAATCAAATGTATAAGGAATGTTCACCCATGTGGTTCAAAAATCTTTCGGATTAACCCCAAATTGATTAAAGAAGCATTTTGAAAAATAGTTGGGAGAGCTAAAGCCAACCATATAAGCAATTTCGTTTATTAAGTATTTATTTTCTTTGATAAGTTCTGCAGCTTTTTTCAATCTGACAAGCAATATGAAGTCATTGGGTGACAACTCCGATACATTATTCACCTTACGGTAGAGGGTTGAACGGCTTACAGCCATCTCTTCAGCCAATTTATCGATATTCAGGTTTGGTTCATCCAGATTGTTGTGAATAATGTGTATGAGTTTTTGTAAAAAATCCTCATCGGCTTTAGAGTGTGTAATGCTCTGATAAGCCAGTTCGGGAGAATTGCGGAACGCTTCCTTGATTTTTTTCCTGTTTTCCAATAGATTATCAATGCGGGCCATTAGATAATCAATGGAGTAAGGCTTCTCAATATATTCGTCGGCACCGTAATTTATTCCCTCAATTTTAGACTCCATATTGGTCTTGGCAGTCAACAGGATTACAGGTATATGGCTATACTTTAAGTTTTCCTTGAGTGTCTTGCAGAACTCCAATCCATCCATTACCGGCATCATGATATCGCAGATAACCACATCCACGTTTTCTTTGTCCATTATATCCAATGCTTCCAAGCCGTTTTGTGCTTGAAGTACATGAAACTTTCCGGTTAATTGTTTATAGAGAAGTTGCCGGAACTCTTCGTTATCTTCCACCGTAAGAATGGTAGGGATTGTTTTTTTTACATGAAACGGTTCATTTTTCGATGAATTACTTTGTTCATCATCCACTCTATCTGTTTGTTCTTCGTCGTGGTCAATCCCGATACTATATTCCTGATTTACAGGAAGTGTCATCACGAAAACAGTCCTATCTGCTTTCGTATTATCGCAGTATATGGTTCCCTTGTGCAACTCTACCAACGATTTAACAAATGCCAACCCAATACCGGTACCCTGTATGTTTTTATTTAATTTGAAGAAAGGCTCGAATATTTTCTCTACAAATTGGTCGGAGATTCTGTCGCCGTCATTGCCGATTTGTATCTCAAAACTTTTTTCGGTGTGTGTAAACTCCACTTCTATCACGTGAAAGGAATATTTTAAGGCATTTGAAAACAAATTGCTCAATATCTTGGTAAATACTTCACGATCGACATCGGCATATAAACTTTCAATTGAGAAAACAGCATCCAATTTTATTTCTTTGGAGTCAGTACTTGGCTTGAACCTGCTGATTGTTTCTTTTACAATATTTACCACATCGGTTCTTACAAAATTCAAGCTAAGTCCGTGAGACTCTGTTTTCCGGAAATCCATCAGCTCATTCACCAATTTCAACAACCTGTTCACATTTCGCTGGATTATAGTGAGATTATCCCAATTAGGATCTCGTTTGTCTTTCTCCTTCATTACATCTTCCAATGGGATTTTAATCAAACTCAAAGGAGTCCTGATTTCATGTGTAATGTGCGTAAAAAAATCAATCTTGGCTGCATATAACTCTTTTTCTTTGGTATTCTCGAGCTCTTTCAACAATCGCGCATTCCGGCGTTTGGTTTTTTGTACAAAGTTATATATGGTATAATATACAAAAACGCTTATTACCACTATATAAAGTAGATAAGCCCAAAAAGTCCTGTACCAGGGAGGGAGAATGTTTATCTTCAACGATGCACCCGCTTCGTTCCATACCCCGTCACTGTTTGCTCCTATTACCTTAAAAACATAATTTCCCGGGGACAGGTCAGTATAGTTCACCTGTTGAACCCGGTCGGCCTGAATCCACTCCCTGTCGCGTCCCTCTAATTTGTATGCATACTTGTTTCCCTCGGGATATGTATAGCTCAAGGCGGCAAAACCTATGCTAAATACGGAAGCATTGTACGGAATGTTGACACTGGTTGTATATATAATGGAACTGGTTAATGGCGAGTTCTTTTCCGTTAACGATACCTCCTTGTTCTGAATTTGAAAACTATTTAGAACGATAGCCGGAACGTATTCGTTGATTCCTAAATCATCGGGCATAAAGGCGACAAACCCCTTGACGCCTCCAAAATATATTTTGCCGGCGTAATCCTTAAATCCGGACTTGTAATTGAATTGATCCCCCAGTAACCCGCTCGAATGCGTATAGACGACAACATCCATATTTTCGGGATCGAGCCTGAAAATCCCCTTGTTTGTACTCCCCCAAATATATCCTCTTGAATCTTCTATTAATTTATAAATGACATCGTTGGGTAATCCGGTGTTAGAAGTAATAACGGTAGAAAATGAGTTTGCGTCTCTATTTAAAATACTGATCCCGGCTCCTTCGGTACCTATCCAGAGCCTGTTTTTCCTGTCTTGCAGCAAGCAAATAACGGACCGCCCCGAATCGCCGTTGTGAGTATCCACGGGGGACGAATAATGTTGCCACTCGTCCGAAAATCTATCGTATGAGAAAATCCCATTGCCGATAGTCGCAAACCATAGGATACCCCTATAATCTTCAAGAATATCGTTCACCTGATTTTTTATCAGATCTTCCCGTACCCTTACAAAATTATTTGATCTCTGGTTATAATATTGAAGTCCGGTCATTGATCCAATCCATATTTTCCCCGATGAGTCTTTATATATCGAATAAATATTGTCATCTTTTATGGAATTGCCGGATGCCCTGTTTTTATAGGATACTATTTTTTGTGATTGAAGATCAATCACATAGAGTCCATCGGAAAATGTGCCTACCCACAATTGATTCTCATCATACAATAACGAATGTATGTTTTTGGATGCAACAGGACTTTGGGTAAACACTTTTGTCGAAGGATTAAATTTATTGAGCCCGGCGTCTTCTGTTCCTATCCAGATGTTTCCCTTATCATCTTCACAAAATTCGCTGATGCTTTTTCCGCTTATTGAGTTTTTACCGATTATCGGATAATACTTCTCAAAATGTGAAAACGAATAATTAAAATAACTCACCCCCCCAAAAAAGGTTCCGACCCATATTCCTCCTTCCCTGTCTTGAAAAAGACTGTGAATTGCATTGTCCGACAAGGAATAAGGATCGTTATGAATGTGTCTGATATTGATATATTTCATACTGCGGAGATCATAAATGAACACACCTTCCTCCGTACCGATCCAGATTTCCTGATTTTCAGTTTTTATCATACACCGGACAAAGAGAGGCGAATTGTCTTGTCCCTTCTCCAAAAACGGGGTAAACTTTTCGGTATGAAAATCGAACCGTTGTACACCCTTATTGACCGTCCCGACCAACAGATAGCTGGAGTTAAATGACAAAATGGTATTAATATCGTTCTCTGAAATCTTATTCCTTTTCTCATCTATCAGAAACTCCTTCACTTGTGCAGATACCGGGTTAATTTTAAGCAATCCCCGCCCATAGGTCGCCACCCA
>JAQWBH010000242.1 GCA_028707405.1 Parabacteroides sp. | reverse complement strand
ACATCCGGAGCTGGTAATGATTTCCCATGCATACGTTATCCAGATGTTTTGATGGTATATGCGGAGGCAATAACAAAAGCTAACGGAGCTCCTAATGCGGATGCAATGGAAAAATTGAATATGATTCATAGACGCGCTTATGGTTATGCCCCGACAGCTGCATCTGCTGTGGATTTTTCGCTGACTGATTATAGTACGACCGACAAGTTTATGAATCTCTTGGTGAGGGAGCAAGGCTATGAATGTATGAATGAAGGTAAACGTTGGTTTTTCTTGACCCGTCTTGGCATTGCAAAAACACAAATCAAGAAAATTAAAGGTATTGATGTGGCCGATAAACATATGTTGTGGCCGATTCCGGAAACGGAATTCAACTATAATGAAGCATTGGATGCAACTAAGGATCAGAATCCCGGATATTAATATTAATTCTTATTAAATTTGCCTACTGTAGCACCTTATGGTACTACAGTAGGTACTTTAAAGCAGCTTAAAATGGGAAAGTTACATATCGATTATAAATGGAAATTAATCATCATGTTATGGTGTGCTTATTTCTTAAATCAGGGAGACAGGCAGGTATTTAATGTTGTTATTCCATTGATTAAGGATGACCTGAAATTAACGGATGTTCAATTAGGTCTGGTGGCTTCTGTCTTTACAATCGTTTATGGATGCTTGGTCCCGTTCGGTGGCTATTTGGGTGATATATTAAAGAGGAAATGGATTGTTTTTATAAGTTTGTTTATATTTAGTGCAGGAACTTTGTGTACCGGGTTTGCCGGAGGATTAACATCTCTTATTATTTTGAGAGGTATCACTACTGGTGGAGGCGAAGCTTTTTATTATCCGGCTGCGACCTCGCTGCTTAGCCAGTATCATAAGAAAACGCGGGCTTTAGCACTTTCAATTCATCAAACATCATTGTATGTAGGCATTGTGGCTAGCGGATTTATTTCAGCTTATATTGGAGAGCATTATGGGTGGAGGATTTCTTTCTTTACTTTTGGAATCGGAGGATTGATTTTATGCAGCTATCTGTTCTTTAATTTAAAGGATACTCCTCAGGAAGTGAAAGAAGTGAGGCTTTCGATTTTATATGTTGTTCGTGAAATATTTAAGAAAAAAACGACGTGGATGTTATGTTTGGCTTTTGGGGCTATGTGTTTCGTGAATATTGGGTATGTGACTTGGATGTCGACATTCTATCATGAGAAGTTCCAGCTTTCTTTATCAACGGCCGGCTTTACATCTATGTTCTATCATTTTGGAGCTGCATTTATAGGGGTTTTAATTGGTGGAAGATTATCCGATAAATATTCGATGGTGAGAAAAACCATTCGTATGGAGACTGAATTTATCGGACTGTTGCTTGGTGCGCCGTTTATATTTCTGATGGGCTATACATCAAACTTATATGTTAGTTATACGATGCTCGCATTGTTCGGTTTTTTTAGGGGAATCTATGATTCAAATTTGTATGCTGCTTTGTTTGATGTTATTTCTCCGGATTTGCGTTCATCTTCAGTGGGAATTATGACTGCCTTCGCTTTTATTGTTGGCGCATTTGCTCCGGTTGTTTTGGCATTGCTGAAAAGTACGTATGGGTTGTCATTCGGCATTTCATTCCTATCTGTATTTTATCTCATTGGTGCAATAGCCGTTTTTGTCGCTATAAAATTCTTTTTTTTAAAAGAGTTTTATTACGAGAAGAAGTAATAAAATGTAATTGTGAAATAGTATAATATTAAGATATAGAAGACATGAAAGAAGTTATAGTAGGTCTGATTTGTTGTTGTTTTACTTTACAAGCACAAAATCATTATCCTAATAAGGGCTTAAGTCAAAATGTGATGAGTGAAGCTTATTGGAAGATTTGGAATCCCGAGGTACAGTCGTTTATCGATCAGAATATCGAAAAGAATCGTAAAGCTGATGCGATATTGGATTTGAAGCAGATTCCATCGGGAACAATCGTAAAGGTTGAGCAGCTTAAACATTCATTCCTCTTTGGTGGAAATATATTTTTGTTTGGACAACTTCAGACCCCAGAACAAAATAAGCTATATGAGGATACATATGGCGAATTATTTAATGCGGCAACAATTGCTTTTTATTGGAAGACTCTTGAATCTGAACAGGGTAAGCCTCGTTATGAAACAGGTAGTTCTTATATTTTTCGTCGTCCGCCGGTAGATCCGGTTGTCAATTTTTGCGAAAAAAAAGGAATTATGCCGAAAGGACATGCTATCATTTATGGGAGTAGAAGCTGGGGACAGCCTGCATGGATGCCTGAAGACCGCAAGGCAATGGAATTCCATTTTGAAAATCATATTAAAGAACTGGCAATTCGTTATGGTGATAGGGTGAAAATGTGGGATGTTGTCAATGAACCTGTTGATCAGGCAAATCGCGGAGCGATGCCTGATGATTATACATATAAGACTTATAAATGGGCTATGCAGTATTTTCCATCGTCTGTGATATTGAATATTAATGATGTTGATATTCATAGTGGCCTCCCTTATACAAGAAGATACTTGGAAATAGTACGTAATTTGATATCTCGGGGCATACGGATAGATAATGTTGGCTTGCAAATGCATATTTTTAGTTCTGAAGAACCGAAACGGATAGCTAAAGGGGAAGAAATACTGACTCCAAGCAAAATTTATGATGTTTTGAAATGTTTGGATGATGCCGGCCGCCCAATACAAATTAGTGAAGTTACGGTTTGCGCTCCGGATACTACAGCATTTGGTAAAGAAATACAATCTGTGATAACACGAAATCTGTATCGCTTATGGTTTAGTTACGCAAATATCACAGGTATAACTTGGTGGAATGTAGTTGATGGAGGTGCAGCTTCCGGAGAACCTTCTTTTTCAGGGTTGTATGATAAGGATATGAAGAAAAAGCCGGTTTACAGTGTATTGGATCAATTGATCAATCACGACTGGAAAACGTCTTTCACTACAAAGATGGATAAGAGTGGTACGATTCGTTTCCGAGGTTTTAAAGGTCATTATCGTGCTACCTGGAAGGGGAAGAAAGGTAGAGTTCAAACGATGGAATTTGATGTGAAATAATTGTAAGCCTTATGAATAAAATAGCATTAATTATCAGTTTAGTTTTCTGTAGTATTGCACTTCAGGCACAACAGTCATTTCCCAAGAGCGCCAAAGAAGACAAAGACAAAATCATGAGCGAAGCTTATTGGAAGATATGGAACCCGAAAGTTCAAACGAAGATTGATGAGGATATTGAGAAGTACAGAAAGTCGGATGCAATTATTGAGCTTACAAATGTTCCTAAAGGAGCAACGGTTGAAGTGCAGCAAATATCAAGTGATTTTTTCTTCGGCTCTCATATTTTCAATTTTAATCAGTTGGGAACACATGCGCGGAATCAAAGATATAAAGACCTGTTTGGAACTTTATTCAATTCGGCTACTGTCTCTTTTTATTGGAAAGTTTTTGAGATGCAACCCAACCGTCCTCGCTTCAGGGAAGAGTATTGGGATACAGAGGAATATTGGAATAAACAGACGGATCCGAAGAATCAACCTCACTGGCGTCGCCCGGCACCGGATCCCATTATCGATTTTTTGGTGGGTAAAGGATTACGTGTACAGGGGCATCCACTGATTTGGGGGAATCGTAAGTGGCAGAATCCAAACTGGCTTTTGGATGAAATGATGACTCCGAACGAAAAAAAGGAAATGGATAAATTAATTGTAGAGCGAGGAAATCTGCAAAATTATAAAGATGGCGAAACTTATACGGAAGGGTATAGGAATATGACTACGCAGCAGCTGGAAGCCAAATTTCCGAATTATACAATGAAGATAAAGCAACTCTTTGAAAAAAGAATCGTGGAAATATCCAAATATTATGGAGGCCGTGTAAACAGCTGGGATGTGGTTAATGAGAGCGCTATTGATTACTCTAAAGGATTGATGGTTCCGGGTTCTGGATTGTGTAAAAGTATTTACGGACTGATGCCCGGTGATTATACTTATGAGGCTTTTCAGACTGCAAAGCGTGTATTCCCTGATAATGTGGTGTTGAATATTAATGACTATTTGAATAATCAGGCTTACGCCGATCAAGTCAAAGATCTATTGAAACGGGGATGTAAGATTGACCTGATGGGTTCGCAAATGCACCTGTTTAATCCACAGCAATGCTTGGATGTGGCGGCAGGAAAAGAAATACAGACTCCTGAATACATTTGGAATCTTATGAAATGCCTTTCACAGGTTGAACTTCCTATTCATTTGAGTGAAATAACAATTACAGCTCCGGGAGATGATGATCATGGACGTAAGATTCAGGCTGTGATTGCACAGAATTTGTATCGTATGTGGTTTAGCATCGAACGGATGGCAGGTATTACCTGGTGGAATGTGGTTGATGATTGCGGCGCTCCTGGTGAGCCATCTACTTCCGGACTTTTTACTCGTGATATGGAGCCGAAACCGTCATTCTATGCTTTGGATAATCTGATCAATCATGAATGGAAGACGAGTATGACGGTCAAAGCTGATAAAAACGGACAAATTAAGTTCCGTGGTTTTAAGGGTGATTATAAGATTACCTGGACAGATAAATCAGGCAATCAACAAATAATGGAGTATCATTTAAAATAAAATAAGAAATGAAAATCGTAGACATGAGAGTCCGTTGCGTGGCAATTCCAATGAATTGTATGCTTCGGCATAACACAGGAGTTCATCCGGGTTATTTGTTGAGAACAATCCTGGAATTGATTACGGATGAGGGGATTGTAGGATTGGGCGAAGTTGGCGGTGGTGATCAGCGTGGTGCTTTGCTCAAATTGAAACCTCGTATTGTGGGCATGAATCCTTTCGACTTGGAAGCGATCAAGATGAAAGTCTTGAGAAGCATCTATTATATTTCTAATTCTCGCCTGTACGGTGCTATTGAAATAGCGTGTCTGGATATTATGGGCAAAGCATTTAATGTGCCCATGAATCAGTTGCTTGGCGGTAAATTGAGAGATTCTATCCCGATGATTGCTTATCTTTTCTGGCGCTATAATCGTCCGGAAGGTGGTGATGACAAGTGTGCTGAAGATATGGCAAATTTCTGTGTTCAACTACATGATGAATTGGGCGTTACGGCAATGAAACTTAAAGCTGGCGTGATGGATCCAATGGAAGAGGTGAAAGTATTACAGCTCTGTCGGGAAATGTTAGGTGATGATTTCGGCTTACGTATTGATCCGAACGGTGTCTGGAGTGTGGCTACTGCTATTAAGGCTGGTCATAGAATGGAAGAACTTGAACCTCAATATTATGAGGACCCTTCATGGGGTATTGAAGGTATGAAGGCTGTTAGAGAACAAGTCCGCATACCTTTAGCTACGAACATGTATCCGAATAAGTTTGATGACCTCGGGCCTTCAATTCACATGCGTGCTATTGATATTATTCTTACAGATTTGCATTACTGGGAAGGCCCACGCGGTGTAAAAGATTTAGTTGCTGTATGCCGGACATTTAATCTGGGTGTGGCTATGCATTCCGGTGCTGAGTTTGGAATAGAGCTGGCTGCGATGTTGCATACGGCTTCAACTATTCCGCAAATGACTATGCCGGGTGATGCTCATTATCATTACTTGGAAGATGATATTATCCAAGGAGGAAAGATGCAATATGTGGACGGTGCAATAAAAGTTCCCGAAGGACCGGGGCTGGGTGTTGCACTGGATGAAGAGAAAATGGCTAAATACGAGCGTTACTATGAGAAAATGGGCGATTATTATGCTCGTTTCCATGAAGATCCTCGTCGTCCGGATTGGTATCCTATTGTTGGTGGTATTTAATTGAATGTTATGGTTAGTAAATTATTTGATATTTCAGGAAAAACTGCATTGATTACAGGAGCCGGCCAAGGAATTGGCCGCTCCATTGCTTTGGCATTAGCTGAATATGGGGCAAATATTATAATTAATTATAGGAGTAATGATGCATTGGCAGAAGACACTCGTCTGGAGGTAGAGAAACTTGGAAGAAAAGCTTGGCTGTGGAAATACGACTTGTTTTCTGATTCTTTGAAAGCGGATTTTTGTTTGTTTAGGGAAATGAATCAATTGGGTATTGATATTTTGGTGCTAGATGCCTCTATTCAGATTAGGAAAGAATGGGACAAAGTTACTTTGTCTGAGTTTAATTCCCAGATGACGGTGAATCTGCGTTCCTCATTGGAACTTATCCAGTGTTGCGTCCCTAGTATGGCATCAAAAGGCTGGGGACGAATTGTGACATTGGGCTCTGTTCAGCAGAACAGACCGAGCAAACAGATGATTGTTTATGCGGCTTCAAAAGCCGGTCAGTATAATATGGTGAAGAATTTGGCTTGGCAGTTGGGAAATAAAGGCATAACAATTAACAATCTGGCTCCGGGCGTAATCAGTACGGTCCGAAATAAGGATGTATTAAGTAATGACACAGTAAAAAATAGGATTGAGAGAAATATTCCATTAGGATATATTGGTGTACCTGATGATTTGGCTGCAATGGCTCTGCTTCTTTGCAGTAATGCTGGACGTTATATCACAGGAACAGATATTTATGTTGATGGAGGAATGAGTTTACCTGAATAAAAAAATAGATTATGAGTGTTGATCAGTATAAAAAAGAAGTAGGAATGATGAATTTAGAGAAGCTGATAGAGGCACGAGAAGGTGTTTCTACAAAACCATTCCCGATTCCAGATAAAGAATTGTTGTCTCGATATGAAGAATTGTATACCGGAGCTGTAAATGATGTCATGCGTGAATTTTGTTTGTTGCAACAAGCCTTGCCGGGTCGTATAAAGCCTTTACGTGAATATAATGCTATAGCCGGTTTTGCGTTTACAGTAAAAAGTGCACCGAATGTGAAAATTTCTGGGGAGATGGAGTACCGTACCCAAATGCTGGACAACATGAAAGAAGATGATTTTGTGATTTGGGATACAAGTCGCGACGATAAGGCTACCTTATGGGGAGGTGTAATGACGGCAACAGCAAAGGGGAAAAAGTTAAAAGGAGCTTGTATTGATGGAGGGATTCGTGATACACATCAGATTCTTGCTGCCGATTTCCCCGTTTTTTATGAATATAGAATATCCAATGGAAGTCTTGGACGCTGTTTGATTACACATTATCAAATCCCAATAAAAATTGGAGATGTCACGGTTAAGCCCGGTGATGTTGTATTGGGAGATATAGACGGTGTGCTTATTATTCCAA
>JAQWBH010000241.1 GCA_028707405.1 Parabacteroides sp. | reverse complement strand
TAATTCTCTCCATAATGCAACAAACTCTTAACCCCTAACGGCAACAATGCCCTATCGTAGGTCTTAATGATTCCTTTACGCCTTTCCAAAAGAGCTTCATATCTTTCAAGCTGTATTAAACCGATAGCCGATAATATATCGGTCATATTACATTTATAGGCCGGATAAATGATGTCATATTCCCAGGAACCTTTTTGGTTTTTGGCTAGAGCATCTTTGGATTGACCATGCAAGCTATATAACATAAATTGATGGTAAAGCCACTCATCATCTAATCCTAAATCGTTTCGCCAAACAACTGCTCCACCTTCAGAAGTGGTTATATTCTTAACTGCATGAAAAGAAAAACATGTGAAATCAGCAACCTGTCCACATTTCATTCCTTTTCTTTCAGCTCCAAATGCATGGGCAGCATCAGCCATTACAATTACTCTATTGAACAAACCTTGGATCTCATTATTAGCCTTGAATAATTCTTTCTTGATTTGAACTGCTTCATATATTTTTTCGTAGTCACACATCTTACCGGCTATATCAACCGGAATTATAGCCTTAGTTCTCTCGGTAATTGCATCAGCTAATTTAGAATAGTCCATCTCAAAAGAATCTGGGGCCACGTCCACTAGTACAATTTTTGCACCCACATGATCTATTACTGAGGCTGAAGCTGTATATGTATATGCTGAAGTAATTACCTCATCACCTGGTCCAATCCCTAAAATACGCAAAGTAAGCTCCATGGCTGCTGTTGCAGAATTTAAGCAGACGGCTTTATTGACTCCTAAATATTCAGCTATCTTTTGCTCAAATAGTTTTGTCCTTGGTCCAGTTGTAATCCAGCCTGATTTCAAAGCTTGTATAACTTCATAAATTTCTGCGTCGGTGATATCAGGTGGAGAGAAAGATATATTTTTTATTTCAGTCATCTAATTCACACTCATTTCTTTCATTCTCAGAATAAGGTCTGTATCTAAAATGCCTTAAGCATTGATTTTCCTATATTAATTAGTTATCATATGTATATACTCAAAGCTGAAATCTACATATAGTGGTCGTTACGTATTCACTTTGATGTTTTATGCTACATCTAGTATTTATCCATTCCCCATACTCACGGCTTTTTTCGGGGTGAGTATAAAAGGATAAATACGCTATATTTTGCATAAATCATTTTTACTCTCTGCTACATCTAGTTTTTTCTTATCCCTTTTTCATACTAATGTTGATTTTTTTATCTAAAAACTACATCTTGCATAACATTTTTATTTTTTAAGGTTTTTATGCTACATATTGTGGTCGGTATCCATAGACCATACTCACGGCTTAAATTTACAAAAATACATAAAAGTTTGCGATTTTATCTCTTACTCAGACTACAAAACTCTGTAACCATTGATACTACGGACTTTCGACGGTGGTCAATGTTTGTAGTCCAACTACTTTTTTGATTTTCCTTATGCAGCAATTTGTATGCGAATATTCATTCCTTACTAAATCTAGTTTTTATGTTTTTTATTATCCTGTCTAGCCGTTTTCATTCGATACCGGTTATCTCAATCTCCATCTCTTGTTGATTTTTAATCTCAATTTCTACTAAGTTCCTTATCGGTTCATAAATTGGGATATCTTGCTTTATCGCCTCAAAGCTTACAGCCAAAGCATATTGGGCCTTAAACGCCGCACCCCATCCTTCATGCCCTCGTACCGCAATACAAAATGCATCTCTTAGTTCATGCGATTTTATAATGGCCCAGTCTTTTTGCAGCGTTCCGTTCCCCCTAGAGAAATTTTTTGCCATACCTTGATTTCTTGCTGAACCAATCGCCCATTTTATACCTCCATCGTCATCCATGCTTCTACCTGTTACAAAGATTCGTTGCTTAAATGTTTCAAAATCTTCACCTAATCTACTGCTTTCCCACTCCAACCATGTTGATAAGTATCGCTTTACAGTTCGTCTGGTCCTGCGCGGTTTTGCTGAATAAGATAAGGTTACTTCTATAAGGATTTCAAAATCTTCACCTATTTCGCTTAGCTCTTGTGGAATAGGTATTTTATAAATATGGGCTTCCCGCGTTCCAATTTCAACTTGTTCATTAGTTATAAGGGTAATACGATATTCATTGTTTTCGGTGGCTCTTACCACATTTGGAATACCATACCCAATATACCTTAGTACCTCTGCATACCTTTCCGACTCGATGTTTTGCGCCCACTCCGGCCATCTAGCTGATTGGGCTATAAGTGCGCGGTATAGTAATGCTGGAGATTCCGGCAATATCTTCTGAATCTGGGCTGCAATATGAGTAACCTTAGGTGTTGAAAAGGAGGTACCTATAGCATCCTTTGAATAGGCGGGACCTTCTGGAGATACCCTTATTAATTCCGGACACACCTCTGGTGGCGTTGTAAGGGTAATGAGTCTATCTTCTCTATTTTTCACCTCTGTACCACCATATTCGACGACATCAGGTTTAACCACGTCCCATATGCCTGGTCCCGTTCGTGTAAAAGATGAAGGCTCGTTTTTATTACCTAGAGCTATTAAATCTTTTGTTTCATAATCTGATAAGCTAATGGAACCTACTGTTAAAGCCTGCAAACTTTGTGCAGGATTACTTACCCTGCATAATGGGTTAAGCAAATATTGAGGATGTTCGTTACCAGTCCGTAAATACTCTTTAATAGTATTACTGCTCACATTTCCAGCCGCTTGAATAAAAAGTATATCATTTTCATAACTTTGATTATCTATTTCAGCAGCCCAAGCCGACATATGCATTAATCTACATGGAGAAGAAGAGCCTATAGAGTGATTATATAGCTTTGACTTATCCTCTGTTCCTGCATAAAAGCGGTTTACAATATATTTAATAACGTAAGGAGGGTTTAGATTATCGGGCATTATATTTGTATCATCTAAAATCCGAATATTCCTAATCCAACATGGTAATTGATAATCCCCATCAATCGGAATCTGATCTGGATATAAAACTGCACCGCAAACTCGAGTGCCATGCCCCCCCTCTTCGACATAATCGGATACTTCGTCTGTATGTTTGAGAAGACAAATAGAATCGTTGGCTAAAATTGCCGGAGCTAAATACCTATGCCCCTCCTGAATGCCGCTATCAATAACACATATTATAGGACCGTCTGTAGTTGGTGGAAGGATATTTGTCTCTGATTCAGCTTCAGCATTAAACGCATCTTGGGGTAAAATCCTTATGTCATCGGGCAACACTATCTCGAAAATATAGCCAAAATTGTTTGCCAAATCTTTTAAACATTTACCATTAATATTTAAACGACCAGTAAAACTATCTGGTAATTCCGCAATACTAGATTCTCCATCGATAATAACTAGTATCTCGCCATCATATTCATTAACAAAACTGATTAGAGTGTCTTCCCGTTGTATTTTAAGTTTATCCCACTGCATATATTTATCTTGAAATCTCTGTTCCCAACGGCTCACCCTTCGGTTGAATTGTTCTATAGATTCATTTCTCCCTTTTCTTGGATACTTAGGCAATTTAATATTGCCAGAACATTCAACCCCGACATCAACTATTATGACATCATTATCTTGGATTAGATTCCATCTTTGATAAAGCTCATCAGAAAGAATCCGCATTAGCCTATCATGTTCTGCTCCTAATCCATATAGTTTTGCAGGGCTACCACTACGATTTAAGTTGGCAATAAAGTCATCCACTTTTTGATTTAGCCGTGTGAAATCCGCATCATCGGTAGCAACGATAATAAAACCGTCCTTAAGCTCGGCAACAATTTCAAATCCAAGTCCCCTTAAAAACTCAATATCTACTTCGGGATCAATCTCTAATAATAAGGGAATCCCACCTTCTATTTCAGGAAGGTCTTGTCTTATTCGCCCATCCCGTCGTTCTTTCCAAAACAGTGATAATTCTGCAGATCTCCTCTTTATGTAAGTTCCATGTTCTGCCCGATTATTATTATTTTGAACAGTCCTTTCAGAAGGTTCCCCTCCGCCGCGCAGTTTAGGAATTCCGCTTAACACCAATGGTAACGGCAAATGACTAAAATTACCGGTTCGGTTCGCCATAGCAACCCCCCCCACTTAATACTTCATCGTAGCCTCGTTTACGGCTTTCTCCAGGTGCATGAATTCAACTGTTGTAAGGCCTTCTAGCACACAGTTCTTGGCCGAATTCTCGGCTATAGCAACAACACTGGCATATGAATGTCCTTCTAACCTTTTGGCTAACTCCTCCCACTCTATATTGGGGTCAGTGTTCATCGCAGATAAAGTTGTCTTAAGGAGTTCTCTTATTTCATATTCAGTTGGAAGAGTTAATTCAATAATGTCATTAAAACGTCTAAAAAGAGCTTTATCAAGGGTTACTTTCAAATTTGTTGTGGCAATCACCAATCCAGGTGCATCATACTCATCGAGTAACATAAGCAACATATTAACGATGCGTGGAACTTCTCCGACATCGTGATTAGTAATACGTGACTTAGCTATAAAATCACATTCATCTAATAGAAGAACTACCGGTTCTCTTTTGCAATAATCAAAAACAGTTCTTAAATTGGACGCTGATTCTCCAAAGTAAGATGAAATTAAGGAATCAAATCTAACTTTTAGCAGCGGTAATCCTATATTCCAGGCAATCCGCTCTGCGCTTAGAGTTTTACCACATCCAGGTGGGCCATAGAGTAAAATCTTTTTTCTAGGGGATAAGTTGTACTTGGCTAAACGCTCTCTAGCTGCAAACTCCCTTTCAATCCTACAGAGTCGCTGCTCAAGTTCATCGGGCAGTATCATATGATGTTTTAACTGCTCTCTGTCAATATATGACACCAAAGGCATATTGTCCCGTCTAGTTACCGGAAGTGAGGATAGTTCATGGATAAAAGGCTTTCCAACTCTATTGTTATTTTTAATCACACGGGTCTGCTTAGCTATTTTCTCAAGAGAGTCAGCTAATTTATTATGCTTTTTATTTCTTTCATTTTCGATTATAATATCAGTAATTTTTTTTAGTGAATCTAAATCTTCGGAAAATATTGCTCTAAACAGTCGTTTATAGAGTTCTGTATTCATATAATCATCTCATTTCCTGCACCAAGTTTTAATATTCAAGCTCGGTAAATGCCCTTTCTCCCTCTTCATTTTTATGGAGTATATCCGACAAATTGCTTAATTACACTTCGATAATCGCGTTAGATATACCCTGCCAAAATTAGGCTTTTAATTGAGAACAAAGAAAAGCTTACCTGAATTTACGGATCTCTGTTGCTTAGCCTTATAGATTAGTGACTGATTTTTTGGGAGTCAACTACTTCTATATATTATATCGTATAGGAACATATAGTCCTCACAGTATCATTACAATAATTACATTTATCCCTTTTCTATACTAACATCGATTATTTATCGATTTACTACATCTTGCATAAAATTTTTATTTCTCATCTGTTTTATGCTACATATTGTGGTCGGTATCCATAGACCATACTCACGGCTAATTATATGATCCCAAATTCGGTACTTTATGCAAGATATTGCATATGTTTGATTTCTATGTTCCATATATAGTAATGAGTTTTTTCAAGCAGCCCTTGTCATTTGAATTTTTTCAAAATATTTAGCTTTACAGAAAAGGTACACTACCATCACTATCATCTTTGCCATTTCCACTATCTTCATCTTTAGAATGCAAAATACATCTGACTCTACCTTTTGCATACTTGATATCACCATTTGCTGGGCATATGTTTCGATACTCTTTTTTGAATTCATTAAATCTATTAGCCGTATTTTCTTTGTTTTCAATAATTAAATGAATATGATACATTCTTTCCAACTGAAAGCAATTAGATTTTCAAACTTTATAAGTAGCACTTTTTATATATCCTTTATATGTAGGTACTGCTATTGAAACCAGACAAGCTATAATAGCCATAACCAAAATTAACTCAACTAGACTGAAACCTTTATTGTTCTTCACCTCTCACCTTTTCTCCACTATCTCAAGCGGCACTCTGACATTTGTCCCTTTCCCTAAAAAGGACATCTCAATAATAGCCATTCGCTTGTGCCTGTCTATCTTTCTGATCCGGCCTTCATGACCTTGCAGAGGGCCTTCGGTAATTGTAATCTCGTTTCCAACGATAAACCCTTTTGACAAGCTTACATTAAAGGCTTTGTCAGTGAGGCTTTGAAAAACTTTCACCTCTTCTTCTTCCAATGGGACAAAGCTGTTGCCGGTTCCAAGGACCCGAGTAAATTGGGCTATCTTCCAAAGGCCGGCATTGACCTGATTGATGTGATCGGTGATTAGAAATAGATAACCCGGAAATAAAGGCTTGGTTATATTTATGTACTTGCCCCTTTTTTTATAAGCTGTTTCACGAAGAGGGACAAAACAATTATCATATAGCAAAGGATCCATCATTTGTTTAATGTTGCCGCAAATCCATTCTTCTCTTCCGGTCAACACCTGGATTACATACCAATTTGTCTGTTTTAAGGCATGCTTCGCCATTCCGACACCCTCCTGTTCGGATCCTTTCCCTTTTATTCCATCCTAAAGGCTTAAGAAACGCGCTTGGCGACGATTTCCGCCTTAAGGAATGTTTTATTCTTCAGCTAATATATTAACACAGGTATATGACTCATATTGGTCCACCATCTCCGGCTCCCAATAGAATAAAACTGCGTTTTTTACATTATCCGCAGGAATCCCTACCTGATAGCCGATATGTGCATCGTTTAATGCCAATATACAGATTTCCATCATTTCATCCTGTTTTCCTGCTAGGTAAATAATATGTCCTCTGTCTTTATACATCTGGCCCAACTCTGAAATCCTGCTGCTTAACTTTTTCACTGCTGCATAAGAGACCTTAATATACTGTAAGGTACGCTCCGCCTTTTCCGCCATCCCTTTCGGTGTTAAGTTGTAGCGTAAGGATTTAGGAGTCTGCCCCTCAATCTTAATAAGGCCTTTCTTTACGCATTTTTTCATCAAAAAATTCACCTGTCCCAAAGAAACTCCTGTTTTTTCAGCAATCATTCTCTGAGAGGTGAGTGGATTTTCCGCTACAACTTTTAATATGTCCAGCTCTTGTTTAACCATGTTTCACCAAAATTCGACACGTTCAGTTTCTGAACATATAATATACCCCTTGGCAGTAAATGTCAAGGGGATTTTTATATGCAAAAGACCGCATATAATGGAATTGCAGAAAAAGTCTCCGCCTTGCCGAAGTTTTTAAGTGACAGC
>JAQWBH010000026.1:19385-29660 GCA_028707405.1 Parabacteroides sp. | reverse complement strand
TACTTGACTCGGTTGGTTTAGCTGTCGGACTTATTGATTTAAACAAACATCAAGGTCAACATCCGCGGATGGGTGCAGTAGATGTTATTCCATTTATTCCTATCAAAGGATGTACGATGGATGAAGCCATTGCCCTCTCGAAAGAAGTAGGCGAACAAGTTGCTATGCTATATAACATACCCGTATTCCTTTATGAAAAATCCGCTTCGGCTCCATACCGGGAAAATCTGGCTACAATACGCAAAGGAGAATTCGAGGGAATGGCTGAAAAGATTAAACAACCTGAATGGAAGCCTGATTTCGGACCGGCAGAACGTCATCCGACAGCAGGGGCAGTAGCCATTGGCGCCCGTATGCCATTAATTGCCTACAATATCAATCTGAGCACAAACAATTTGGAGATAGCCGACAACATTGCAAAGAAAATTCGTTTCATTGGCGGTGGGCTTCGCTACTGCAAAGCTATGAGTGTAGCACTTAATGAACGCGGAATCGTACAAGTTTCCATCAATATGACCGACTACACGCACACCGCTCTTTATCGGGCATTTGAGCTGGTAAAGATCGAAGCACGCCGTTATGGTGTTGCTATCGTTGGAAGCGAGATCATCGGACTCGTTCCTATGGAGGCATTAATCGATACGGCATCTTACTATTTAGGCCTTGAAGGCTTTTCAATAAAGCAAATATTAGAAACCCAATTAATGGAATAAGATGAAAGAAGATCGTATACTCATTCGTGATGCTGCACAAATCGTAACCTGTTCGGGGTTTAAGGCAAAAAAAGGCGCCGAGATGTCAGAACTATCGGTCATCAACGACGGAGCTGTCGCCATTGATAAAGGAATCATAAAAGCTGTCGGAAAAACATGCGATGTTTTGAAAATAATCGATATTGACGATTATCACGAAATCAGCGCCAAAGGACAAGCACTCATTCCTGGCTTTGTCGACAGCCACACGCACTTTCTTTTCGGGGGCTATCGGGAGGAAGAATTTTCATGGCGATTGAAAGGAGATAGCTACATGTCAATAATGAAACAGGGAGGCGGAATCATCAACACGACGACAGATACACGCAACATGAGTTATAATGATATGTACGCCAAAGGTTACGAGCAACTTAACGGGATGATAAAATTGGGTGTGACTACCGTCGAAGGCAAAAGCGGTTATGGTCTTGACCTTGACACGGAACTAATGCAACTCCGTGTCATGAACGAGCTCAGTAATGATCATCCCATTGACATCGTTTCCACTTATCTCGGTGCGCATGCCGTTCCTCCCGAGTTCAGCGGGAGAGCAGATGATTATATCTTTTTCATGATAGAAAAGGTAATGCCTCAAATACGCAAAGAACGTTTAGCGACCTTTTGTGACGTATTTTGTGAGAAAGGTGTATTCACCATCGAACAGAGTGAGCATCTTCTAAAAGCAGCACGTAACCTGCGATTCAAATTAAAACTCCACGCCGACGAGATCGTAGAGTTTGGCGGAGCAGAACTTGCCGTCAGAGTGAAAGCAACCAGTGCAGATCATCTGCTACACGCTTCTGACGAAGGAATAAAAAAACTTGCCAAGTCCGGAACCGTTGCGACGTTACTACCTCTGACCGCTTTCTCGCTTCACGATACATATGCTCCGGGAAGAAAAATGATTGATCAGGGATGTGCCGTAGCTCTGGCCTCAGATTTCAATCCGGGAAGCTGCTTCTCATACTCTGTTCCACTTATGTTTGCATTAGCCTGTATAGAAATGAAATTTTCTCCGGAAGAAGCACTGACAGCATTGACCATCAATGGTGCCGCTGCTTTAGGGAAAGCCTCGGAAATTGGAAGCATCGATGTCGGTAAAAAAGCAGATATCCTAATGCTCAAATATCCGTCATACAAATTTATTCCTTATCACATTGGAATGAACTGTGTAGATGTTGTGATTAAGGACGGCGTACCTATTATCGTATAATATATTAAACAAAAACTATAAAACTAATTTTGTATGCTTGCAGATTTGACGATTAAAGGATTTCTTGCTGAGACGTCAGGTAATGCCCCTGTTCCGGGCGGTGGAAGTATTTCAGCCCTCAGTGGAGCCATTGCTTCTGCACTGACTGAAATGGTATCCAATCTGACTATAGGAAAAAAGAAATATTCAGAAGTTGAGAGTGAGATGAAAGATATTGCCACAAGAATGGCAGTCGTCCGTGACAAACTAATAGAAAATATCGATAGAGACAGTGAAATCTACAATCGTGTTTTTGAAGCTTTCAAGCTTCCTAAAAGAACCGAAGAAGAAAAAGCCAAACGGAGCGACGTAATTCAAGAGACAACCAAAGAAGCGGCTATGGTTCCGATGTCGGTAGCGGAAGAAATTATATCAATTATGCCTTCCATATCGGAAGTTGCACACAAAGGTAATCAGAATGCCGTAACCGACGCATGTGTAGCTATGATGGCCGCGCGTACCGGCGTATTGGGTGCATTGCTGAATGTTAGAATAAATCTATCGTCCATCAAAGACTCAACTTTTGTTGAGCGAATGACTACCGAGGCTGACACGCTGGAGAGGCGAACTATCGCAATGGAAAAAGAATTACTTGATTGGGTTAAAACAGTCCTATTATATGAATAACGTGTATTATGTTGGTTCCGAAAGTCTCACTTTCGAAGCCATTGAACGAATTCTCAACGAGAACATAAAGCTCGAGATGACACAAGAGGTAAAAGACCGCATTCAACGTTGCAGAGATTACCTGGACTGGAAGATTGAACAGTCCGATGAACCTATTTACGGCATCACTACAGGCTTTGGTTCTCTGTGCAACAAAAATATCTCTACCGATGAACTGAGCACTCTGCAGGAAAACCTGGTGAAAAGCCACGCTTGCAGTATTGGCGACGAAGTAAGTCCCGTCATCGTGCGATTGATGATGCTACTAAAAGCGCATGCTCTCTCACTAGGACACAGTGGTGTACAAGTGATCACAGTTCAGAGAATTCTCGATTTCTTTAATAATGATGTTCTGCCTATCGTTTACGACCGTGGTTCATTAGGCGCATCAGGGGACTTAGCACCTCTTGCCAATCTTTTCCTTCCTCTCATCGGCGTAGGCGACGTATATTATAAAGGTAAAAAAAGGGAAGCCATCAGCGTTCTAGACGAATATGCCTGGAAGCCGGTGAAATTGAAAAGTAAGGAAGGACTTGCCTTACTTAATGGCACACAGTTTATGAGCGCCAACGGCGTGTTCGCACTTATGCGTGCCCGCAATATCTCCAAAAGAGCAGACTTGATTGGAGCACTATCGCTAGAAGCTTTTGACGGTCGAATCGATCCGTTTCTCGATTGCATTCAACAGATGCGTCCACACCTAGGACAAATTGAAACAGGAGCTGCATTCCGTGAGATATTGGAAGGTAGTGAATTAATTGCCCGTAAAAAAGAACATATTCAGGATCCTTATTCCTTCCGTTGTATTCCACAAGTTCATGGTGCCGCAAAGGATGCCATACGCTATGTTTCAAATGTGTTGCTGACCGAAATCAATTCGGTGACCGATAACCCAACGATCTTTCCCGAAGAAGACAAAATCATTTCCGGCGGTAATTTTCATGGAGAGCCATTGGCTATATCCTATGATTTTCTAGCTATCGCTTTAGCTGAGTTGGGGAATATCTCTGAACGTCGTGTAGCCCAACTTATTATGGGATTACGCGGATTACCTGAATTCCTTGTTGCCAACCCGGGACTTAACTCAGGATTTATGATTCCTCAATATGCCGCTGCCAGCATGGTAAGTCAGAACAAAATGTATTGCTACGCAGCCAGCAGTGATTCTATCGTTTCGAGCAATGGCCAGGAAGATCATGTAAGCATGGGAGCAAACGCAGCCATAAAACTTTTCAAGATCATGGATAATCTGGATCATATTCTTGCCATCGAACTAATGAATGCCGCTCAGGGGATTGAATTCCGCCGTCCAGCGCGCACTTCGCCAACCCTTGAAAAATTTCTGAAAGCATACCGAAAAGAAGTTCCATTTATTGACGAAGACATTATTATGTATCCTGAAATTCACCGGACAGTAGCATTCCTAAGAAGATATCCTCTCTAAATGGCCATGAACTAGTGAAGCAAGCCTCATTGCCCTCTACTAATATATAAATAAAAGGGACATTTTATTCATATAAATAAAAACCTCTTTCTTCAAATATAAGTTGTCTTATACTCAAAGAAAGAGGTCTTCATATTATATTGAATCAACTTGTTGCCGGATATAGACCTCCCGCCATATTCAAAAACTTCTTACTTCTTGGTGACAATCACCCGATGTGTCGGCGCAGTGTTTTTATTGCGATATTCAACCTGTTCTACCACATTTTCTGCCAGCAACTGAAAGGCTGCACCCGTTATACTCTCAGGATTGAGAGCAACCGGACTACCATTATCACCTCCTTCGCAGATGCTTTGTACAATCGGAATCTGTCCTAACAATGGCACCTGAAATTCTTCAGCCAAATGTTTGCCACCATCTTTACCAAAGAGATAATACCTATTTTCCGGAAGTTCGGCAGGAGTGAACCACGACATGTTCTCAACCAGCCCCAATACAGGAACATTAACCTTATCACCCAAAAACATACTGATTCCCTTGCGAGCATCGGCCAATGCCACATCCTGAGGAGTTGTTACAACAATTGCACCTGTAATGGCCAACGTTTGTACCATAGTCAGATGAATATCACTCGTTCCAGGAGGCAGATCAATCAGAAAATAATCCAAAGCGCCCCAATTGGCATCGCCGATAAGCTGCTTTAAGGCATTGCTTGCCATCGCACCGCGCCACAGAACAGCATCATCCTTATTGACGAAAAAGCCAATAGACAAAAGCTTCACGCCATAATTCTCAGCCGGCTCAATCAGTTCGCGACCTTCCGCCTCAACCATACACGGACGAGCATCCTCCACATGAAACATCTTAGGCTGCGAAGGGCCGAAAATATCAGCATCCAATAAACCTACCTTATATCCCTTCAAAGCAAGAGCTACAGCCAAGTTTGCTGCAACCGTACTCTTCCCAACACCCCCTTTACCTGATGAAATAGCAATAATATTCTTCACTTCCGGGAGCAGTTTCTCCGGTTCAGGACGTGCGGTCTGTCGTGTCTCAACGACGATATTGCCCTTAATATCAATACCTTTATCCACATAAGTAAGTATGGCTGTTTCAGCCGCTTTTACTACCGATTTAATGAATGGATCACTTGGTTTTTCAAACAAAAGCGAAAAGCTCACCTTATTACCATCGATACGAATATTATCTTCCACCATTCCCATTTCTACCAGATTCTTTCCGGTTCCAGGATAGCGGACCTTCTCAAGTGCGTCTTTTATCAACTTAGGATATATTGTCATAATTCTCTAATTTAATCATTTTGTAGAAGCTAAAGCACTACGCTTGCTTCGATTAAAACTACGATATGGATCAAGTTCAATCTTAATATCCGGCTCAATCAGTTTATTTCTTTCCCTCACTGTACCACAAACAAATTTTATATACTTTATGTTCAACCCACGATCAAGCCACTGCTGTTCATAATAAGTACGAATTGAAAGAATATCGTCGGCAAGTACCGAATGATACAAATCATCAGTACTGAAAAGCACTTCGAACTGGTTCGCTTTAGCCATTTCACAAGTATAAGTATACATGAAATTACTATCTGTTTTCAGATGAACCACGCCACTTTCTGTCAATACCTCCTGGTACATCTGTATAAACCGGGTTGAAGTTAGGCGCTTATTTAGTTTCTTCATCTGCGGATCCGGAAACGTAAGCCAGATTTCAGATACTTCACCTGAAGCAAAAAACGAAGTCAACATCTCAATATTCGTACGAAGAAATGCTACATTCGTCATGCCGGTTGTGAAGGACTCTTTAGCTCCCGTCCACATCCGTGCCCCTTTTATATCAATACCTATGAAATTTTTGCCCGGGAAAAGTTTCCCCAGACCAACTGTATATTCCCCTTTTCCACAACCTAGTTCCAACACAATAGGATTACTATTCTTAAAGAAAAGTTCGCCCCAATGCCCCTTTAATTCACAACCTCTTTCTTGGATTTCCTCAAAAGAATATTGAAAGACATGTGGGAAATGCGCCATATCATCGAACTTAGTCAACTTATTCTTTCCCATAAAATATTCTTATTAACCAGCGGAATGCCTGATTTACGAGGACAAAGATACATAATAATAACGAAAATGTTCGCACGGCATACTTTTAACAAAGGTTTTAAATTCTCTCACTTCCTCCGTACTTATTGCTTATGCAGCCACAAATACGGAAGAAGCCTAATTACTTTTTCTAAAAGAGAGAGAATCATACCGCCAGCATTGCAGACGATAAGGTCGGCAAATCATTCACTGCCGGCATTTTGCGGATTTTTAATCCGGAAAGTTACCGTGCCAAAAACGCCAACTACAATTCAAAAAAATAAATACTCATGATAAAAGTGTTTCAGGTCAAACAATAAAGATAGTGTTAGTTAGCTTAATTAAATTTGCTTGCAAGGTACGAACATTTTTGTAATAGTGTTACTTATTTTGAATTTTTTTTCAAATGAAGTCTCTTCGTCCGAATAATCAGAATTAATATCTATCTTTGGCAATCTGAATAAACAATAACAAATAGAATTTACACTATGAGACAACATTTTATATTGATTATTTTTGCTCTTCTACTATTAACAGGCAGCTTCTGCTACGCGCAACATGATTCAGTCATTCCTCTCAATAAAGCATATAAACGAATATATAATATCACAAAAACAACAACCCGACCCATTATTGATGGCTTGCTCAATGAAGACTTTTGGACAAAGCAAGGCGAATGGTCGGAACAATTCGTTCAAGTTACACCTTATGAAAGATCGATCTCCCCATCTCCAACGCGAGCCAAACTGTTTTATGACGACAAATATATATATATCGGAATTATTTGCAAGGATGCTCACCCGGAAAAGATGAACCGCTTCATAGGTAATCGTGACGATAACAGCATCGGCGACTTAGTAAGCATTGCCTTTGATACGTATCATGACTTCCGTGCGGCGCCTGAATTCAATCTTAATTTGGGAGGAAATAAAACAGACCTGATTGTGACGGATAAGCTGGAAGTAAACAAAAGCTGGAATGCGGTGTGGTTAGCTAAGACACATGTAGATATGAGAGATTCCTGCTGGACAGCCGAAATGCGCATTCCGTTTAGTCAGTTACGGTATAATCAATTATCAAATGAAGGCATTTGGGGATTACACATCCGTCGTATCATCCGTCGAAATAATGAAGTGCAAAACTGGAGTCTCATTCCGTTAAAAAACAATGGTCATGTATTCTCTTTCGGTGAAATGCATGGTATGGACAAACTTCCAAAATCTCATGGCATTGAATTGCAGCCTTACGTGATGGGGAAATACATCAATGAACCATCCATTGCAGGCAGTCCGTATCAGAAAGGATATCGTTGGAATGGCAACGTCGGATTTGATGCGAAATTCGGATTAAACGATTACACACTCGATATGACTGTAAACCCCGATTACGGACAAGTGGAACTCGATCCTTCAGTGATGAATCTGACCGCTTACGAAACATATTATGAAGAAAAACGTCCTTTCTTTCTGGAAGGTAAACATATTCTGGACTTTACCAATGGTAACGATATGATGTTCTACACCCGTCGTATTGGCGCTGCACCTTCGTTCAAAGCAAAAGATCTGAACAACGATGTAGCTTTTGCCAGTACAAAAGAGAATATTCCGATCATCAGTGCCCTGAAACTAACAGGAACAAATCGTCACGGCCTTACAATCGGCATCATACAGAGTATAACGGCACGATCTGTTTCTAAAGTTTCACTTTCAAATTCAACCAGCGACAATGTTGTTGTTGAACCGCTCACCAACTACACAGTGGGACGAGTACAAAAGAATTGGGCAGGGAACACATTGCTCGGAGGAATGATCACTTCGGTAAATCGGGATCTTAGCGAAAGGTATCTGAAAGATCTGATGATTCAAAATGCGTTTACAGGCGGTATCGATTTCACGCAATACTTTAATAACAGACTCTATTATATAGAAGCTAAAGGGATGATGAGTTCTTTGCATGGTAATGAAAACGCCATTAGAAGATTGAAGCAAACTGCAGTACATTATTATCAGCGCCAGTCAGCAAGTGGTTATCTGAATCTTGATAATGACAAACGTTCTCTGGAAGGAACAGGAGGATATGTAAAGTTCGGTCGTAAAGGCAATGCCAAATGGATCTTCTCGGAAACTTACAGTTGGTCTTCACCCGGTTTTGACTTGAATGATATCGGCTATCTGAAACAAACCGATTTCCGTTCGAACACAACTGAGATTGGTTTTAGAAAGACCAATATCTGGAAACAGTTTCGTTCGAATACACTTACTTTATCTCAACAAAACAAATGGGATTACGGAGGAAATGCCTTCTCAAATGATCTCGCTTTAGAATGGGTTACGATGACATTGAACCGTTTGGAGCTTGACGTGAAACAAAGCTATTGCTGGAATTATTTAGACAGCCGAATGCTTCGCGGCGGACCAGATGTACGATTTAATCCCTACTTTCAGACAACTGCAAAATTTAATACCGACAAGGCTAGACGCATGATATTTACGCTCCAATATACTGGTTCACACAATACGGATGGCTATAACCATTACAATACTTTGTCGCCTAACCTGACATTCCGCGTTGGAAATCATGTCTTCATGTCCGGACAACTAGACTACTCATGGAACAAGGATAATATGGAATACGTAGGCTCCAATTATTCGATTCTGACAAGCGGCAGCAATGCAAGTTCTCAATATATAACTGGTCACATGGACCAAAAAACCTATGGTCTGACAATGAAACTTCAAGTAAATGTAACGCCGGATATCTCTATCCAATTCTACGGTTCTCCTTTCACATCGACAGCCAAATTCAGTGATTTCAAATTGATGACTGATACTAAATCTCACACTTACGATAATCGATTCACAACAATAGATGCCAATCAGTATCCGCAATATAATGATTTATCAGTAAATTCGAACTTCAGTTTCAATGAGTTCCGCTCTAATCTGGTTGCGCGTTGGGAATATTTGCCGGGGTCAACCCTCTATTTTGTGTGGGAACACCAGATGTCAGAACGTCGTAACCAATATGAGTCTAAATGGAACAATAATCTGGATCATATGTTCGGATTACCAACAACAAATACTTTTATGATTAAGATGAACTACTGGTTTGATATATAACTTTTTAAAGCTTCAATATACTCCTCAAAAGCTTTGCGGCCAACAGGCGTGATACGGCAGGAAGTATGTGGCTTTCTGCCTACAAAATCTTTTTCAACAAAAATATATCCCGCCGAATTTAACTTATCAATCTGTACGCTCAAGTTGCCTGCTGTGGCCTCAGTTTTTTCTTTCAAATAGACAAAATCAGCTTCATCCACAGAGAGAAGTATCGACATCACAGCCAAACGCAACTGAGAATGAAGTAATGGATCTAATTCTTTGAACATACTTTTTTTGCTTTACGATTGAGAATATGGCCGGGGATAACCTGCATTACGATGATCGCAATACCAAAATACAGGTTCCACCATATCCAATTCGGTGTGATATTGGGAGATCCCAGAACACCCAACATATAAAATGCAATAGTAAAAGCCAACAGCGGTGGATAAATCATACAACGTTCCTGCAAAATAATGCCTGTAATGGATACGCCTATGCCAATATAAAGCAAGCTTAAAGGCATACAAATGATAGTTAATGAGGTCTGAAAAAGGTAAGTCAACGTAAAGAAAACAACGACAGTTAAGACAAACATATATCCTAACACCCGCCAGACTTGATTGATTGCTTTATCGGTATATGTTATGACTTGAGGTTTCTCTTTTTTCTTCACATAAGAGATGAAACCCCAAAAGACAAACAGCAAAAGCCATCCAAATGACCAGACATCCCAACTTGTAGCCAATTCGAGAGCAAAAATTATTAAAGCAAGTATGGTGGTTGTATAACCCCATAATAGCAGTTTATTTCCTCTTCCTACTTCCATATTCTGCTTGCTCGACTGTATCATTCGAGAAATGAGCGCAAGGCTTTCTTTCTCATTTAAAGCTCTGTCTTCCATATATTCCATATTCATTTTAAAAATACATACTCTTGATTAATAAAGTATATACTT
>JAQWBH010000026.1:0-19285 GCA_028707405.1 Parabacteroides sp. | reverse complement strand
AAAGTATATACTTTCGTACCCCAAAAGTATATACTTTTTTTCAAAGATAATATTTCTTTCTTTTTGTCGATAAACTTCTCGCTCATTTTTCTTCCAAACGACTTCTTTCTGAAGCCGAATCTATTTCTACACGACTCTTCTTTATTTTCTTTCCGCTACTGAAGTTCCATGTAAGCGAGACTTTAAACAAACGTCCTTCAACCGGACTGTGATATCTGCCGAAAGAATTATATTCGTCCAGACGACTCACATAACTATTGTAGCGATTAAATACATTCGCCGCCGTAAGCACAAGCAAGAGCCTATTATCAAGCAACTTTTTTCTGAACGACAAGTCAATTGTATGTCGCGGATCGATCTCACTGTTTCCGGAATAGAGACGACTGGTTCCGCTATACTGCGCTTCCAGCGAATAATCAGAAGGCAAACGAAGTGTTGCAATCACGTTGGCAAAGCCCAGATAATGAGACATAAACTTAGAATCCGGCGTTACGCGAATATCCTGCTTCACACCCACTAAATTAGCCGTCAGATTAAATCTGGCAGTAATCTGTAACGGCATATTCACCGCTACATACCAATGATTCTCAACATCATGATTCTGATAAATCACATATGATATATCCGGATTTGTAGCATCTTGTCTGGCATTTTCCCGAATCAGGTTATGGTGCAGGTTCCCTCCCACTGAGAATGTAAAGCGATAGTAATACACTAAGGTTGTACCAAAACGATGAATATAAGTAGGCTTCAGATATGGGTTTCCTATTATATAGCCGTAAGTAGATGTCTGTACCCTATTCGGATTGAGCGTATAAAACGGCGGACGTTCTATATTGCGGGAATATTGCCCGATAAGCATCCACTTCTTCATCTGATCAAACGAATAGGTTATATTCATATTGGGGAAAAAATCGAAGTAATTACGTGTAATACCGTCGCTTCTGTTATCTGTCCGTGTATATTCCGTCCGCAATCCCGCAATGAATGACCATTTGTGAATGCTGGTCGATAAAGAAGCATATGCAGCTGCAATATTTTCATGATATTTCAACAGATATCCATACGACGGATTCAGCTGCCAGACAGTCCCGTTTGTCCATCCTTCATATTGCGAATAATCATTCATATAGGTATGCGTATATTTGACTCCCCATGTAGCCGAAAGCGATTTCTTAAAGTATTTCATATAAGACACATCGGTGGCAAAAATGTTATAAGTAGCATCCGAAGAACTGCGATAAGTGCTATCCTTACTAAAGGACTCCGACTTCCACGTATCGTAGTAATCATTATTGCCTGTCGACTTCTTTCCTGCATAGTCGGAAATCACTTTGAAAAGTGAACCCATCGCGTCGGTTTTGTATAAATAATTAATCGCTGCTGCTATCGTATGATAATGATCTTTACGCCCATAAACACCTGTGCTGGCGAGAGGATATCCTTCCTTTTCAAAATCAGCGTTGCTGAATGAATTTTCTGTTGTTGACTGACGGATATACTCCACTTCGCCACCGAGGCTATGAAGTGAATCAATCTCATAGATTGCGCCGAAACGACCTGTGCCATATCGAGTATTGTCACTTAATCCGGTATGCGAAGAGAAACTATAATCCTTCGCCTTATAATCCCGTACAAAATTTATTCCACTTTTATCATTAGGAGTAAAAATACCGGATACAGCTGAATTCACAGTCCACTTCCCGATTCTTGCATTAACCGATGCAGAAGGCAAATATCTGCCGAACGATTTACCCAATGCTGTTCCCATGGATATACTGCCTTGCATCCCATTATCCGGTCGTTTGCGAAGCGAAATCAAAATGACTCCGCCTTGTGCATTCGCATCATATTCAGAGCCCGCTACCGGGATAACCTCCACCCTACGAATATCTTCCGCTCTCAAAGAACTCAAGTAGTTAACCAACTCTTCGCCCGATAATTTAATTTCCCTATTATCAACATATACCTTCGTTCCCGAAGCACCATTAATCGATACTGAATTTCCGGTAAGCCACACGCCGGGCGCTTGGGCCAACAGTTCCGTTCCATTTTTACCTGATGCCGGTTGTACTGACATAACAAACCGGTCGGCTTTCCGTTCAATACTTTTCGCCTGCACTACAACCCCCTTCAATGCCTGTGATGAAGCAGTGAGCACCACAGTAGCCGCTGCAGATATCGGCAATACAATCTTCTTATGTAGCGGTTCATATCCAACACATTGAGCCACCAGATCATAAATTCCTGCATTCGTATCCATGCGAAAACCACCAGCGCTGTCGGCAACGGCTCCTGCTTTCTGAATACTATCATGCAACAATATAATTGTAGCATATTCCACTGCAATGCCTCTGCCATCAACCACATGCCCGTAAAATTGAACCGATTTTCCCCTGCTCTGACCTGCAACCGAAAAAACAGTCACAAACCAAAGTAACACCAAAACTATCTTTTTCATTCCTATTCCTCCGATGGATAAAACAGATTCACTTTTATTGCATCTTCATCAGACTTAAGTTTGCAGTTCTTCAATACATAACCTTCAACGGGACCTTTATCGCCATAATCCATTTTCATATTTCCATTTTCATCATGAAAAGCAGAAAGATCAAAATGATCCCACTCTACCTGATCGACATCTACAATCACTTTTCCACTGACCGCTTTAGCCAGACCATAGAGTGGCTTGCTCTCTTTCCCCTGTTGTATCATCACCAATACATTTCCCTTATTACTGCGCACATTCGCAATCTCCACATGAACTTTCCGCGCCGATGCGTAACTGCAAAAACATACAACTAGTACCATTATCGCTGTTGCTCTGACAATCCATCCCTTTATCACTGAGATTCCATTGTTTTTCTTTTTTGAACTCACCATTTCTTTCATAAAAAACTTCTGCATTTAAATTCAATAAATAAGTTTATATTATAAACCATACATATATTAAAAAATGCAAGGAGTTGGGCATTTCTCACTTGCACAGTGCAAATATAAATTGGTTTATAATATAAACCAAATGCTTTCCAATTTATTTTGCAAAAAAAATTTCAATCATCCCAAAAAAGTTTTATTCAAGAGGAATAATGAACAAGTGCGGAAGAACTAATACTGAATAAGTAACTGCTGTCCGGAAGCTATAACATCATATCTTCTCATAGCATATTTAGATACCCCTTGTACAGGAGCACCACTGCCATATCCTATATCATAAACAGTACCACATTTGGGGCAAACGGCCTGACCAATATCATTAGCAACAACTCTTATACTTTTTGAGGCTTCATTAGGGCAGCAGAGATCATAGGCATGGTAGTTATTATCAAAACCACAAATCACTAAAACACCAGAATAGCCCACGTATTCTCCTGATTTACGAGGCGACGTAATACTCTTATGATTCAAAATACCTACAATATCCTTATCCTCATAACGCAAATCCAAAGTCAAATAAACTCTGGCATAAGGAATTGTTGATTCAATCACCTTCGTACAAGAACAAGCAAGCAAGATAAAAAGACACAAAAAGAATCGCTTCATACATTTTAGTCGGATAAAAGTTTTCGTTCAGCATCACTTACTCTATTGAACGAAAATCCGTCTACAATATTTTGCATCAATGCTGAAATCTTATCATTGCATAAGTTACCTATACTTCCTTCGTGTGTATGATGAACCTCCTTTACAGGAATAAACTTTCCAGCTTCAATCTCGAGGCCCACCTGTTTGTAGGCATCTCTGAACGGAACGCCTTCTCGAACTAAGCGATTCACTTCTTCAACACTGAAAATAACGGCATACTTATCATCGTCCAAAATATGTTCGTTGACCTTGACCTCACGAAGCATATAAGTTACCATCCGCAAACAATCATCCAAATCATCGAATGCAGGCAAAAACATCTCTTTTATTATTTGCAAATCCCGGAAATAACCTGAAGGCAGATTATTACTTACCAAAGTAATCTGTTGTGGAAGCCCTTGAATCTTATTACATTTAGCACGAGTCAACTCAAACACATCCGGATTTTTTTTATGAGGCATAATGCTGGAACCAGTCGTAAACTGATCGGGCAACTTAATAAAACCGAAATTTTGACTATTAAAAAGACATGCATCAAAAGCCATCTTCGAAAGTGTGGCGGCAATGCCAGCCATTGCAAAAGCAACGGTACGTTCCATCTTTCCACGTCCCATCTGAGCATACACCACATTATAATCCATTGAATCAAAACCGAGCAAATCGGTAGTCATCTGGCGGTTCAGAGGGAACGATGATCCATAACCTGCTGCCGAACCCAACGGATTGCGATTGCAAACTTTATAAGCGGCCTGCATCAATTGCAAATCGTCTGCCAGACTTTCGGCATAAGCGCCAAACCAAAGCCCGAATGACGAAGGCATAGCGATCTGAAGATGCGTATA
This sequence comes from Parabacteroides sp., assembly GCA_028707405.1. GTDB lineage: Bacteria > Bacteroidota > Bacteroidia > Bacteroidales > Tannerellaceae > Parabacteroides. The sequence continues at coordinate 14,858 of JAQWBH010000026.1, read as the reverse complement.
GCCAGGCATAAGAACATCCTTATATCTGTTACTTTGAGAAATCAGTACAGCAAACAGATCAGAAACCAATTCAACAATATCCTTAATCTGGGCACGAGTAAAAAGCTTCAAATCCAGAAGAACCTGATCATTACGCGAGCGACCGCTGTGAATCTTCTTTCCCACATCTCCTAAACGGCGTGTAAGTAACAGTTCGACTTCCGAATGAACATCCTCCACTCCATCTTCAATAACAAACTGTCCTTCTTCTGCCAAGCGATAGATACCCTTTAATTCTACCAACAAGACACTCAGTTCGTCTTTTGTCAAGAGTCCGATACTTTCCAGCATCGTAATATGCGCCATCGAACCAAGAACGTCATACTTAGCCAGGTAAAGATCCATCTCACGATCTTTACCAACCGTGAAGGCATCGACTTTCCTGTCTACCTTCACACTTTTTTCCCACAGTTTTTGAGCCATCAAATAATTATTCGGAACGAAATAGTTCCAGTTAAAGAAAACAATCAATACGATAATGAGGCCAATGCATTTGCAATCTTATTGATTCCATCCTGCAAAGGCTTTGAAAGCATAGGTTTCAGCAAAGGGTTAAGATCAGCACGTACTGTCAACTTCATTCGCGTATCGTCTTCAGCAACTTGTTTAAGTTGTATCCACATCAATAACGGAACCGGTGAGTTGACGGTTGTAAACTTAATCATCTTGAATGGTTCGCGTTCAATAATCTGAAAAGTCACCTTTCCAACCGGATCCACAGATACACTGCACGAATCCTTATCAAACTCGAAGTCCTTTATTTTATCTTGCGGAATACGATCTTTCACCTTTTCAAGGTTAGAAAGATCTGACAACATCGCAAACACACGATCCTCACTATAAGGAACCGCTTTAATTTCACTTACAAAATCTGCCATACGTTGAAACTTAATCGCCGTTCCATTTTGAAGGATTCTTGCGCCATTCCTGAAGAACCGATATTTCAGACTGATCAATATAATCTATGCGAACGGCTTCTTCCAAAATAGCATTATAGTTACATAAAGTGATCAAAGGGACTTTAGCTTCTTTGAATGCCTCCTCAGCAACCGAAAATCCATAAGTAAAAATAGCAACCATTCCCACAACATCGCAACCGAAGTTACGAACAGCCTCGACAGCCTTTAAACTGCTACTGCCTGTCGATACCAAATCTTCAATAATCACAACCTTCGAATCAGGTTTCAATTCACCTTCAATCAGGTTCTCTAATCCATGATCTTTTGGTGTCGAACGGATATAAACGAACGGCAGTCCCAGCATGTCTGCTACAAGTGCTCCCTGCGCAATAGCACCTGTAGCAACACCTGCTATTGCATCAGCATCTTCAAAGTTCTCAACAATCGTCCGAGCCAACTCCAACTTAATAAAACTTCTGATTTCCGGATAGGAAAGCGTCTTTCTGTTGTCATTATAAATAGGAGATTTCCAACCTGATGCCCAAGTAAATGGATTTGCGGGCTGCAATTTTACAGCCTTGATCTTTAACAATCTCTCAGCAACCAATCTTTCCAATGTTTTCATACAACCAATATATTTATTCGATTGCAAAATTAATCAAACAGAATGAGAAAAAACAAAAGATAGAAGAAAAATATCTTCCTCACCCCTTAATTATCGATGAGCCAAGGCAATCCCCATCATGCTTACACGCACATTGGAAATAGACAAACATGTCACAGCGCAGGAGGCAATGGTAGATCCCGTAGTTATCACGTCGTCAACAATCAAAATATGCTTGCCTTGTAAATGTTTCGTCTTTTCAGTGAGAACAAATACATTTTGCACATTCTGCCAACGCTCATAAACCTCTTTATGAGTCTGCGTTGATGAATTAACAACGCGCTTTACTGCGGAAGTCTCTATTGGAAGATATAAAACAGAAGCCATTCCCTGGGCAATCAATTCAGCCTGATTATACCCACGCTTACATTCCTTCGAAAAATGAAGAGGCATTGGTAATAAAACATCCATATCATCTACAAATCCTGCTTGCTTTAAGCGAATGGCAGCCTGCCGTCCCAAATAATATGCCAATTCCTGATTATCATGATATTTCAACGCATGAATCAGCTTCTGAACAGCACCCCCTTTCTGATAATAAAACATGGCAGTAGCCTTTTCAAAAGGGAATTTACCCATAAACAACTGGGCTACTTCGTTTGTATCCGCATTATCAAAATAAGTATAAGACAAATTACAAGAGCAATGTAAACATAACTGTTCTTCTCCATCAATAAGAGGTCTGTGGCAAAGTACGCAAAGTGAGGGAAAGAAGAGATTCAACAGCTCATTCCATATCTTCATCATACTCATTGCCGTTGAATATTTGTTTGAGATTCCGTTTTATCATTTCACTTTCAAATCCGTGACTTGCAGCGAACCGGAAAAGCTTAATCCACTTCTCATGCTCTTCTCCTTTACGAATTGATTTCTTTTTATCCTTCAATAGTTCGAATAGCATCCGTTCATAGTCGTCATCATCAATTGAATGTAAGGCATCGATCCGTATCTGTGAGGCAATGCCTTTCTTCTGTAATTCATATGCAATCTTGATATGCCCCCATTTGTTAAAACGAAACTTATCGTTCGCAAAACTGCATGCATATCTTTTTTCATCCAAATAACGCTCTTTCTCCAAATAAGAGAGGATTTTTTCCACTGCGTCCGGTAACATTCCCAAAGCTTCTATTTTCTTTCTCACTTCTTGCTTGCACCGTTCGGCTGCCGAACAATAAATTAATGCGCGATGAAGCACTTCTTTTTCACTCAATTGATTCATAGATTAGCCTTTATAAAACGCTCATTGCCAGACATGTCCAACAATCTTCGGATGTCCATATAACCAACATCGTGAAGCATTGCAGCGCACTCCGCTCCACAAAGAGGGTTAATCTCAAAATAAAGCTGTCCGCCCGGTTTCAAATATATCTTTCCCAAATTAGCAATAGCCTTATAAAACAACAAGGAATTATTATCAGGGACGAATAAAGCCAAAGCTGGTTCATAATCGAGTACATTTCTTTCCATATTCATCTTCTCTTGTTCCATTATATAAGGAGGATTGCTGACAATAAGATCAAATTTTATCAGGGAACTATGTTCAATCTGCTCCGTCGACAAGATATCAACCTGTTTGAATGAAACCTTTACGCCATTTCGTCGTGCATTCTTGTCAGCCACGACCAGCGCTTCAGATGAGACATCTATTCCTATTACATTTGCCTTAGGCAAATGCTTGGACAGCGTTATGGCAATGCAACCACTACCAGTTCCAACATCCAAAATAGAGCCTTCCATCCCATCGTGATCATGAATAATCATATCTACTAATTCCTCTGTTTCGGGACGTGGAATCAAAACGGAAGGATTAACTTCGAATTCCATACTATAAAAATCGGTGATACCTATTATATATTGTAATGGTTCAGCTTTTTTAAGGCGGCATACTATATCCTGAATCTTTTTACCCTCACTTTCTGTCGGTTTTCTTTCTATTTTGGCTAGTAGCTGATAGGCTGGAACACCACATACTCGCTCCATAATCAAACGTATCATGCTACTTAACTCCCTCTTCGAATATAAATCACCAAGAGCCTCTTTCATATAGGTTACCGCATCTTCCATAATCATTATTTTGTAGCAAAGATAAAACTTCTCTTTTCGAGTCACAAACTTTCTTTCAGAAGATTCGCTCTTTATTATACTAAAACCTTTACAAGTATAATTATATTCCTTGATATGCAGCAAGCATCTTCTACTCATCTTTTAGAACATTATCACTATTTATTTTTACCTTTGCCCAAAGATAAAAATAAATAATCTGCATCTTGACATAATTCTCAAGCATACTTAATAATTATGTTCTCAGATTACACTATCTTTACAAAAGGAATTACAGAAATATAATGATTGATATAGAAGAGAAATACATGGCTCGATGCATCGAGATTGCACGGAATGGTGAAGGATTCACCGCACCAAATCCAATGGTCGGAGCTGTTATTATATATAAAGGGGAAATTATTGGTGAAGGATTCCATCGCAAGTGGGGTGGCCCGCATGCCGAAGTCAATGCAATTGCTTCTGTTAAAAATGAATCACAGTTATGCGATTCGATGCTATATGTCAGTTTGGAACCTTGCAGCCATTATGGCAAAACGCCGCCTTGTGCCAACCTCATTATCGAGAAACATATACCGAACGTGGTTGTAGGCTGTTTAGATCCTTTTCCTGAAGTGAGTGGCCGAGGCGTCCGGATGCTTCAAAATGCAGGGGTAAAAGTGGTCACCGGCGTTATGCAAAAAGAGGCCTTTGCCTTAAACAAAACGTTTATGACATTTCAGATTCTCAAACGCCCTTATATTTACCTTAAGTGGGCAGAAAGTGCAGACGGATTCATTGATATACATCGTAATGACGCCTCACAACCTCCAGTAATCCTTTCATCTCCCGAAACCATGCGTACGGTACATCATATGCGTTCAAAAGTGGCGGCCGTGTTAGTTGGGACTTATACCGCCTTGCTAGATAATCCGTCACTTACAGTAAGGCATTGGACAGGAGATACACCCGTCAGACTTTTTATTGACCGCACTTTACGCATCCCTTCACACTACCATTTGCTTGATGGCTCAGTAAAGACCATCGTCTTCACTGAAAAGGACGCAACGGATCTTCCCAATATAGAATTTCAGAAACTTGATTTTAAACAAAATATTTTACCTCAAATCATGCAACAATTATATCAACGGAATCTCAACTCGCTCCTAGTTGAGGGTGGAACGATCCTGCTTCAAAGCTTTATTAATGCAAATCTGTGGGATGAAATACGAAAAGAGATCGCACCTGTAAGCTTGGGCTCAGGCGTAAAAGCTCCAAATTTTAAAGGGAGTCTAAAGAAAGTTGAACTGAATTCAAATCAAATGATTCAGACATTTGAATCAGATAATCATTTAGCTATGGTTAAATGATCATTTTTCAATTGAGTAGCTCAATACTACAATTATCAAACGAACGCTTTCATCAGATACAATTCGAATTTTATTCTGACAAAAGACAAATAATATCTATAAAAGAAATTGAATCATACTGAAGGCGAACTAAAATATTATAAATATTCCCTTGCAAGGTGGCAAAAGAAAAAAATGTTTCTAATTTTGTGCCTTTATACGCAACAAACTTGTTTTTAATGAGAAAAAATAAAATACTACTGCTTTTAGTCGGATGCTTCGCATTGCTAATGTCATCATGCTTGGGATCAAACGATACGGTCACTGAACTCGGAAAAGACTGTGAAATTTTAACATTTACATTAGCGAATGATTCTGTAGAAGGATTATCAAATGTTGTATTTACGATAGACCAATTAAATGGACGTATCTAAAATACAGACTCTCTACCTTATGGAACCACGTTAAAAAATAAAGTAAAATGTACTGTCAGATTGGCCTCAACTGTTGCGGTCTGTCAAGTTCTTCAACATGCCACCGGCGACACAATTGCGTGGAATACAACTGATTCACTTGACTTTTCAAAACCTGTTGAATTCAAAAATATACTTTGGGATGGCACAACTGCTAAAACATACATTGCTCAAGTAAACATTCATCAGGTTGTACCTGACACAATGATTTGGGAAACTTATGCAGAGAACCTCATTGACGAACCTGTTAAGGCGGAAAAAACCATTGTCTTCGGCAATTCCAGTGCTGAATACTATTATATGTATATACAACCTGCAAACTCAACAGAAAGCTATAGGCTTTATCGTTCGTCTGTCAGCGATGGTAAAAATTGGACAGTAACACCTCTGTCTGGACTCCCTGCCGGAGATGTTGCCCTTTCGCAAATGATTGAATACGAAAACCAATTATATGTAACAACAACAAAGGGTGTGCTTTACAAATCCTCTGACGGTCAAAACTGGACAACAGTCAGCAATGCTCCTACAATAAGGACTTTATTGGGAGACATAAAGACCTCTACAAACGGGACCATAGAACAACCGTCAGTACTAGCTGCTGTTATATCTAATAATGGAATACTTGAATTTGCAAAAATGGACAAGTCACAAGCGTGGTCGACAGGTAATGCCATAGATAATGCTTTTCCTATCAGTGGATTTGCAAATACCAACTACGTTTCAAATTTCCGTAACCGATTAATAATTGCCGGTGGCCGTGATAAGAGTGGTAATTTACTTAACTCTACTTGGTCTACAAGCGATGGCCTTTCGTGGGCCCAACTGACTGATGATGCTTCTGAAAATCTTTTTGGAAAACAGGAAGGTGCATCCATCATCCAATATGATAGCAAATTATTTATGATCAGCGGAATAATGGAAGGTGACACTGCATCGTCAAAGATATACTGGTCGCAAGACGGAGGCGTAAGCTGGAGCGTTTCAGACACCATGGCTGTTATGCCTGAGACTCTCAAACCTAGAGGATTTACATCCACTTATGTGGATCAAAATAAATTCATGTACCTTTTCGGCGGAAAAGAGACAAACAAATCGAACGTATTAGATCAGATATGGCGAGGCCGTATCAATTACTTGGGCTTTAAAGACGATGAATGAGAAAGTTCATTTTACCGCAGTATAATTTTATGCGGATTTTAGCGTTAGAAAAAGAAGGTGTTATATGAAATGACAAGAATTATGACTTCAACTTTTTTGCAACGCATATTCGCTTTGGCTTTAATAGCTTGTAGCTATAGCAACATTGGTGCGCAAGAGTACAAATACGAAATTGGTGGAATGACGGGGGGCGCTTGTTACATGGGTGATGCCAATAAGAACAGCTTTCTTAAGGGTTTAAATCCAGCATTAGGTGCAGTATTTCGTTATACACCTAATTTTCGGTGGGCTGTTAAAGCGGACTTAATGTGGGGAAAAATTTCCGGCACAACGGAAGGACTAAAAAATGTTTTTCCAAATAATGCACAAGCAACTTTCAGTCGTAACATAGTGGACTTAGGAGGACAGATGGAGTTCAATTTTTTTCCTTACAGCGACAAGTTCGCATATTTGAACGCCAAACGCTTTTCTCCATATGCATTTATGGGATTGGGATTTACATTGGCTCCGGGTAACGGATATACCTATTTCGGACCTAATATTTCGATGGGCATCGGAATAAAGTATAAGATTGCAAACAGGATTAACTTAGGTTGCGAGTATTCGTTTAGGAAACTGTTCGGTGACGGGCTTGACAAAACAAACGACAGCAACGCATTCCTAGATAATCCTTATCATATAGAAAGCAGTTATTTAAAGAATAAAGATTGGTACTCTTTTCTGCTGCTTTCGGTAACGTGGGATTTTGGTCCGCGTTGCCAACCGTGTAATAATGCAAAAAATAATAGTAGTATCTACGAATAAAAAGAATGTCATTGATAGAGAAAATAGACAAAGAACGGTTACCACAACATGTGGCAATCATTATGGATGGCAACGGACGCTGGGCCAAAGCAAAAGGTAAAGACCGATGCTTTGGACATCAGGAGGGTGTTGTGTCTGTACGTAAAGTTGTTGAGGCTGCAACTAAAATCGGACTCAAATACTTAACTTTGTATACATTCTCTACCGAGAACTGGAACCGTCCGCTTGAAGAAGTTCATGCATTGATGAGTTTATTGGTGTCGTCAATACAACGTGAAACACCCGATTTAAAAAAGAACAATGTAAGACTGATGGCTATCGGCAACATGAGCCGCCTGCCGGAAGATACCCGCAAAGCATTGAATGAATGTATCTCGGAGACTTCGGTGAATACCGGAACAACGATGATTTTAGCATTGAGTTACTCCGCCAGATGGGAATTCGTAGAAACTGCCAGACTATTGGCTCAAGAAGTTCTCGACAAGAAAATTACCCCCAATGATATAACCGAGGCAGTTGTCTCGGACCATCTCACAACAAAAAACATACCCGATCCGGATCTGTTGATTCGTACCGGAGGAGAAAAACGTATCAGCAACTTCCTGCTATGGCAGCTGTCTTATGCGGAATTTTACTTCACCGATATCTATTGGCCTGATTTTAGAGAGGAAGAGTTTTATGAAGCCATTTTGTGTTACCAACAGCGTGAAAGACGCTTTGGCAAAACAAGTGAGCAATTAATCTAATAAACGTAGCTGTGTATATGTACAAAAAAATAGTGCTGTTTTTGGTTTTCTTGAGTACAGTTTGCGGAACTTACGCTCAAGGGACTGACACTACCAAGGTTGAAACACCGGCAAAAAAGCCGGTTATATCATACTCGTTATCTCCCAAAAAATATAAGATAGCAGATATCAAGGTAACAGGTGTGAAGAATTATGATGATTTCGTGTTAATAGGTTTCTCTGGATTATCGGTAGGCGACGAAGTTACAATCCCAGGCGACGAAATTACAGCCGCAGTAAAACGCTTCTGGAAACATGGTCTGTTTTCGGATGTGAAGATATTAGCTTCAAAAATAGAAGACGACAAGATTTGGTTGGAAATACAGTTGAAACAACGTCCACGCATCTCGCAAGTCAATTATAATGGGATCAAAAAAGGTGAACGAGAAGACCTCGAAGCAAAGCTAGGTATGCGCAAAGGTTATCAGGTAACACCAAACTTGATGGACCGTGCCAAAATTATGATTAAAAAATATTTCGACGGCAAAGGATTCAAAAACGTAGATGTTGAAATTATTGAAAAAGATGATGTTGCACACGAAGGGGAAGAGATTGTCGATATCAACATCAACAAAAACGAAAAGACGAAGATCCATCATATCTATTTTACTGGGAACAAGAAGCTCAGTTCCTATGAATTAAAGAAGGCTATGAAGAAAACGAATGAAAAATTCAGTCTCTACAACGACTGGAAAACTAGCCTTCGCGAAATGTTCAGTACAAAAAAATTCACTACCGAAGAATACGAAAACGATAAAAAGAATCTCATCTCCAAATATAATGAATTTGGCTATCGTGATGCGACATTGCTCTCAGACAGTGTCGTCAACTATGACCCGAAAAAGGTTGATATATATCTAAACCTTGATGAAGGCGACAAATACTATCTAAAAAACATTACATTTGTTGGAAACACAAAATATCCTTCCGAACAATTGCAATACCTGCTGGAGCTAAAGCCCGGTGACGTTTATAATCAGAAAAAATTAAATGACCGCCTGACATCGGATGACGATGCCGTTTCAAACTTATACTACAATAACGGTTACATCTTCTTTGGTGCCGATCCCGTGGAAACAGATGTAGAGAACGACTCCATTTCTTTGGAAATACGTATTCAGGAAGGTCCTCAAGCCACGATCAACCATGTTGCCATCAATGGTAATGATCGTTTATATGAAGATATTGTACGTCGTGAACTGCGTACCAAACCAGGTATGCTGTTCAGTCGTGAAGACTTGATCCGATCTGTGCGCGAATTAGCTCAAATGGGACATTTCGATCCTGAAAACATGAAGCCTAACCCAATACCAAATGCAGAAAATGGTACTGTTGATATCGAATATAATCTGGTATCAAAGGCAAATGATCAAATTGAGTTCTCAGCCGGTTGGGGTCAGACAGGTGTTATCGGAAAGTTGAGTTTAAAATTTACCAATTTCTCAATGAAGAATTTCCTCCATCCGAAGACTTATAAGGGAATCATTCCGCAGGGAGAAGGCCAGACTCTGACATTAAGTGGTCAAACAAACGGACGCTACTATCAGTCATATAGCATCTCATTCCTCGATCCCTGGTTTGGAGGGAAGAAACCTAATTCACTCTCTGTGAGTGCTTATTTCTCAAAACAAACCGATATCAGTAGTAGCTATCTGAACAATAGCAGCAGTTATTACAACAGCTACTATAACCCGTACAGTTATTACGGTTCCGGCAGTTATGGATATGGATATGGTAATTATGGAAACAGCTACGGCAACTATGAGTTGGCACTTGATCCGGACAAATCAATCATGATGTTCGGGGTCTCAGCCGGCTACGGTAAACGCTTGAACTGGCCTGATGACTATTTCCAATTCATGGCTACATTGAACTATCAACTGTATATGATGAAAGACTGGGAGTACTTCTTGGTTCAAAACGGCAATTGCCACAATATCAATCTTGAGTTGATGCTAGAGCGTAATTCAATAGATAATCCGCTATACACCCGTCGTGGTTCAGATTTCATGCTATCGGTAGCAGCCACTCCGCCCTGGTCAATGTGGGATGGCAAAGATTATAAACACATGAGCGATAGCGACCCGGATAAGTTCCGCCTGATTGAATATCACAAATGGAAGTTTAAAGCAAAGATTTATTCTCCATTAGCTCCTCAGACGGTTAAACGGACTCCTGTCCTTATGACCCGTGTTGAATACGGATTTTTGGGTTCATACAACAAATATAAGAAATCTCCATTTGAGACATTCTATATGGGTGGTGATGGCATGAGTGGTTATTCAAGCACATACGCAACCGAAACCATTGGTTTAAGAGGTTATGAAAATGGTAGTATTGCCGGTAATGGTGGTTACAATTCTTATGGCGTTGCATACTCGCGTTTGGCGATGGAGCTCCGTTATCCGTTCTTGCTGGAGCCATCGTCAACCATCTATGGTCTTGCATTTATTGAAGCAGGTAACGCGTGGACAAATATGAAAAACTTTAATCCGTTCGGGTTGAAACGCTCGGCGGGCGTCGGTGTCCGTATCTTCCTTCCAATGATTGGTCTGATGGGTATCGACTGGGGTTATGGATTCGATATTCCTGATGGAAGTACACAGCGTGGCGGAAGCAATTTCCACTTTATCATTGGTCAGGAATTCTAAAATATTATATCTTTGCATCAAACAGAATTATTCATAATAGAAACGGAAGAAATATGAAAAAGATTATTGCTTTAAGTTGTCTGTGTTTTTTATGCTCGTTTGCCGTATCCGCGCAGAAGTTCGCATTGATAGATATGGAATTTATCTTGAAAAATATTCCTTCTTATGAAATGACAAACGAACAATTGAGTCAGGTTTCCAAAAAATGGCAAGGCGAAGTAGACGCCATCCAGCAGGAAGCTCAGAACATGTATAAAACCTATCAGAGTGATTTGGTCTTCCTTTCAGCCGAAATGAAGACAAAGCGCGAAGAAGCTATTGTAAAAAAAGAACAAGAAGCTCAAGATCTGAAACGCAAATACTTCGGTGCCGATGGCGAATTGTATAAAAAACGTCAAAGCTTAATGAAACCTATACAAGATGAAATTTATAACGCTGTAAAGGAAATTGCCGAAGATAAAGGATATCAGGCGGTGATCGACCGTGCTTCTGCCATGAGTATTATTTTTGCTTCGCCTAAAATTGATATTAGTAATGAAGTACTGATAAAGTTAGGATATTCAAAATAAATGCTTACATTTGTGCGCCTTAAGGAAGGTTGTCAAACAGATTAATAACAAAGTAATATTTTATAAAGATGAAGAAATTAATTGTATTATTATTAGTGATGTTCCCATTATGTGCATTTGCTCAAGAAAAAATAGCTTTTGTCAACAGTCAGGAGATCGTACCTTCAATGCCGGAATTCGTAGCCATGCAGAAACAAATGTCCGATATGGAAGCTCAGTATAAAAAAGAATTGAAAGTGATGGAAGATGAGTACAACAAAAAATATGCTGATTTTGTGCAACAACAAGATTCATTGACAGAGAACATCAAAGTAAGAAGACAACAGGAATTACAAGATATTCAAGAACGTTCGCAAAACTTCGTTCAACAATCTCAACAAGACTTTCAGAAAAAGCAACAGGAACTGTTTGCTCCGATTCAAGACAAAGTAAAGAAAGCTATCAAGGCTGTTGGTGATGAGAAAGGGTATACTTACATCATCGATCCGCAGGCAATTCTTTATACTGGAACAGGAGCTGTTGATGCCACACCGTTAGTAAAAACTAAATTAGGATTAAAATAGCAATTCATCCAATAAAAGCAATAAAGGATGCCTCTCGCTATGAAAGGCATCCTTCGTTATATAAACAAACAAAGATATGTTTACAAAAGCAACTGGTCCAATAGGCGTTTTCGACTCCGGCTACGGCGGATTAACGATCTTCGACAAAATACGCAAGACGATGCCAGACTATGATTATATATATCTTGGCGACAATGCTCGCGCTCCTTATGGGCCGCGATCTTTTGAAGTTGTTTATCGCTTTACTCGACAAGCTGTGATGAAACTGTTCAACGAAGGTTGCCATCTGGTTATCCTAGCTTGCAATACAGCTTCAGCCAAAGCTCTGCGTACGATCCAACAAAAAGATCTGCCTCTCTGGGATCCAGAGCGCCGTGTACTAGGAGTCATCCGTCCGACTGTGGAGATGATGGATCAGATCAGCCACAGCAAACATATTGGTATCCTTGGAACTCCAGGCACTATTTCGTCGAATTCCTACACCATCGAAATAGGAAAAATGTTTCCCCATATCAAAGTAACCGGACTGGCTTGTCCAATGTGGGTGCCTCTGGTCGAATACAATGAATTCGATTCACCAGGTGCCGACTATTTTGTTAAAAAGTATTTAGATCAAATCCTCGCAGCCGATTCGGCTATAGACACGATAGTACTTGGCTGTACTCACTATCCCTTGCTAATAAAGAAAATTAAAACATATCTGCCGGAAGGTATTACACTCTTCTCACAAGGCGAACATGTAGCTGAAAGCCTGGTAGATTACTTAAAACGTCATCCTGAGATAGATGACCGGCTGACACGTCGTGGTCAATGTAGATTTCTGACTACCGAATCAGCCGAAAAGTTTTCGTCGGCAGCATCCATCTTCCTGAACCAACCCATCAAGGTCGAAGAAGTAGCCATTGACTAGTTATGGCAAAGCCATTATTTCTCATCCTGTTACTTTTGATTCCTCTGCACAGCGCAGCGCAGGAGCTGGATACTTACATGAAAAAACAAGGGCTTGTCGACGTAATGGAGGCCGACACAACACTGCGACTACACCTCTATTATGCAACATCTGTCAATTTTATGGGTAAATCCGTCTACAAAGGCATTACCCGTGCTTGGCTTCATCCAAAGGCTGCAGCTATGCTAGTTAAAGCCAGCCTACTGCTCCACAAAGAGCATCCGCATTGGCATCTGCTTATCTATGATGCGGCACGCCCGATGTCAGTGCAAAAAAAAATGTGGATATTGGTACGAGGTACGCATAACATCAATTATATAAGCAATCCAAGTCATGGTGGGGGTCTGCACAATTACGGTATGGCAGTCGATATAACGCTTATAAACGAACACGGGTTTCCCCTCCAAATGGGGACACCATTCGATTTCTTCGGTCCAAAAGCTCACACCAACAACGAAGCATTCCTGCTCAAATCGAAACAACTCACGCCGGAAGAGTACAACAATCGCCTTCTTCTGCGCCGCATAATGAAAAAGGCAGGCTTCCACACCATCACCTATGAATGGTGGCATTTCAATGCATGTTCACGAAGCGAAGCACGCATGAAATACCCCATAATTCCCTAAAGAAATAAAAGAATAAGTATGCATAGAACTTTGTTACTTATGGCCTGCTAGAGATTTTCTTTCTTATTCAAAGCTGCATCCATAGAAGCCGCAGCACGACGACCATCACCCATAGCCAAAATAACAGTAGCACCTCCACGCACAATATCTCCCCCGGCATATACATCATTCAGAGCCGAACGGTTGTTTTCATCAACAACTATCGTACCCTTTTTTGTCACTTCCAAACCATGAAACGTACGTGGGATAAGTGGATTTGGCGACACACCTACGCTAACAATCACTTCGTCTACATCAATTGTTTCAACAGCTCCCTCTATTGCTACAGGTCTGCGGCGACCGGAAGCATCAGGCTCACCAAGCATCATTTTTTGAACACGCATCTGACGTACATGACCGCGCTCATCACCAATATATTCAATCGGATTATGAAGCGTCATAAATTCCACGCCCTCTTCCTTCGCATGTTTCACCTCCTCCAGACGAGCAGGCATCTCATCCTCGCTTCGGCGATAAACAATCATGGCACGCTCGGCACCCAGGCGACGTGCTGTACGCACAGAATCCATAGCTGTATTTCCACCGCCAATAACAGCAACAACTTTACCCTTCTGTACCGGCGTATCACTTTCCGGATTAGCTGCATCCATCAGATTGACGCGTGTCAGATATTCGTTTGACGACATTACTCCAATCAGATTTTCACCCGGGATATCCATAAAATTAGGCAGACCTGCACCACTGGCAGCAAAGACACCTTTAAAGCCGTATTCATGCAAATCATCATAACTGATAGTCTTGCCGACAATGCAATCTCTTATAAACTTTACACCCATTTTCTGCAGCCCTTCAATTTCTATATCAACAATTTTATTAGGCAGACGAAACTCAGGGATACCATATTTAAGTACACCTCCAATTTCGTGTAAAGCTTCGAAAACCGTAACCTCATAGCCCATCTTCGCCATCTCTCCGGCAAACGACAATCCTGCAGGCCCGGAACCAATCACAGCTACCTTGATTCCATTCTTCGCAGCTACCTCCGGAACAGAGATTTGTCCGCTCTCACGTTCGTAATCTGCAGCAAAACGTTCCAAATATCCTATAGCTACAGCCGGTTTCCCCATCTTCAAATGAATGCACTGACTCTCACACTGCTTCTCCTGCGGACATACACGACCACATACTGCAGGTAGAGCACTCGTTTCTTTTAATACACGTGCAGCTTCTAAAATCTCACCGCGCTCAATATTTTTAATAAAAGTAGGAATATTGATGCTTACTGGACA
>JAQWBH010000240.1 GCA_028707405.1 Parabacteroides sp. | reverse complement strand
ATTTGCAATCATTCCCGAACGGTTCGTTCAGTTCGAATGCAAATTACTATTTGGGGAGCATCGCCTTTAATAAAAAAGAATATGAAAAGGCTGAAAACCATTTCAACTCAGTTATTGCAAGCGGAGACACCAAGTTTATGGAAGAAGCCGTAGCCCGTACAGCCGAAATGCAATATCTGAATAACGATTTCCCCGCAGCAGCAAAAAGTTTCAAACAGTTGCAGAATATCGCAGAAAAACCTGAAAATAAACAGGCAGCACGTATAGGAATCATGCGTTGCGCTCAACAAAACAATAATCCTAAAGATGCACTTCTTGCTGCTGAAGAATTATTAAAAGAGACAAAGCTTTCTCCGGAAATCAGTGTTGAAGCACGTCTGGCACGGGCTAAAGCTTATATCAATCTGAAACAGGAAAGTAAAGCGATGACAGACCTGAAAGAGCTTAGCAAAGATACACGTACCGTTCAGGGTGCCGAAGCTAAATACCTATTGGCACAGCTCTATTATAATAATAAAGAAGATAAAAATGCCGAAAAGGTTCTGATGAACTTCATTGAAGATGGAACACCGCATCAATATTGGCTGGCACGCGGATTTATTCTGCTTGCTGATGTATATATACGACAAGGGGACGATTTCCAGGCCCGTCAATATCTCACTAGTCTGAAAAACAACTACAAAACAGAGGATGAGATTCAAGGTTTGATTGAAGACAGATTGGCTAAACTAAAGAAATAATAACGATGAAGACAATATACAACATAAAGTTCTGGTGTATGGTAACAGCTCTTGGTGCTGTTGCCAACGTAAATGCTCAGGAAGATAAATCAAAAGACAAAAGTCTTAACCGCGAGATGACGCTTGAGCGCGAATATGCGCCTACGGTTCAGGATGCAAACAAAGTCAACACATTACCGTTAGTTAAAGAACCGGAAGCAAAGAAGGTGCCTATATCCTACTCGAATTTTTCCATTGCCGCCACTCCGGAGAAAGAATTCTCTTTACTCCCTTCGGGAAGTATCATGACCGATATGACCTACAACAAACGTCGTGGTTATCTGAACTTCGGCATCGGAAACTATACGAACATCAATGGAGACTTCGGGTATCATGTTCTCAGTACTGACAAAGATATCCTGAATTTTTGGTTCTCGCATCGTTCTACTAGCGGAAACGTTAAATATACAAACAGTACAAATTCGGAAGAAAAAACAAAAGCCAAACTGAATGACAATATCGGCGGAATGGATTTTAAACATGCTTTCAATAAACTATGGCTGAACATGGGAATAAAATATAACTATTCTGCTTTTAATTATTATGGATACTTTCCTGATTTATTTGAAAACGAACTTAATAAAGACCTGTCATACCAAGGTATCCCTGATAAAACGACGAATCAGGTTTCTCAAGCTCTACGGGCACATATAGGTGTTACATCAAAAGAAGAAAAACTTCCTGTAAACTATCTGCTCGACTTTTGTTTTACTAATTTGGAATATAAATATGCTTTAAGAAAAGCTACAGATGGACCGACCGAACGTACATTTACAACCAGATTCGACCTGAACTCTCCGTTCAATGGAAGCCAGCGCATCGGTGTAAGTGGAAACATGAATTATTTCAATTACAACTTGCCTCAGAAAACAGACAGCATGAAAGCCGTCTACAACAACCATCTCGAAGCATTTCTCACGCCATATTACAAAGTGGAAGGAGACAACTGGCATCTTCAGTTAGGCGCCAACGTTATGATTATCACCGGCGACAATGATAAGATCTCGGCATCACCAAACATTTCAGCAGATATAACGGTAACAGACAAGACGGTTCTTTACGGTCTTGCAACCGGACATCTTTATTCAAACAGTCTTTATGAAACTTCATTAATCAATCGTTATATTGACTTAGGTGGTGGAATGGTTCCCTCACGTAACTGGTTGGATGCAAAGATCGGCATTAAGAGCTCGTTTACTTCCGGATTTTGGTTCGATTTGTTCGGGGGATTGAAAAAAACCGATGACGATATATTCTATACACCTCAATATAATCCAGAATACGATTTCATTCACGTAAGCAAGCCTTTCCAAACAAAAAGCACGCAAGCTTATGGAGGCGTAAACTTCAAATATAACTATCAAAAACTAGTAGACATCAATATTAAAGGCATATATAATTATTGGAAAGTGGAAGATCCGAAAGATGTCGCATATACACTTTCTGAATACAAAGCGTATGGTAAACCGGAGATGGAATTTACTTTTGGTGCAACCGTTCATCCTATAAGTCAGATCACGGCTTCGGCTGAATATTATCTGGCAACAGGACGCTACTATCTGGAACCATATTCACAGAAGAACGTGAAAATGAATAATATAAATGAACTGGATCTGACAGGTACTTATACATTAAACGACACCTTCGGCCTTTTCTTGAAGATGAACAACGTGTTATGTCAGAAGTACGAATTATACTATGGCTATCCGTTGCAAAGTTTTAATGCTATGATCGGGTTTAACATCAATTTCTGATACACCAGGAAAAAGAATAACAAACGGCAAATTCATTCGAATATATTTCCATATACAATCGAATGAAAGAACCATTTCTTTCGAATGTAATGAACATTTCATTCGAATGGAGCGAACGTTTCATTCGAATGTTTTTTTTAACACATTATACTCTATGCAAACATCGAAAATATTCTTAAAAAAATATATACGTTTTTTCCTCCTTCACCGTTATTGTTAAGTATGAATGACTAAGATTAAAAACTGAAATGATTGAATATATTAAGGGCGAAATAGTTGAACGGACGCCTACACAAATGATTATAGAGTGTTCGGGTATTGGTTACGAACTTAACATATCATTAAATACCTATAGCTTTTACAACGGAAAGTCTGAAGGGAAAATATACGTCTACGAAGTGATACGCGAAGATGCACACTTACTATTCGGTTTTGCACAAAAAATAGAACGCGAATTGTTTCTGATGCTCATATCCGTACCTGGCGTCGGACCGAATACGGCACGAATGATTCTCTCTTCATTAACGCCCACAGAACTGGTACAAGCGATAGCAAACAAAAACGAAACATCATTAACAGCAGTAAAAGGCATCGGCCTTAAAACGGCTCAACGCATATTAGTGGATCTAAAAAATAAGGTAAAAACGATGGAAGGGTTTACTATTAACAATTCGGATTTACCAATACAAGGAGACGGAACTGTAGCCGAAGAAGCTGTTGCTGCATTGATTATGTTAGGTTTCCAAAAAGTGCCAACACAAAAGGTAGTGAACTCCATATTAAAGAGTTCACCGATAATGACCGTTGAACAAGTAATTAAAACGGCACTAAGAATGTTATAAGCAATTAATTGACATGCAATTGACAATTAATTTGTACGAATGAAGAGAAAGAAAATTAAATATTTTATATGGATCGCCGTAATCTTGTTCGGCAGTGGCTTATATTCGTTGAATGCGAACTATTTGACGTACACTTCGACTATGCCTGAAATAGAACAGATTGATACACCACAAGATACGGTTCCTCACACTCGCTATCCTGTAGCCAAAACTATTCCTCAAAACTATGAAGACCTAAAAAAGAAATCTCCGATAGATCTTAAAACACCTGATAATGTAAAGACAACTATCGAATACGATGTTAAAACTGGAACTTATGTCGTTCATACACGATTGGGTGAAGCCGACTTAACTACGCCTATGACCTTAACACCCGAACAATACCAGGACTATAGCTTACAGAAATCTATTCAAGATTATTACAGACAAAAAAATGAAGAAGAATTCCAGAAGGCTGCAAACAAACAATTCAACCTGACGGACATGGCTTTTGGAATCGGATCAGCTGAAAAGATCTTTGGCCCGGGAGGTGTCCGTCTGAAGACACAGGGTTCAGCAGAAGTGCAAATAGGATTGAAACAAAACAAAACAAAAAACCCGTCTCTGCCTGAACGAGCCAGAAATCGTTCGTTCTTTAATTTTGATGAGAATGTACAACTGAATGTACATGCGTCTGTCGGTACAAAGATGAATTTTGACATGAATTACAACACCGAGACGACTTTTGACTTCGATTCCAAGAAACTAAAATTGGCTTACAAAGGAGACGAAGATGAAGTAATCAAGTCAATTGAAGCCGGAAATGTAAGCATGAATACAAGCAACTCCCTAATCAATGGAGGAGCGGCGCTATTTGGCATGAAAGCAGATTTACAGTTTGGTAAGTTGAGGGTCAATACCCTATTAGCTCAACAAGAGTCAGAATCAAAAACCGTCAGTTCGAAAGGAGGAGCTCAGACAAAAGATTTTGAACTTACTGTTGATCAATATGATGAAAACCGTCACTTCTTCCTTTCACAATACTTCCGCGACAACTATGAGAAGTCACTGAGAAGTCTGCCCAGCATCATCTCCGGCATCAAGATCACAAAAATAGAAGTATGGGTTACAAATAAAAAGAGTAACTATGATCAGGCGCGTAACGTTGTTGCTTTCTCCGACTTAGCCGAACATGATCATATATTCAACAAGAATCTGGTTCAATCTTCGGGTCCATTAAGTATCCCTTACAATAAAACAAACACGCTTTATAGTACATTGGTCAATAGCTATGCCGGTGCTCGTGATATTGGGAAAGTGACTCAAACATTAGGAAGTATCATGGTCAACGGTACTGAATTTGAAAAAGTTGAAAGCGCACGACTATTGGATGCATCTGAATATACACTTAATGCGCAGCTAGGTTACATATCACTAAAGACACAGCTGCAGTCCGACGAAGTCTTAGGTGTTGCCTACAACTATACCTATTCTGATGGTCAGACTTATCAGGTAGGCGAATTTTCGACAGACAATGCAAACAGTACCTCTTCTTGTCTGTTTATCAAAATGTTGAAAGGTACCACCTTATCACCAAGTATGCCTTATTGGGACTTGATGATGAAAAATATATATTCGCTGAATGCCTATTCAGTACAAAAAGACAAATTCCGCCTAAACATTCTTTATAAAAGCGATAACACAGGAACATACATCAATTATTTACCTGAAGGGAACAAGGCTAATGTAATCCTGCTCCGAGTATTAAATCTGGATAATCTGAATACAAACAACGAAGCACATCCGGATGGCATATTCGACTATATCGAAGGAATAACGATATTGAGTGATAATGGCAAAATCATTTTCCCCGTACTTGAACCTTTTGGATCCTATTTACGAAAACAGATTGGTAATGATGCGATTGCAAACAAATACGTTTATCAGGAACTTTATGATTCAACATTAACTACGGCTAAACAAATCGCTGAAAAAAACAAGTTCATCTTGCGTGGACAATATAAGGCTTCATCCAGTTCTGAAATTCAATTGGGTGCTACGAACGTTGCAAGAGGGTCTGTAAAAGTAACGGCCGGCGGTGTAACTCTTACTGAAAACGTGGATTACACAGTTGATTACACCTTAGGAACTGTTACCATGCTTAACGAAGGTATTATTGCAGCCGGTACACCAGTAAGCGTATCGCTGGAAAATCAGTCAACATACAATATGCAGCGAAAAACCATGATGGGATTGAATCTCGAATATCAATTCAACAAACAGCTAACGCTGGGTGGAACCATCATGCACATGTCAGAAATGCCGCTAACAACCAAGACCTCCTACGGCGACGAATCAGTAAAAAACACACTATGGGGTATGAATCTTTCTTACAAAGGTGAAAGCCAATGGTTAACAAACCTGCTTGACAAACTACCCATACTTTCGCTTACTAAGCCAAGTCAAATATCATTCAATGCAGAATTTGCAGATCTTATTGCCGGTCATTATGAAAATAAAAATACTGGCGGATATTCTTATTTGGATGATTTTGAATCAACGCAAAGTAACATCGATATGCAAGATCCGTATCCATGGCAACTTTCAAGCG
Organism: Parabacteroides sp.; assembly: GCA_028707405.1. Classification (GTDB taxonomy): domain Bacteria; phylum Bacteroidota; class Bacteroidia; order Bacteroidales; family Tannerellaceae; genus Parabacteroides. The sequence continues at coordinate 1,342 of JAQWBH010000240.1, read as the reverse complement.
TTCCATTTCAGGATGGATCAACACCGCTATTTCCGGAGTCGAGTTTGACCAATAATATCGACTACGGAAAGAATCGCGCTCTATTGGCATGGTATTACATTGATGGACTCTTTACGCGACAAAACTCATCACTCAGACCTAAATCGATCGACAAAAATCAATTATCGAATCATTATGTTCGTGCCGTACAGATGAGTGAATTATTTCCTGAACGTCAAACGACAATAAATGAAAGCAATACACTCAAAGTTTTAAATGTAGCTTACTATCCTAATGAGCGCGGTCCGTACAACCTGGATGCCGACAAAATAAACTCTGACGGATCATTGATGAATCCCGAAAAACGCTTCGGCGGTATGATGCGTAAGATTGATCAGACAGACTTCGAAACAGCGAATGTAGAATATATTGAATTCTGGATGCTCGACCCGTTTATTTATAACCGCAATGTCTCAGGTGGCGACCTGTATTTCAATTTGGGTGAAGTATCGGAAGACATATTGAAAGATGAAAAGAAATTTTTTGAAAACGGGTTACCTGTCAATGGCGATACCACACAAGTAGAAACAACTGTTTGGGGTAAAGTTCCCAAACAGCAAAGTACCGTTTATGCCTTTGATAATACTGCGGGCGCACGGGCCATACAAGATGTCGGACTAAACGGTTTGTCATCTGCCGAAGAAGCTACATTTCCAACTTATAAAGAATATCTGGAAAAGTTAAGGCAAAAATTATCAGCCGAAACCATCACCTCTATGGAGAATGATCCGCTCAAATTGTCACCGTTCTTTGATCCGGCAGGTGATAAATTTCATTACTTTCGCGGATCCGACTATGATGCTCAGGGAACCGACATCCTAACCCGCTACAAACGATATAACGGAACTGAGGGGAACTCCAAAGACATCAACGATTCAGATGAAAAATATAACACGGCTTCTAAAACGGTTCCTGACGTAGAAGATCTCAATCAGGATAATACACTCAATGAAAATGAAAAGTATTATGAATACAAAATTTCCATACGACCAAACGACACCGTAGTAGGAACAAACTATATCGTTGATAAAAGAACCGCTCTTGTAACATTGGCAAACAATACCACAGAACCTGCTACATGGTATCAGTTTAAGATTCCGGTAAAGAACTATACCCGCCGTGTAGGTTCTATCAGTGACTTCAAAACAATTCGCTTCATGCGTATGTACCTGACAGATTTCAAACAGCCTGTTGTTTTACGTTTTGGTACTCTACAGCTGGTAAGGGGCGAATGGCGTACATATGAACAAGACTTGTCAAATCCTAAAATGCCGCCGGCAGCCAAGGCGACGCTGGATGTATC
>JAQWBH010000239.1 GCA_028707405.1 Parabacteroides sp. | reverse complement strand
AAATGCTTATGCATTCTCGAATATTTTCGACAATAAGGGAAGCGTAGTGGTGGCATCTGATCCTGCCGAATTGAAGACGAACACCTTTAAGGTCGCATTGACACTGGGCTATAAGTTTTGATGTTTTTATAGTTTCGTACTTGAAAGTCCCCGGTTTGTACATAAATGTACGGGTTGGGGACTTTTCTTGTCAAAAGCCTTCAGAAAAGTTTGGAAGTGTGAAATAGTTTTCGTTCTTTTGTATCTGATAAATAAATAACAAGATTGTCTAACATTTAATACCCCATTTGCCTATTGCATAACATTACTCAGTAAAACTAAAAAATAAAATAGTAATGAGTACATTAAAGTCGATGACCGACGAAGAGTTGGTTGTTCTGTATGCAGAAGGTAATAACGCTGCTTTCGATGTATTATTAAACAGATATAAGAGCAGTATCCATTCTTACATTTATTTTATTGTTCGCAATAAAGAGTTGACGGAAGATATCTTTCAGGAAACTTTTATGAAGGTTATTATGACCATCAGGCAAGGGCGGTACACCGAAAACGGGAAGTTCAAAGCCTGGATCACCCGCATCGCTCATAATCTCGTTATTGATAATTTTCGCCAGGAACGCGGTGAAAATCTGATTTCCAACGATGAAGTGGAAGGCGATCTTTTCAACAATATCAAATTGTGCGATGATACGATCGAAGATCATTTGATTCGTCATCAGGTATTGTCGGATGTAAAGAATCTGGTCAAACATCTTCCGGACAGCCAGCGCGAAGTGCTCGAGATGCGCTACTACAAGGACTTGAGTTTTAAAGAAATAGCCGATTTAACAGGCGTCAGCATCAATACGGCACTCGGTCGTATGCGTTATGCGATCATGAATATGCGTCGTATGGCAGAAGAAAATAATATCGAATTGTCAATGGCATAAATTTTTTATCGTTCATACAATATGCTCTTGGGCTGTCCGTTTTATTATCAGAAAATAATAAATAATGAGCCTATGAGGAAACTTTCTACTCGATGTATGAATGATTTGAAAAATGAAATGAATCGTGATCGAAATGAGAAAAAGAAAAGTTGTCCGCGTAAAGAGACACTTCATTTTCTCTCTCAGTTTGCAAGGGTTTACCGCACATTACCTGTTATTATACCGGAATTGTCTGGTATAGTGGTGAATTGAAGGAAAATACAGATTACAAGTATACACTGTTATTCGTTAAGAAAAGGTGAAATACTTGTAGTCTGTTTTTTTTATACTATCTTTGCAAAAACAATTAAGCATGAAACACAAGATTGCCCCGTCATTATTGGCTGCCGATTTTTTGAATCTGCAGCGGGCTGTTGAAATTGTAAACAAAAGTGAGGCCGATTGGTTACATCTCGATGTAATGGATGGTGTGTTTGTACCTAATATATCTTTTGGGTTTTCAGTACTTAATGCACTGAAAGAGGTATGCCTCAAACCGATGGATGTTCATCTGATGATTGTGGAACCGCAAAGGTTTATCAGCCAGGTGGCCGATGTCGGAGCGTATATGATGAATGTTCATTATGAGGCTTGTACGCATCTGCACAGAACAGTAGCTGCTATTAAGGAAGCCGGAATGAAGGCCGGGGTGACGCTGAATCCTCATACTCCCATTTCACTGTTGGAAGATATTATTCAGGATGTTGATATGGTGCTGCTGATGTCGGTGAATCCGGGTTTTGGAGGACAGCCTTTTATTATGCACACGATAGATAAAACAGTACGTCTGAAAGAGATGATCCGGAATAAAGGCCTGGATACCATGATTGAAATCGATGGTGGCCTTAATATGGAAACAGCTAAGCAGATGGTTGATGCCGGTGCGGATATTTTGGTTGCTGGAAGTTTTGTTTTTAAATCCGCTGATCCCACAAAAGCTATTCATGATTTGAAGATGTTGTAATGATACAGGAATTGCAAATGCGTCCTTTTGCAAGACCGTTACTTTTTTGGATAACCGGAACCTTGCTCCAGGTGTTTATACCCGGCTCCCGTTTTTTAGTGTTGCTTCTCTTGTTGCCGGTAATATTAATTGGCATTTCTTGTTTTGTCTCTTCGAAGAAATATGCAGTCAACTTATATGAAAACCGCTGGGTGTGGGGCGTGGTTTTTATGATGCTTGTAATCTCTTTGGCTGTTTTGAAAACGGAACATTCGCGGTCGGAACTGTTTGAAAGGAATCCATTTCCGAAACTTCTGCAACTGGCGGAAGAAAAACAAAAACAATTATTGGCTTCATTTGATAGCCTGAGGCTTACAGAACAGGAAAAATCGGTATTGTCGACCATCACGATCGGCTATAGAAAAGATATGAATAAGGGGATGAGGCAACGTTTCGCTGCGGGAGGAGTGGCGCATATATTGTCGGTGAGCGGATTCCACGTGGCTGTCGTATGCAGTTTCCTTTCTCTGGCTTTTGCTGCTTTTCCGAGGAACAAAGTGTTTAAATGGCTGAGGTATCTGCTGATGGTTACACTGCTATGGATGTTTGTCTACATTACCGGACTGGCCGCTTCGTCTGTGCGCGCCGCGACGATGCTGACGCTTTACCTGACAGGAAAGCGGCTCCGCAGGACCATCGACAGTTATAATATTCTGGCCGCTTCGGCTTTCTGCATGCTGGTGTATGAGCCTCTGTATATCTTCGATATCGGGTTTCAGCTAAGTTATCTGGCGGTGCTTTCCATTCTGTATTTTCAGCCTAAGCTGAACGGCTTGCTCGAAATACGCAACCCGCTACTGAAGAAACCGTATGCGTGGATTACGGTGACGGTTGCAGCTCAGGCGGGAACAGCGTTTTTATGTCTGTACTATTTCGGACAGTTTTCACTCGTTTTTCTGTTTACAAATATTCCGTTGACAATCATCGCAACGTTACTTATTCCAATGGCACTCCTCTGGATGATGATTCCGGGCGGTTGTCCCGGCTATCCGTTATTGCAATCAATGGTTGAGATGCTGACACGCAGCATGCTTTGGGTTGTCGACAAGTTCAGCAGCGTTCCTTATGCGGTTGCCACTTTCCATTTTGGTTTTGTTTCAATGGTACTGGCTTATGGCGTGTTAGTCTTTATTATTATGTACGCGAAGTATCGCAGACCGGCTTTTTTGATCGTTTCATTATCGTTGTTGTTAATATTCCTTACAATGGCGTGGATAGGAAAAATGAATTTGATAGAAATCTGAAAAAATTAAATTACCTTTGTTGGTTGCAAAACATTAAATAAGATGATTACGAAAATTATTCAGGAAGAAAAGATTCAGAAAGCAAAAAAATATATCGAACGCGGCGATACTTTTGTTATTGTTACGCATATGACACCCGACGGAGATGCTATAGGGTCGTCGCTGGGGCTGTTCCATTTCCTTTCTGTTTACGGAAAGGATAATGTTTCGGTCGTTGTGCCCAATGATTTCCCCAAATTTTATAAGTGGATGTCAGGAGCGAAAGACGTGGTGATCTATGAAAAGTATCCCGATTTTTCGGAACAGCTGATTCGTGAAGCGGATGTTATATTTTGCCTGGATTTTAATGAACCGAAGCGTATCGGCAAACTGGCTTCTTTTGTGGTGGCCTCTGATGCCAAAAAAGTGATGATCGACCATCATTTGAATCCGTCGGAATTTTGCGATGTGGTTATTTCTTATTCGGAAATGTCTTCTACGAGCGAGATGCTGTTTCGGTTTATTTGCCGGATGGGAATGTTCGACCTGATAAACAAGGAAGGAGCAGAGTGCCTGTATGCGGGAATGATGACCGATACGGGCTCATTTACCTACAATTCAAATAAGGCGGAGATTTATACAATCATCGGTGAACTTATAAAGAAAGGAATCGATAAAGATGAGATATATCGCCGGGTGAGTCAGGTCTATTCCGAAAATCGTTTGCGGATGATGGGCTATGCCTTATATGAGAAGATGAAGGTGAATAGCGAACATCATACGGCTTTGATTTCGCTTTCGCTAGATGAATTGAATCATTTCCATTATGTTACAGGCGATACGGAAGGTTTTGTCAATATGCCTCTGAGTATAGAAGGCGTGACTTTCTCCGTTTTTATCCGGCAGGATACGGATTGTGTTAAGATATCGCTTCGCTCTGTAGGCGATTTCCCCTGCAATCTGTTTGCAAACCGCTATTTTGGAGGTGGCGGGCATAAAAATGCATCAGGAGGCGAATATTATGGCCCGCTGGAAGAGGCTGTTTCTATTTTCGAACGGGGATTGATGGAATTTAATCCTAATAATTTTGAAGAAATCACTAAACATGAATGAGATTTGGCAGAGAATATATAAATTTGCCGGTCATTATATTATCACTAATTATAGAGAGATGAGGAAGAGTTTTTATTTTTTGTTGGTTGTTTTTGTCACTTTGGCTGGTGTTTCATGTAATAAGACACAGTCGTATACGGATATGTTGAATGCTCAAAAGAAAGCCATTAATAAATTGATTAATGAGAATGATTTTGAGATTCTTTCAAGTTTTCCGGAAGACAGTATCTTTAAGGAAAATCAGTTTGTAAAGCTTGAGAACGGCATATATCTGAATATAATAAGTAAAGGTAACAACGATCGTGCCGTCCTGTATTCAACGGATATACAGACACGGTTTGTGGCTCATATGTTTATGGATCAGGATACGGGAACGGTGGATCTGATGGGGCCTCATTCGAACGGGACGTTGCCTGTAGAGTTTAAATACGGATACTATACGGCTGGCTTGTCGGATAACTATAATAATCAGTTTATCGGGGAAGGTCTTGCTGCAGGATTGCCTTATGTGGGCGACAGTGCTTACGTGAAACTGATTGTTCCATTTAAAATGATGTCGGATATTGGCGCTGGTTATTTAGGCGGAGTCGCTTTTAAAAGCTCCGGTATCCCTGTTTATTTTGCAAAAGTGAGATATATATTCATCAAATAAATCTAAAACAATGACGCTGATAAAATCTATTTCCGGTATTCGCGGTACAATAGGAGGTAATCCGGACGAAGGGCTTAATCCTTTGGCAATTGTAAAATTTGTGGCTGCTTATGCAACGTTTATCCGAAGCAATACAAAAAAAACTTCGAATAAAATTGTGGTAGGACGCGATGCGCGTATTTCGGGTCCGATGGTAAAACATATTGTTGTGGGTACTTTGATCGGAATGGGTTTTGATGTATTGGATATAGATAAGGCTTCAACGCCTACGACGGAGCTTGCTGTTATAATGAGTGGTGCCTGTGGAGGCATTATATTGACAGCCAGTCATAATCCGAAACAATGGAATGCGCTGAAGCTATTAAATGAACAGGGTGAGTTTCTGAATGCCGCCGAAGGGAACACGGTATTGCAGATCGCCGCCTCGGAGGATTTTGAGTTCGCGGATATTGATCATGTAGGGGAAGTGATTGCCGATAATACGTATAACCGCAAGCATATTCAAAGCGTTTTGAAACTGCCGCTGGTTGATGTGAAGGCGATCAAGGCTGCAAAATTCAGAGTCGCTATAGATTGTGTCAATTCTGTCGGAGGAATTATTATTCCTGAGTTGCTGGATGCTTTAGGCGTAAAGGAAATATTCAAACTGCATTGCGCTCCTCATGGGGACTTTGCCCATAATCCGGAACCGATTCCTGAAAATCTGACAGAGATTTCGCACCTTATGCAACATGCTAAGGCCGACGTGGGTTTCGTCGTGGATCCGGATGTAGACAGGCTCGCTATTATTTGTGAAGACGGAGAAATGTTCGGAGAAGAATATACGCTGGTTGCCGTGAGCGACTACGTGTTGAGCCATACACCGGGCAATACGGTGAGCAACCTGAGTTCGAGCAGGGCTTTGCGCGATGTGACACGTTCGTATGGGTGTGAATATAATGCGGCAGCGGTAGGAGAGGTGAATGTTGTTGCAAAAATGAAGGATACTCATGCCGTTATCGGAGGCGAAGGTAATGGAGGCGTTATTTATCCGGAACTTCATTATGGGCGTGATGCATTGGTGGGTATTGCTTTGTTCCTTACTCATCTGGCTAAAAAGAAAATGAAGACAAGCGAGCTGAAAGCAACATATCCTCCGTATTTTATCTCAAAACAAAAAGTACAGCTTACGCAGGGAATGGATGTCGATGCGATCCTCGCAAAGGTTAAGGATAAATTTTCGGCATATGAGATTACCGATATCGATGGCGTTAAAATAGATTTTCCCGATAAATGGGTCCATCTGAGGAAAAGTAATACCGAACCGATTATCAGAATCTATTCGGAAGCTCATACCATGCAGGAAGCCGAAGAAATAGGAGGCGAGCTGATGCAGGTAATAAAAGAGATGTGCCGGTAAGATTTTTTTTGATAATAACATAAGTGAACAACCTTTTGAATGTTATAATTCAAAAGGTCGTTTTTGTTACTGGAGGAAAAGTGCAGCATATTCCTTTTCAAAATTTGGAGTGAATAGGCCTTTGCCGATATTCTTTTCTATTTCGGTCAATTTCCAGAACTTGCCGCCTTCCAGCTCGGAAGGATCCGGAGTAATCAAACCATCATAAGTGGTACGGAAAGAGTTGACAAATTCTTTTTCAATGGCCGATTCGAAAATGTAATGTGTTAGGAATTCAGGAATGAAAGCGGTGATGCCTAGTTCTTCTCTGACTTCCCTGTGTAAGGCTTCTTCGACAGATTCCCCGTAATCAATGTGACCGCCTACGGAAGTGTCCCATTTGCCCGGTTGGATATCTTTCGTCTGCGCTCGTTTCTGTAAATATAATTCTCCGGCGCTGTTGAATACATGTAAGTGTACAACGGGATGCAGTAACTTTGCACCACTATGACACTCTTCTCTTGTCGCTTTTCCGATCACGATGCCTTCTTCGTTCACCAGCGGGAACCATTCTTCTGTTTTCATATTATTTCTTTTGGGTTCCAAATATACACTTTTAATATACGCAGGGTAACTTTTGCAGATTGTCTTTTTCTATGTAAATTATATCTGCCAATAACATCGTGTTTTATTTTCTATTTTAGTTGAAAAATATTTTATCGATTAAAATACTATATTACAGAATATTGTACATTGAATGAAAAAATATTCGAAAATAAACGGCAGAAACATTTGGAGGGTAAAGAAAAAGCTTATACCTTTGTATCCGCTTACCAAAAAAAACGGTAAGCAAAGAAGAGTTCTTTGAAAGATTTACATAAACAACTAAAAAGTAGTACAAGGAAGCCGTAGAGATACGGAATATACCGTCAAGGACTACGATAAAAGGAAACCTGAGCGAAAGAGACAAACAAAAT
>JAQWBH010000238.1 GCA_028707405.1 Parabacteroides sp. | reverse complement strand
AGTAATCAGTGTTTTTTGATTACTTTAATTCCCTGATTTTAATGTTGCGGAACCATATTGGATAGCCGTGATCTTGCAGACCAATATAGCCTTCATGAGCTATACCTTCTGTAAAGCCTGGGAAATCTTTAAATTTACTATTAGCAACCATGTTATCCCAATCTTTTGTCCACAAGGTATACTCAACAACTTTCTTACCATTCTGTATGTGGGTTACTTTTCCATTATTCACTTTGATAATGATTGTATTCCATTCGCCTGCAGGATTTACTGTTTTGGGATCAGCGGGAAGCATATCATAAAGCGAACCTGCCAAGTGATTGGCCAATTTGTTATCAGTTGCATTTACGTTGTCTAGTACTTGAACTTCAGGAGCAGCATAATAAATAGGCTTTCCCGGCACTTCACGTACGTAATAGAATATACCGGAGTTGCCCATGTTCCCGGCTTTCCAGTCAACAGATAATTCAAAGTTTTTAAATTTGCGCTTTTCGAACACGATATCGCCATTCGAGCCTTGTCCCGGTTTTTTACCTTCGGCAGTAAACACTTTCATCGCATTATCGTCGATTACCCAATTCGCAGGCATAACGGTACCATTACATTGACGCCATCCGCTAAAGTCTTTACCATTAAATAATAATGTCCAGCCTTGTTTTTTTTCTTTTGCTGTAAGGATATTTGGAGTTTGAGCCAAACAAGGAACTGCAGCAGAAACAGCCAGCAGCATCAAAAATGATTTGAATAAATTTTTCATCATATCGTCATTACTAAATTAAAGTTGTATTCTTTATAAATGCTCAAAGAGAAAGCTTATCTTCCTATTTGTTTTTTATTCCTGGGATAATACCTAGTTTTGAATTGTTGATAAACTCTATGATATGGCATATCTCCGGACTGTCGGGTACTTGATCTTTTATCATAAGTAACGCATCATAGAGGCTGGCATTACCCTGATAAATGATACGGTAAGCTTGCCCAATATGTTTGATAACCCGTTCGTCAGTTCCCTCGCGCGACAGAATAAGCGAATTTACTCCATAATAGATTGTCGGTTCTTGTGCGGCAACAATGTATGGAGGAATATCTTTTCTGAAACGGCAACCGGTTTGTACCATTGACCAGGCTCCGACGCGTGCGCCTTGACTAACCAATATGTTTCCCCCAAAAATCACACAATCTTCCATCATACAGTTACCGGATATTTTACAGCCGTATCCCAAAACGCTTTTATCTCCGATATGTGTATCATGTGAGATATGTACACCTTCATGTATAAAATTAGCATTGCCGATAATCGTTTGACCTGTAGTAAACGATGAACGGTTGATAACTACGTTTTCACGAATGATATTATCGTTGCCGATTACTGCAATTGTGTTGCCACCTTTATATGCAAAATCTTGCGGTTCTGCAGCAATAACCGTGCCTTGAAATATGCGATTTCTTTTTCCTATACGCGCACCACTCATAATGCTTGCATAAGGCATGATTTCGCAATCGTCGCCAATTTCTACATTCTTGTCTATATATGCAAATGGATGAATAGTTACATTCTCTCCAATTTTTGCATTCGCATCTACATAAGCTAAAGGACTTATCATAATAACTTTATTTTAATCTTGTTATTCTCTTCCTCCGCCCAGTGCATTATACAGGTTGACGACAGCCTGAATACGCTGGAAAGAATCTGATACTTGATTCAATTGAGCACTCAATAATGATTGCTGTGACGTAAGAATTTCCAAATAGGATGACTTGCCGGAATGGAAAAGAGATTGCGTATAGTCGACAGCTTTTGTTAATTCATCAGCTTGAGCTGTATGTTCTGTCAGTTTCTTGGAAGCGGCGTCATACAGATATAGCGCATTACTAACTTCTTTCCCTGCATTGAGCAAGCTTTGCTGGAAATTGTTTTTTGCAATTTCTTCTTCAGCTTTGCTTACTTTTAAATTTGCAATGAGCTTTCCCCGAGAAAAAATAGGTTGAGAAAGTTGCCCGACTGCTTGCATGGCAAAGAAGGCCGGATTGATGATCTTTCCTCCTGCAGAGTTGGTCCAACCTGCCGTCCCTGTTAGGGTAACGGAAGGATAAAAGGCGGATCTTGCCTGATTAGTTTGATAATAGGCACCGGCTAATGCCATTTCTGCCGACTTTACATCCGGACGGTTCGATAACAAAGCTAAAGGAACACCGGCTTCCAACTTTTCAGGTAATTGTTGATTTTCTAATGTTCCCCGGTCAATGCTATGAGGAGTCTCAGCCAATAATACCGATAAGGCATTTTCCGTTTCCCGTATTTGGCGACGCAGATCGGTTAAGGAAGCCTCAACCTGATAACTGTTTGCCTTACTTTGAACAACAGCTGCTTCTGTTGTCAGACCTGCCTCTTTCATCGCCTCCATAGCACGTACGTTATCTTTCCAGATAAGGGATGTTTTATCACTGATATATAACTGTTTGTCAAGCATTAGCAATGTATAATAGGTATTGGCAATGTTTGCTATCAGTGATGAACGAACAGCCTGTTGGTAAGCTTTTCTTTGTAATAAAGCCGCTTTAGATCCTCTTTCGGAATTTAGCAGACTGCCGAACAAATCAACTTGCCAGCTTGCTACAACAGGTAGTGTATACGTTTTAGAAGTGTAACCTTCTGTATGCGATATAGTTCCTTCCGGACCTAAAGACAGGGAAGGCAAAAATGATAATTTGGCTGCTTTCAGTTGAGCTTGGGCTTCTTCAACACGAAGTATGGCTGCCTGCATATCGACATTGTTATTAAGACCTTTGAGGATTAAAGCCTGAAGTTTTTCATCTTTGAAAATATCTTGCCATGGCACATTGCCTATAGAGGTTGTATCGGTCGAAGCTAATGTGTCTGATGCAGCATATGGATCACGATATAGTCCTGAGGTATCAATATCTTTCGGACGTTCATAAGCTTTATAAATGTGGCAACTGCTCAACAGAGCGGTTACACACATTATATATATTATTTGTTTTTTCATTATCATTACTTATCAATTTTTGTATATTGTTCTATTTCACTATTCAAATCACTGTTGTCCATATTTTCCCATACGATAGGTTTTATTTTCTCTTGCAAGTATTGGAATACGACAAACAGCGTCGGAACAATAAATATCTGAAGTAACATACCAATCAACATACCGCCGATAGCCGCCGTACCTAATGTACGATATCCGTGACCGCCTGCACCGAATGAGAACATCATTGGTAACAGACCGATGATCATTGCAAATGAGGTCATTAAAATAGGACGAAGACGGGCTGCAGCACCAAGAATTGCCGACCAGGTAAGGGCCATACCCATTTTACGGCGATCCAGCGAGAACTCAACAATCAGGATCGCGTTCTTTGCTAACAAACCAATCAACATTATCAAGGCAATCTGCATGTATATGTTGTTAGACATAGTACCCAAAATCATCTTCAAGACTTGAATGTTTCCAAGGGCTCCAATTCCATTGACGAAGAGAAAACTTCCCAATAATCCGAAAGGAACCGAGAGCAATACGGCCAATGGCAGGATATAACTCTCATACTGTGCACTAAGTAATAAATAAATGAATACGAAACATAGCAGGAAAATCATGGTTGTCATGTTTCCGCTTGAACTGGCTTCCTCGCGAGCCATACCTCCTAACTCATAGGAGAATCCGGCAGGAAGAGTATTGTTGGCTACTTCTTGAATGGCTTTCATCGCTTGACCGTTTGTGAAACCACTTGCAGGTGCAACCATGACTGTGATTGCCGTGTACATATTGAAACGACTGATGACATCAGGACCATAAACCTTTTTTATCGACATAAACTGCGAAATAGGGGCCATCTCATCCCCATTGCGAACCTTAATGCTCTTTAATGATTCCAGATTTGTACGATATGCCGGATCAGCTTGAATCATTACACGATACATCTTACCGAAGCGATTAAAGTTGGAAGCATACAGACCACCATAATATCCTTGCATAGTCGTCAGAATATCACTTGGGCTTATACCGGCTTTTTTACATGCAGCCGCATCAATATCAATCATGTATTGTGGAAAATTGGGGTTGAATGACGATTGAGCCGATTTGATTTCCGGGCGTTTCAGCAAAGCTTCCTGATAGGCTTTTACTACCTCGTAGAACTTGTTGATTGAACCCCCGGTTTTATCCTGCATATTTAGCTGAATATCGTTTGAAGCCGAATAACCTGGAATAGATGGAGGAGCAAAGAACAGAACCTGCCCGTCTTTTACAATCTTTTGAGCGCGTAACAGTAATGTAGCTGAAACAATATCGACATTCTGCATCATCGAACGATCTTTCCAGTCCTTCAGTTTCAGAACGAATGAGCCATAACATGAACCCTGGCCTCCTAGAAAACTGAATCCTTGAATAGCCGTATGTGTTTGAACGGCAGGATCTGATGTGATCAGACTATCCACCTTTGACATGACCTCTAATGTATGTTCCTGAGATGTTCCCGGAGGCATGGTTATGGTTCCCATTACTACACCTTGATCTTCTGTTGGAACCATTTCCGTGGGCGTTATTTTCATCAAAACAAGCAGAGCAATTATAGCTGCGCCTACGATACTAAATGTTATCTTTTTGTGCTGGATAAAGAACTGAACATTCTTCTTATATTTTCCCAGCATTGATTCGTATGCCGTATTGAACGAAGTATGAAAACGGTTTATAAGCTTTGACTTTTTTGTTTTTCCATTTTCATCGTGCGGTTTCAGAAATATGGCACACAACGCCGGACTCAGTGTTAATGCGTTCAGCGCTGAGATACCGATGGCAATAGCCATTGTAAGACCGAATTGTCTGTAGAATACACCCGCCGTTCCACCAAGAAAACTTACAGGAATAAACACGGCCATCATGACCAACGTAATAGATACGATAGCACCACCTAATTCATTCATGGCGTCAATGGCAGCAACCTTGGCCGATTTATAACCTTGGTCCAGTTTCGCATGGACGCCTTCGACGACGACTATGGCATCATCGACCACAATAGCAATAGCCAATACCAATGCGCAAAGAGTCAGAATATTGATACTGAAACCAATGACGGATAAGACCCCGAATGTACCAATCAATGCGACTGGAATTGCAATGGCAGGGATAAGTGTTGAACGTAAATCCTGCAGGAATACGTAAACAACCAAAAAAACGAGGATGAATGCTTCGAGTAAGGTTTTAATTACTTCATGTATGGACGCATATAAGAAGTCGTTGGCGTTCATTGAAATATTGATTCCCATTCCTGGAGGCATAATCTTTTCGGACTTGCTCAATGATTTCTGGATTTCTTGAATCATTGCAGTAGCGTTGGTACCTGGCATTTGGTTAACAACGCACATAACAGCCTTATGGCCATCAACATTATTTACAAAACCGTAAGAGATACGACCCAGTTCGATTGTGGCGATGTCTTTTAAATGCAATACTTGTCCATCTGATTTTGCTTTGATGACGATATTATCAAATTCACTTGGTTTTTGCAGACGTCCTTTGTAACGAATTGTATATTCAAAGGTTTGATTCCCTTGTTCACCAAAGGCACCAGGAGCAGCTTCAATATTTTGCTCAGCCAATGCTTGTGTAACATCAGTCGGCACTAAATGGTATTCAGCCATCACATCCGGTTTCAACCAGATACGCATGGAATAGTCGCCTCCCATGACCTGAGTTTCACCAACACCGGGAATACGCTGTATTTCAGGAATTAAGTTGATCTTTGCATAATTCTCCAGAAACTTTGTATCGTAACGACCTGATTTATCATAAATGGAGAACATCACAAGGAATGAAGTCTGACGTTTCATGGTGATGACACCTACTTTTGTTACTTCGGCCGGTAACAGACCTTGTGCCATTGATACACGGTTTTGTACATTGACAGCATCCATATCTGGGTTACTGCCCTGCTTAAAGAAAAGCGTAATCATGGCAGAACCGTTGTTCGATGCAGTAGAACTCATATACATCATGTTCTCTACACCGTTTAACTGATCTTCCAATGGAGCGATCACACTCTTTAATACTGTTTCAGCATTAGCACCTGTATAAGTTGCCCGCACGGCTATAGTCGGCGGTGCAATGTCCGGATATTGCGTAATAGGCAACGAAATCATACCTATGATACCCAAAATAACAATCACGATAGAGATTACCGTGGAGAGTACCGGACGATTTATAAATCTATCTAGCTTCATAATTTACTCTTCTACCATTATTTGAATGCCGTTTGAATATTACCATCATGCTGGTCTTTCAACGCTTTATCGTATTTAGCCTGACGTTGTGCCGGAGTGATGGGCTTGATTGTTTGGCCGTCTTTCAGTGTCTGAACACCCTCAACAACAATCTTATCACCCACCTTCAATCCGCTGGTTACAAGATAGTTTTTTCCATCATCCAGGTTGGATACCTGAATCTCGGTATTTTTTACCTTATTATCGCTCCCGACAACATAAACAAACTTTTTATCCTGAATTTCAATTGTAGTCGATTGAGGAATAATCATGACATCATTGATCGTATATGGAAAAATGATATTACCTGTACCGCCACTTCTCAGTACGTCTTTTTTATTCGGGAAGATGGCGCGCATACTTACGGAACCGGTGTTCTGGTCAATTACTCCACTGACGGCGTCAATTTTACCATCTTCAGTATACATTAAGCCATCGGCTAACTGTAATTTGACAGCCGGCATTTTTGCTAATTGATCTAGTAAAGAACCTTCGGCTCTAGTTAAGCGAAGCATTTCTTTTTCTGTCATCGAAAAATAGACGTATACGTTTCCAATTTCTGATACAGTTGTGAGAGGCTGTGAAATCGATGCACTGACCAAACTCCCTACACGGTAGGGGAATGTGCCGACAACACCATTTGATGGACTCTTAATGGTACAGAAGGATAGATTCTGATTGGCACTTATCAACGAAGCTTGTGCCTGAGCCAGACCGGCTTTTGCTGAAGCCAATTGATTGACTGCGGTTTGATACTCATATTCGCTGATAATTTGCTTATCAAACAATACTTTCTTTGTTTGTTCAGTCAAAGTCAGGGTGTTTACATTAGCTCTCGCCATAGCAACGGCTGCTTTTGCTTGTGCTACTGCTGCAGAATATTGAGTAGGATCAATTTGGAATAGGGCTTGTCCTTTATGTACAGTGGCGCCTTCATCTACACAAAGCTTTACAATAAAACCGGCAACTTGCGGGCGGACTTCAATATCTTGAAACCCTTTGATTGTTGCAGGGTATGAGGTTGTCTGGTCGCTTGATCCGGAACTTAA
>JAQWBH010000025.1 GCA_028707405.1 Parabacteroides sp. | reverse complement strand
GTGGTGAGTAGCATCGCCTGACTGTCAGCACCGTGCTCGGCTTGCGAGAGGAAGTCGGCAGCAATAAATTCAGGGTTTGATTGTGCGTCGGCAACAACTTCTACTTCAGACGGACCGGCAGGCATATCGATTGCTACATCTTTGAGACTGACCAACTGTTTGGCTGCCGTGACGTACTGGTTACCCGGACCGAATATTTTAAATACTTTAGGAACGCTCTCTGTTCCGTAAGCCATCGCCGCTATAGCCTGAATGCCGCCTATCTTGTAAATGCGACTTACACCGGCTGTTTCGGCAGCGAACAGTATTGCCGGATGAACTTTTCCTTCACGGTTTGGAGGCGTACAAAGCACTATTTCCTTGCAACCGGCAATGCGTGCAGGAACAGCAAGCATCAAAACAGTTGAGAACAGCGGTGCCGTTCCACCGGGAATATATAAGCCCACTTTTTCGATAGGTACGGCCTTCTGCCAGCAAGTTACACCGGGAGCTGTCACCACCTTGATGCCTTCAAAGCGCTGTGCGGCATGAAACGTTTCAATGTTTTGCTTCGCCGCGCGGATAGCTTGTTTCAGTTCTTCGGTAATTAGATTATGGGCTTCACAAATTTCTTCTTTAGATACTTGCAACGCAGGAAAGCTTGCAGGATTGATCTTATCGAATTTCTCCTCGTAGCGTTTTACGGCAACATCACCTTCGGTACGAACATCGTTGAGAACGGTACGAACAGTATCGAATAACATCGTAATGTCCAGTGCAGGCCGCTTTGTCAAAGCTGCCCATTCGTTTCTTGACGGATATTTGATAATTTCCATATTACAGAATCATTTTTTCGATCGGTAAAACAAGGATTCCTTCAGCACCCAGCGACTTAAGCTTCCCGATGATTTCCCAGAATTGTTTCTCGGCAATCACCGATTGTACGGATACCCAGTTTTCGTCGGCCAGTGGCGTGATCGTCGGGCTTTTCATACCGGGCAACACTTCGATGATTTCTTTCATCTTCTCTTTCGGTGCATTCAGCAGAACGTACTTTTTACCTTCGGCTTCCTGCACAGCCTGGAAACGGAACAGCAGTTCGTCCAACACGGCTTGCTTTTCTTCTGACAACCCTTTATTGGCAATCAGTAATGCTTCGCTCTTCATGACAACTTCCACTTCTTTCAGGCGATTGCTTACGAGAGTGCTACCGGAACTGACAATATCGAATATGGCATCGGCCAATCCGATACCGGGAGCAATTTCCACCGATCCACTGATGACATGAGGTTCTGCTTTGATTCCGTTCTTATCCAAGAAGGCATTGAGTATTTTCGGATAAGAAGTGGCAATTGTTTTTCCTTCGAACCAAGTGAGATTTTCATATTTCTCATCCTTGGGAATCGCAAGCGACAAACGGCATTTACTGAAACCCAAACGTTTCACCAAGCGGGCTTCTTCGCCTTTTTCAACATATTCGTTTTCGCCAACAATCCCTATATCGGCAACACCGTCGGCAACCGACTGTGGAATATCATCATCACGCAGAAAGAGCACTTCTACCGGAAACTCCTTTGCCGAAAGCAGCAAGATGCGTTTTCCTTTTTCCAATTTAATACCAGCTTCTTCAAGCAGAAGCATTGTCTCGTCGTATAAACGACCTTTTGATTGTACTGCAATTCGTAACATTTCTTGTTATTTTATTTTATTAATATAATCGACTGTAAAGACATCGGAAAGATGATTTCCCCGTTAAGCTAAGGACCTTTATTGCTTAAAAAATAAGGCTTACCGTATAACGGCAAGCCTTACTCTATATCTTTTGCATCTACATACTCATCAGCCCACCGAACTATTGCCCGTTGTAATGATGATGAAGATGTAATACTATTCTGTTCATTTGTTTTATAATTACGCTGCAAAGTTACAATATTATTTGAACCGGCAAATATTTGTGAGAAATATTATTGTTTTATTTAATAATACAAATGAAACAATTTATTTTTACAAGTAATATGAAATTGGATGAATATCTGAAGCCTACAATCTGTTAATCTCATTTTGCATGATGTTCTTGCCACGATATTTCGTGTTCAACCGGTTGAAGCGGTAAGTAATGCTTAATGAGTAGTTCCATATTCGATATTCTTCAGACTGCTTCATATAAACGTTGTTACTCCATTCCTGCTCCCTGAATTTATATGAACGTAACAAATCGTTAGCAGAGAATTTCATCGTTAGTTTATCATTGAAGAAGTTTTTCTGCATGCTCAGATTCAAGGTCTGATAAGGTTGGAAACGTATGTTTCCTATACTGCCGCCGCTGTTATACATATAATATAAGGTACATATGATGGATTTCGGCAGTTGAAAGAACTGACTGGTTATTATTGAGACGGCAGGTTTTTCGTTGAACATGGATGTTCCCCGGTAATTGATTTGGAACAGTTGTTTATTGTATCCGATGTTGAGCATAGGTGTCCATAATCCGATACTTTTCTTGGCAGTCACACCGACACGTAAGTGACGAATATAATCATCGTTACAAAAACTGCTGATGATGACAGAAGGATTCTTTGTTGATACTTCTTGGCTGAAAGAAATGTAATTCCTTTCATATGTATAACTAATGTTATAGCTTATCCAGCGATAACTGCCTGCGTATTTAATCTCATAAGAGATTGACGGTTTTAGTTTCGGATTACCTTGCTGATACATATATTCGTTAGCATAATAGACCGAATTGCTCAGTTGCCGAAACGACGGACGTGTGGTATGCGATGCAAAAGATAATGCGTGTGACCAATTGTTTTTGGAGTGAAATTCAATGGTAGCTGAAGGAAACAGCTTATTGAAATTACGTTTTAATGAAGAACTTTCGTCCAAAAAGTCAATATATTCAGAATACAGATGTTCGTAACGCAGTCCTGTATGCATATTCCATTGTTTGTTGTTCCATCCGTATTCTATATATGTGGCAAAACGTTGTTCTTTTTCTTTATAATCTGATGACGAAACACTTACAGACGAACTGTAAAGGTTCCCTGATCCATCAACGTGGTTGTAGTCTGCACCCCACGACAATCTACCGGCTTTCTTATTCAATTGCCAGTCGAAGTTAAGAACGCCTTCCAACAGACTGAAATCACCTTTGCTCAAGCTTATTACCTTTTGATCATTCTCCATTGTTAACTGGTTAGTATGATTGAGGTTGTTTACGTAATCTATATTCAGTTGGCTGTTCAGGCACTTATTCCAGGGTCTGATATAAAAGAGATTCAGGTGATTTCGGTTGGTATGCCTTTTGTCATTGTTGGTGATGTCTATTCTAGAAGTGACAATATCGTTTTTGCTGTGTATTAGTGTTCCATAGCGTGATTCGTTATTTTCCAGAGACGAACCGTTCCATTGTATTCCGGCTATATGTCCGGGAGTAAATTCATAATCTATATTTGCCTGTCCTTGATGTAAATTGTTTTTGTCATTGGCTTTCATTCTCTCGTCGTATATATGTATATCTTCCGGTAAGTATAATTTTTTGTATGCGGGCTGATTGACACGATAACCGCTATGGTCATAACTGTAGGTTGCCGCTATATTGAGTTTATTGCTTTGCATTCCGAATTTTATTCTTTCATTGTGATTAAGAAATTCACCTGTTGAGATTTCTGATAACCATTCAACAGTGCGGTCATTGGGGTGTGAAAGCGTTGTTATAAGCAATACAGCTTTACCTTTTTCTGCATCGTAACGCGCTCCCGGGT
The DNA here is from genome assembly GCA_028707405.1 of Parabacteroides sp. Lineage (GTDB taxonomy): Bacteria > Bacteroidota > Bacteroidia > Bacteroidales > Tannerellaceae > Parabacteroides. Next base: position 26,069 of record JAQWBH010000025.1, on the reverse strand, counting down.
TTGTAATCAACTCTATACTTTTGATGTCTTTCGGGCTGAGCTGTTTTACTTCGCTGATGTTCTGCACTTTCCTCTGGTTGATATAAACAATGGGTGAACCTATGCCAAACACTTCCATGTCTCCTAGAGGGGTCACAATCATACCGGGAATGTTGGCCAGGAGTTGGTTCATATTTGTAGTCTTGCTGAGTATCGTTCCGACGACGTTCGTTATCAGTGCACCGTCTTTCTGTTTATAGAGCGGTTTCTGGGCTGTTACGACGATACCTTTAAGTATCTGATTTTCTTCGTGCATGACGATCGTTTCCATATTCTCTTTTACGGGTGTAACGACAACTGTAGTATAACCGATGGAGGAAATTTTGAGCAGTAATTTGTTCTTTTGTTCCGAGACGGATGACAATTTGAACGTTCCGTCGTTGTCACTTACTGCTCCTGCAATAAATGAAGAATCCGGCAAGACAGCAAGAACAATGTTTGCATAAGGAAGTGCATTTCCGTCGGAGGTTATTATTTTTCCGGCTATTATTTGAGCTTTCATGTTTATTGTAAAACAGAAGGCAAGCCAAACTAGTATAATCCTTTTCATCTTTTTTCTGCTTTTTTATTTACTGCTGCAAAGTAACAGCGCTATTTACGACGTGGAGAAAAAAAATATTATTCGAATATTATCTCAATATTACTGAAATATTACTCTGTTGTTTTTTCTTTTCAAAGGTGGCCGTATCTTAATTATTTGCATTATTTTCGCTGAAGCAAATCAAAAAGAACATGGAACAGCGGTTAAAGCTTATTAATATATTGACCATTATTGCTGCTATCTCGATAATTTTTATGCAGATCTATTGGTTAAAAACGCAGTATGATTTTGTTGTACAGGAATCGGTTAAGGCTAAACTAACTGATCTTAATGATTCAGCCAATTTAATTTTTTCCACGGACAGATCTAGAGATGTAAATTTCGACATGATTGTCCGTGTCATCCGCAAAGGCGATAAAAAGGTGTGGTTAACAACGATTTCGGCCAATGAAAGCAATGTGAGAAACAGTACCGTTTATATTAGTAAAACCAACAGATTGCAGATTGATACATTTTATCTTGAGAAACCTGTTCAGGAATATCTATGTCAGAATGCAATCACTAAATATATTGCAAATGTCAAACATTTTGTCTCCGTAGCTTCACTGGAGAAGGCGTTGCAGAAAAGTATGAACGATGCATCCATTACAGTGAAAGTTTGTCATGATTCTTCACTGGTCTGGGAACCAAAGGTTCTCCGTAGGCCTACATTCCTGCATCCGTCGTATTCATTGCTTTATGGTTTCAATCCATTGGTCCGCAGCAATGTGATCATTACTGGGAAACTGGCCATACAGCCTATTTTAAAAGAGATGCTCTGGCAACTTGTTGTATCTATTCTTTGGTCGGCTTTACTTATAGGCTGTTTGATTTATCAGTTTCGCACGATCACTCTTCAGAACCGTATCGAGCGGTTGCGAAGCGATTTCCTGCATACAATGATTCATGAACTGAAACGTCCCGTACAAGCTTTGAAGATGCTGATCTCTTTTTTGAAAGATAAAGAAATGCGTTCAGACAAGCAGCTGTTCGATGAGGCTCTCGATGATTCGCAGACGGAGTTAGATAATCTGTCGGCTTACTTTTCCAAGTTGCGCGATATGACTTATGATGAACTAGAGGAGATTCCACTAAATGTAACATGCTTTGATCTGAAGAGTGTTGCACAAAATTCCATTCATCAGTTACGTTTGCCTTCAGAAAGAAAGTTGGAGATAAAACTTGAAACCGACGAGACGCCAATGTTGGTCAAGGCTGACAAAATGCATATTGGCAATATTATCAGTAATTTATTAGAGAATGCAGTGAAATATTCAGGGGGAAATTCACGCATTGTGCTACGAATACATTGTTTCACTGGTCGCTTTCTGATAGAAGTGGAAGACAATGGTTTCGGAATATCTACCGACGATCAGGTACATATTTTTGAGAAGTTTTATCGTTGTCGTTCAGTGCAGCAACGGGATATTCCGGGCATTGGATTGGGACTAAGCTATGTAAAAATGCTTGTTGATGCGCATAAAGGAAGTATTTTTGTAAGTAGTCACATCAATGAAGGGGCAAAGTTTACAATTAATATTCCACAGGAGAAAAGCGTATGTTGAAAATTCTGTTTGCCGATGATGATTTGAAATATTCTCTTTTTCTGAAAAAATTTCTAGAAAAGGAAGGTTATGAGGTGGTTCATGTAACCAACGGGAAAAGTGCTTTGGAACAATACCTTGTATTCCATCCCGATCTGATTTTGCTGGATATAAATATGCCTGAAATAGATGGTTTTGAAGTTGCTAGACATATTCGTGAGCAAGACAAGAAAGTGTTACTATTCTTTCTTTCCGACCGAACAGAAAAGACGGACCGTCTGAAAGGTTTCAGTCTAAAAGGGAATGATTACATTTCAAAGCCATTTTATCCGGAAGAGCTGATTGCAAAGATTAAGGAACGCTTTACAGAGGCGGAGAAATCAATTCCACTTTTATTAGGGAGAACGGTTTTTTCACCTGATATCAATGAGGTGAATGTTTGCGGAACAATTCATACTATCACATCCAGGCAATCAGAAATACTTGTTCTGCTGGTATCTCATCTGAATAATCTTGTTGATCGTGATATGTTACTCAACAGAATCTGGGGCAACGATTCGTATTCGAATTCTTTAGCATTGAATGTGCAGATTACCTATCTGAGAAAGATTTTGAGCGACGATACGACGATAAGCATTGATTCAATTAAGAAAAAGGGATATATACTTCGTAAAACAAGTGAAAATTAATGCGGATAACTTTACAAAAGTAGACACTGAATCCCATTTAAACATTAAAATAGTTGCAATTGCTAGAAGAATAGCCTTATGGTCCAAGATATTTATTTGTTTATTCTATACAGATGATCCGCTTGCTGCCTGATTTTGTTACCAAGCATTTCAGGATAATCCGGATGAGCGGCAAAGAATGCCTCCACTTCGTGTTGCGCTTCGATGGAAAAATGTTCACCAAGCAATGCTCTTACCCAGTTTGTTGGGAAGAAGATATCACCTGTTCGTTGTATCTCCTGTAATTTTTCTAATGCCGGACGTATATAATCAAGAGCTTCTTTTTGACGCAGGCGACTGTTGAGATTTGCCAATGCAGCAGAAGCCCAGGGTTCAATGCGGCGGTTTTCGGTTTCCATGAGTGAGATGAAAACGCTGTCGCATACGTTTTTGTCGGCTGAAACAGATGGTGCAATAAAGGCATATTCACGTTTTCTGTCAGGATTGCTGATGCGTGCCTGCTGTGTGTCGGTTATTTCTTTTGCCTTTTCCGGTTGATGCAAAGCCAGTATGTACGAAAGGCTGATATAATCGTTCTCGCTTAAATTACATTTAGGCATTGACAATTGCCGGTACCAGATTGTTTGCAGTTTGTTGATGGCTTCCGGCGAATCTGCGATGGAACGGTAAACTCGGAAAGCCTGCAGGCGGAATGATTCATTAGGAGAGGTAGTTATAATTTTCCATAACGCTTTTTCCAGAATCTTCGAATCTGTTGGGAACAGTCTTTGACAGCTGCTGATGTAGTTCAAAGCAGACGAGAAGAGGAGGGGATTTTTCTCTTCCGGCAGGTAAGACAGCATGTACTTGAGATATTTATTTGCTTGAAGGGTGTGATTCAATAGGTTTTCATACAAGGTGATTAATAATGAGCCTCGTAAAATTTCGTCTGTACTGCTTTTAAGTGTAGCAAACAGACTGTCGGTTTCATTTTCCCCGATATGAAAGAATCCGTATCCTTGCCCGTCGCTGTTTGGAATTATACATGAAAATTCATTCGGATGGAAGGAGAGTTTCTTTTGTATGGAGTTGATATTTTTCTCGAATAAGACAGGTATTTCTTCCGAATGATTTGCGTTTTTTATCTGAATGAAGAAAGTTTGGGGCCATGACAATCCGCGATTCCAGTTGTCTTTTTGCGAAACGATTAAAGTATCGTTGGTCATTTTACAAATGACTTCAGGCATTCCTTTTTTGTTGATCCATACATGACTCCATGTTTTCAAATCTTTATGGGTATGCTTAGATAGAATGGCAATCAGATCATCCCATGTTGCATTACTGTAGGCATACTTTTTTAAATATTCTTGCAGTCCCGATCGAAAGTTTTCTTCGCCTATCATCCGAACTAACATATTCATGACAATGGGTGATTTGTCGTATATAATATTTCCATACACTAAACCGGCATTGTTCAGGTTGTCAAGCCTCTGCTTCACGGGAGTAGTGCCGACTGTGCGATCTTCTGCATAAGCTGAGGGATAATAGTTGAGCAGAAAATTGAGTCTATGGTTGATTTTTTTATATTGTGGTTCAACAATACGTAAAGCAAAATAGTTGGCAAACACCTCTTTTGTCCATACGTCGTTAAACCATGCCATTGTTACATCATCGCCGAACCACATGTGGGCGGTCTCATGCGCAATTAGCGTGCTGCGTCGCAGGCGTTCGTCCAACGTCGGATTCTCATTGAGGAAGATACTGTTGTCATTGTATAAGGTTGCACCGGTATGTTCCATTCCTCCAAATTGGAATCCGGGCAAAATAATAAAATCGTATTTGGCAAATGGATATGGAGTGTTTGTATAGTGTTCCATCCATTCCAAAGCATCAAACACTTCGTTTGCAATATCCGGACATTGAGTAATCTTTTTGGAATCTGTTTCACGATGAAACATAGAGATTTGTTTGCCATTCCGGCTAAATGTCAACTGTTGTAGATTGCCGCCAACGAAAGAGAAGAGATAGGTGCTGAGCGGTTTGGTTTCATGAAAATAGAAACATTTACGGCCTGGGACAGATATCGAATCTATTCATTCAACGGCTCCGTTGGCGACGGCCTTCCATGTTGCCGGAATCTCTAAAGCAAGTGTGAATAATGCTTTCATATCTGGCTGATCAAAACAGGGGAACAGTGTCCGCGCGCGATCAGGAACCAATAGAGTATAAAACAAATCGTCACGACGATTGAGTGACTGGTCGCCGGCGATGAATGCAATCTTTACATGATTTTCGCCTTTGGATACATCCTGAGCATTTATCACGATGTGTTCATTTTTAAAAACGTATGATACGGCTTTCGAATTTAAGGTTACAGACGATATTTGTTCCTTGTTTCCACGAAAATCAATGATGATATCACGTGCTTTCTTCATAGAGAGAATCAGTTCGGTTGTACCAGTGACGGAATCCTGTTTTTTCTCCGGGACAGAGAAAAACAGATGATAACGTATTTGTCCGAAGTTTCCTTTTCTGTATTGGGCAAGTTCTTGACTGATTCCTTTATCGAGCAATACCGCCTTAGTGAAGTTACAGTCTCCAAATGCCATTAAGAGCAGGAGTGCTACTACCAGAAGATTCTTATAGTATGAATGCATGTCCGAGACTTGTTAATTATAGATATCCTTCTTTTTTACATTGATGATTGTTCCGAACGAAGCTAGTTTTTCCATATCTATTTTCTTTTTGTTGCCGGCAATGATGTAGATGACCGGATGTTCGCTGACATTTTCCTCATAAAAACGATTGATGTCGTTCATATCCATCTCACGGATGTTCTCAAGTAAAAATTGCCGGGGATCGCTTGTAAATCCTTCTCTTCTGAACTCATCAATTTTTGATGACAGGGTTCTAAATGAGGGATACTCATTGTTTACCTGATTGATGATATTTTGTTTGACAGAGGCGACCTTTTCCGGTTTAAGCGGCATCTTTTTTATCAGCGAATCCAACAGAGTCATGGCATCGATTGTTTTGTCAGACTGGGTTGAAAGCATTGTAACAAAATGACCGGGCTGATTCCTGAACAGATAAGGAGATAATATAAAACTTCCATTAGTATGATAAGCGAACGACCGAAATTCGCGAATCTCCTGAAACATCAGCGACGACATTCCTCCACCAAAATAGACAGAAAACATCTGCGATGCATTACGCTCCCTGATATCGGTTTGCGGTTTACTCATTACATAACTGTATATGATACTTTGCGATACCTCAGGCATGTTGACAAAGAACACCAATGGTTTTTCATAAGCCAATACTTCCGGCGAGTACAGTTGTGATTCATTCTTTACGTCATCAATAGCAAAATGATTTTTGATGAGGAGTGTAATCTCATCATCAGGGAGCGTACCACAATAGTGTATACTGCATTGAATCTTTTGAACTGTCTGAAAAATCTCCAATAACTGTTTGCCTTTCAGTTTCTTTATCTGCGAATGTGTCAGTTTTGTCAGATATTTGGAATTTTTACCATACCTGACTTTTTCCAAAAGAGCGCCGGCTATATTATCGCTCGATTTATAAAAAGCTTTGCGTGTGACTTTGTCTTCGTCAGATAACTGGTCGATTTTTTTATCATCAGCTTTGGCATGATGCATAAAATCATTCACAAGAGCCATTGTTTCTTTTATATGATTGTCAAAGCCTGAGATTTTCACAACAAAAAAATTGTTTGCGACATCAAACATCAAAGTACTACCTATGGATTGTAGTTTGCTTCTGAACTGTTCATATGCCAGCGTATCGGTTCCCAGAAACTGCAGATACATTGCCAGTTGTGTAAGGACAGGCATTTTGTAAAATCCTACATTATAGATGATATCGATAGTGAAGATATCATTCATCTTATTGGGTGTGGTATACAATCTTACCAAGGGTGCCAACTGGAACGTTTTCACATCTTTATCAAAATCAATCAGCCGTGGTTTGTTCGGCTGTACCGGAATAGTGGTCAAATATTTGGCATATTCAGAGGACGCTTCCATATTTTTCGGTACAACAGGTGCAAAGTTGGGTTTAGGCAGATCATCCTTAGGATACTTTCCTGTACTTTTTGTGATACAAAGATAATTTTTGGTAAAGTATTTATTAGCAATCCTAATCACATCTTCTTTTGTTATTGCGTCGATCTTTGATACTTCCTGCAGGTAGTCATTCCAGCTTTTTCCCTGAGAAAACAGATTCATCATAATTGTAGTTCTCGAGTCGATATTCTCCAATGCAGATGCAAACTGACGTTTCTGTTCAAGTTTCATACTATTAAATACTTCATCACTGAAATCGCCTTGCTTTATCCGATTAATTTGCTCCCAGATCATTTTTTCAGCATTACCGTAAGTCTGTATAATTGGTTTTGTGATTGCTGCTACAGCCAGTATGCCTGCTTCATTCAGATTCTCATTCATCGCTACCGCACTTAGCAGTTTATGATCGACCATCAGTTTGTCCAGAAAACCTGTCCCGTTTGTATTGTTCAATAAGCCAACTGCAATTTTTAGTGCGACCAGATCCTCATGATTGGCAGAAACACCTCTGAACCCCAGTCCTATAGCTTTAATAAATGGAATCGGCAACTTTATTTTCATCTTCTCTTTTCCTTTGAATGGAGGTAAATCTACAGATTTCCTTACAGGTGCCACTCCGCAGCGAACACGAGAGAATGTTTTTTTGATTATAGGCATTATCGTTTCCGTATCGAAGTCTCCGCTTAAGATAAGCGCCATATTTGAAGCAACATAGTAATCGTTGAAGAACTTGCGCATTTCCGAAAGACGGGGATTCTTCAGATTCTTTGTGCTTCCGATAATAGGGTAGGCGTAAGGATGTGGTTTGAAATAACGCGACAGTAGTGTATCCATCACTTGTCCGCCAATCATGTCGCCATGCATGTTTTTTTCTTCATATACGGTTTCCAACTCATTTTGAAAAAGACGAAAAACCGGATCGATCAGGCGCTCACTGTTCAGTTCGGCCCATTGTTCGATATACTGAGGCGAGAAAGTGTTGAAATAGATGGTTGCATCATATGAAGTTGCCGCGTTAAGTCCGGAACCGCCATAGCGTGTGATCAAGCGATTGAACTCATTGGGTATTACATATTTTGATGAACTTACAGTCAATTCATTGATCGATTTCAATAATTGTGCACGTTGTTTGGGATCTGTGGTCGAGGCCAGTTCATCGTATTTTTGAGATATGACATCAAGAATCTCCTTTTCTGCTGCATAGTTTGTTGTTCCGATCTTATCGGTGCCTTTAAACATCATATGTTCGAAGTAATGGGCGATTCCCGTATCAGGACAGTCTTTTGAACCCGCCTTAACAATTACAGCACCAAAAATCTTAGGCTGACTATGATCTTCGTTTAACCAGACTGTTAAGCCATTCTCCAATTTATATTCATTGACCTTCAAAACGTTTGAGTTTTCGGCCAGTATCTTATTCGTACAACACGCAGCTATTATCATTATCGAAGCTAATAATTTCATTGAAATGAACAATATCTTATTAAATACTGTAACCCAAAAGCAAAATCTTCAGATTTGCCTGAAAGTTACGCCAAGGTGTAATTCTCATTTTCTTTTTGTAGCAAATGTAAGAAATATTATGCATTTATAGCCTTTCATGAGCCTATTATCTTTTAAGATTTAGATATAAATCTGACTACCAATAGTCCTAAATCCAACAAAGATTATTTTTTATGAATAATTCTACATCGTGAATTGTCAGGTTCAGAATAATTATTACATTTGTTGGCGTACACATATCCCTTTGCAATATAAATGTTTAATAAATAAATATCTGAAAGACAAATGAAAACTTATTTGAAATGGGCAGTAATGCCTTTACTTTTATTTGGTGCATTCGCAATGGAGGCACAAACAACAGATCATCTTGCTGTAAAAAAATCCGGAATAGAATCTGCACATGCTTTGAACCGACTTACTAAAGCAGAAAAATCAGCCGGTTGGAAGCTTTTGTTTGATGGAAAGACAACTAATGGTTGGAGGGGAGCAGGAATGACCGCTTTCCCCGATCACGGCTGGAAGGTAGAAAATGGCGAACTGATTGTGATGAAAACAAATGGGACGAATAATAAACGTGGTGGCGATATAGTGACCGACGATGAATATTCAGCTTTTGAATTGATTTTTGAATTTAAGTTGACAACGGGAGCAAATAGTGGTGTTAAATATTTGATTCTGGAAAGTCAGAAAAATAAGGGATTTGTTATTGGGCCTGAATATCAAGTTCTTGATGACGCCGTTCATCCGGATGCAAAGCTATATACTACCTATCCGGGAAGTCGTACGCTCTCGAGTTTGTATGATATTATTGCTGCTAAAAATAAGCATTTTAATGGTGTGGGAGTATGGAATAAGGGATTAATCAAAGTCTCTCCCAAAATGCATGTTGAGCATTGGTTGAATGGTACTAAAGTATTGGAATATGATTGGGGCACAAAAGAATTTCTTGATTTAGTAAAAGGCAGTAAATTTGCTGGCGAACAATATAGGGAATTCGGCGGTTTTGGCCTGGCAAAGAAAGGTCATATTTTGTTACAAGATCATGGCGATGAAGTCGCTTATCGCAATATAAAGATTAGAGTATTGAAGTAATTCTTAAAATATATTAGATCATGACTACACGTAGAGATTTTCTTAAGCAAAGTGCATTTGGCGCTGCAGGCCTGACTATTGGTGGTATGGGTTTTAGTGCGAAAAGTTATGCAAATATTGTGGGTGCAAATGAAAAGATTCATGTTGGAATCGTTGGCTTTTCCGATCGTGCCCGTAATTCTTTGATCCCTTCTTTTGAAGCTTATGCAGCTGACTTGGGTTTTGATATTGTCGGTGTGTCTGATATTTGGAAACGTCGCCGTGAAGAAGGCGTAGCTTTTTTTCAGCAGAAATACGGTCAGACTGTTAAGCCATTCCGTAACAACGAGGAGCTTTATGATTCAAGGATTTGCGATGCCGTGATTGTTGCAACTGCTGATTTCCAACATGCAACACATTGTATACAAGCGATTAAGGCCGATTGTGATGCTTATGTTGAAAAGCCATTTGCTGAAACGATGGAAGATGCCCGTGCAGCACGCAAAGCGGTTCTGGAAAGCAGGAAGATTGTACAGATCGGTTCGCAGCGCCGTTCAGCACCGAATTATCAGGCAGCAAACGATTTCATCCGCTCCGGTAAGTTTGGAAAGATTACAATGGTTGAAATGTGCTGGAATGTAAACCAGCCTGGTCGTTGGCGTCGTCCGAAACTTGTTGCACAGTGTTTTGAGAAAGATACCGACTGGAAACGTTTTCTTATCAACCGTCCTTATGAGGAATGGGATCCTCGCAAATATTTGGAATATCGCTTGTTCTGGCCGTTCTCATCAGGAATTCCCGGACAATGGATGTCTCATCAGATCGATACCGTTCATTGGTTCACAGGTTGTTCGCACCCAAAGAGTGTGGCTGCAAATGGAGGCATTTATCAATGGAAAGACGGTCGGCGTAACTATGATACGATGACAGCTGTTTTCGATTATGGAACAGAAGATGGTTCACAGAGCTTCCAGGTTGTTTATTCGTCGCGAATGCATAATTCGGCAGGTGGAACAAAGGAACTTTATTTTTCAAATGGGGGAACTTTGAATCTCGATACAAACAAGATCACACCTGATGGAGGCCTTACTCAAACAGCAGCCGCCGAGATGGATATGCATGCGAACTTGTTGACTCCATATGATTTGCCATCAATTAAAGTCGAAACAGGTTCGAATACGGGATCAGATCCGATGACGAACCTTCACGTCCGCAACTGGATGGAATGTGTTAAGAGTCGCAAGCAACCGAATGCATCTGTAGAAGCGGGTTATAATCATTCTATTGCGAATATTATGTGTAACGCATCTCTTCGTACAGGCGAAAAAGCTTCATTTAATGAATCAACACAAGAGGTTATGGTTGGCGGAAAGGCTTTCAAATATTGAATAACTGTTTATTGTGCAGTTTTTAATGTGAAACTGCACAATAAAATTTTTTGACGAACGTCTGCAATGGTATAATTTGTGGAGGTAAGCTTACTAAAAAGATACTTATCTCCATAATTTTTTTGTATCTTCTCCATGTCTTCTTCTGCAACAAACATATATCCTTTGGAAGGTTTTTGTGTTTCAAAATTATGAAACTTATTACCCATGTAAAAATTCAATCCATAAAGATTTGTGTATTGTTTTAGATTGTTCATGACAAACATATTACTGTCATTCAATGGAAAATCTTTTACCACTTGTTGGGCGAATGGCCGGGAAGAAGCTCCTTCGCGTATTCCCCTCATGACAACTCCATCAATCAATAAGTTTATGGCAAACATAAGTGCAATCGTTGAATAGAGTATTTTGAGATTGATTTTCTTAAACATCTGATATCCTACAGTAAAGAGAATAATGAGCATAAACAGAAGAATACTAATGGTCAATCCGCTAGACGAAGCGAACATGTTTGAAACGAGTGTAACTGTTTGTATAGTCGATTCGTGATGAGTATATTGCTGTACTATAAGTTCAGGATGAATAATGCCCGACATGGTTAGTCCGATAGCGACAATTACTACCGTTACTATTGAAACCATAAATGCAGCAAAAACACGAGTTACCCTCATTCTATATTCTGTAATATATATTGCATATTGAGCGAGGAAGATGGCAATAAAAGGATAGGCAGGCATCAGGTATACACTGCGTTTACTAGAAGGAATAGAATAAAATAAAAGAATGCAAACCAGGGCAACAAGGCTGAATAGTTGTACCTTTTCCATAGATAAAATTTTATGCCAAATATCTTTCAATATTTCTTTCAGGCTTTTTTGAGGTTTGCAGTACTTAATTCCAAATAAAGAAAATACAAAAAACAAAGTCCACGGCGCAAATCCGGCAGCAAGCGTTACAAAATTATACCATACGCCATTTTCATGCCCCAACTCATAATTGATACCCGGTGTATTCAGATGAAAGAATCGACCGAAGTTTTCGGCTAAAACGACATTTAGAAAATTATCGCCTCCTTCTTTGTAAGCGGCAATATACCAGAGAGCTGGTAAAAATAATGATGCTACACATGAATAGAGCAAAGCTTTAAATATAGTCAGCAGCGAATATTTTCTGAGCATCAGCAGATAGACTCCAAAAACAAATAGGGGAAGAATGATTCCTACAGGACCTTTAGTTAGAACTGCACAACCGAGTAATATCGGAATCATCACCGGCAAACCTTTCAGTTCGAGCAAGTCTTCCCATCGATACAACTGAAAAAGTCCAAGCACTATAAACATGGTCAGCAACATATCCACCCGGGTCGTCATTGCCGCTCGATGGATCTCAATGCAGGTAATCAGCAGCAGAGTCGCAATAAACGCTTGTTGGAATCGGAATCGTTTTCCGAAGAACATCAATACGAATCCGATAAGCGTAATAAACGCCAATGCCGAAGGCAAACGCGATGTAAATTCAGATACGTATCCTTGTGGATACGAAAACAATGCCATCAGCCAATGTGCCATTGGTGGTTTGTAGGCAAACTCATCCGCGTAAGTTTGTGGAAGGACCCAGTTCCCGGTATTCAGCATTGATACGGCTACAGCAGCTTCGCGAGGTTCGCCTTTGGTAGAGAAGTCTCCCAGTCCAATCCACGGAAAGACTGAAATAATGCAGATAATAATAACCATCGTTACCGGTTTCTGCAAGTAAAGATATTGTAAAGTTGGTGTACGCATTTTTTCTTAATTAAGCTCCTAATGATTCTTTTATTGTATCTCTGATAATTTTAGCATCCTCTTCGTTTTCCTTCAATATTGAAAGAACAAGATTCAGATAGCTTTCTTTATTATTCAAGCCACATAAACTGCATAGACGGCATTGCGGGAGTACACCTTTCTGGTTGTATACGCGCAGGATATTTTTGTAATCACCTTCTTCTGCATATTGTGTAAAATCCTTTTTGATCTTATCGTATATCTCATTTACATGCACATTGTTTTGTATATTTTCAATATGTTCTGCCAGCTCATCCACTGTGTTTATCTTTTTATCTACCGTGATCTCCAGTTTCTTTTTGACAAGATGTTTAGCATGCAGGATCACTTGACTATCTATTTCCTTGACAAACATCCGGATCACATTTTCTTTCACTTGCTTGAATACGACCTCGGGGTCTTTTAGCATTCTGCATGCTACTGTCTTGATAACCGGTTCCAGTAATAACAAATTCTCTACTTCGGCCACATTGGGAACATATATGTGTTGTTCGCGTAAATAATCAATTTCTCCTTGTGTGCGACGGTCCCGATCAACAATTCCCCTGGTATCGAGTGTCAGAAAATCTTTCAGTTGTACGGAAGCTTTTGTCGTTTCAATAACTTTCTGGCACCCCCCCATTGATTTGACTGTATAATCCGGAAAGATCAGCGGATAAAGCTGGCTGTCGATGCTGTTTGTATCTGTGCCTTCGATAAACAGAATCGGTTTGCGGCTTCCCAATATCTCCATATACAGCTCTTCCGGAAAATTATCGTTGCTTTCGATCTGCTCATAATCCCAGATTACGGCATCGGCATTGTAAGAGCGTATCCATATCCGTTTACTGTTGCGTCTGGATGATGCAAAGTTGATATCATGGGTAAGGTATACAAATGTACAATCCGGCCTTAAGGCTTCAATCTCGTTCCATAGTTGATTCTTGATAGAATCGTGGAGTAGAATCTCCGGTTCTTCAATGATCAATAGTGCATCTTTTGGTGCATACAGAGCAGTACCAATGAGATAAAAAACAATTTTTTCACCATCACTCATACGACCGGCTTTATACGAATCACTGTTGCGATTAGTTGATATAATCTCTATAAATCCGGATTTATGAACGAGACGGTTATGTGTAAACATTTTCTCCCATATTCCTTGAATGACATCGATTTTAGTGATGGGAGGAGTGAGATTTTTTGTCTGTTTGCAATCTTCTTTAAACTTAACGGCTGTTTCGAATTCTTCTTCCTGCAAACGCAAGATCAACTTCTCATATTCCGATATTTTCGGCATAAAGATACGTTTGGTAACGATCGATTGCAAATGTAACAATTCATAACCTTCAGCCGAGACATCTTTTTCATCGCTATCGATAAAAAGAGCATGCATTCCGGAAACAAATATACTTTTTTCTTTATATTGCTTTTGCAAAGCACGTCCAAAGGAGCTTTTGCCTGCTCCGTTTGCACCGATTACAACCAACACTTTAGTATTGATCGTGATCGGTTCGGTTGTGTCCTGTTTTGCCGGGAGAATAAGTTCCATAGTAATTCAATTAATATGCACGTGCAAAAAGCACTCGTTGTGCTGAAGGCTTGCCGGTAACCATGCATTTGCCCGGAGTTTTATCTCCTTCAAATGGTATACAGCGGATGGTTGCCTTTGTTTCTTCCTGAACGCGTGCCTCTGTTTCCGCAGTCCCGTCCCAATGGGCCATGATAAAATAGCCTTCTTCAATTTTCTGCTTAAAATCATCATAAGTATCCACATTAATTATTTTCGATGCACGAAGATCGTAAGCTTTCTTATAAATATTTTTCTGAATCTCTTCCAACAGATTCTGAACGTAGGTTTCAATACCGTCGCAAGTGATGGTTTCCTTTTCAAGAGTATCACGACGCATAACCTCAATGGTATTGTTTTCCAAATCACGACCTCCGATAGCCAGACGTACCGGGACGCCGCGCAATTCATAATTGGCAAACTTCCAGCCGGGTTTGCGATTGTCAGAATCGTCATACTTGACAGATATTCCTAATTTCTTCAAGTTCTCAACAATATCTGCGACTTTTTCACTGATTACTGCGAGTTGCTCTTCATTGCGATATATCGGAACGATAACAACTTGTATAGGAGCCAAACGTGGCGGCAAAACAAGACCATTATCGTCTGAATGAGCCATAATCAGCGCACCGATCAAACGTGTTGAAACACCCCATGAGGTTGCCCAAGCATAATCAATTTTACCTTCTTTATCCAGAAATGTAACATCGAAGGCTTTACCGAAGTTCTGTCCCAGAAAATGCGATGTTCCTGCTTGAAGCGCTTTACCGTCCTGCATCATGGCTTCAATCGTATACGTGTCTAAAGCACCTGCAAAACGTTCGCTTTCGGTTTTACACCCTTTGATAACCGGCATGGCCATATAGTTTTCGGCAAAATCGGCATATACACCTTGCATTTTTTTTGCTTCAGCCTCAGCTTCTTCTCTTGTTGCATGAGCCGTATGGCCTTCTTGCCACAAGAATTCTGCCGTACGAAGGAAAAGACGCGTACGCATTTCCCAACGCATAACATTTGCCCACTGATTACACAATATGGGGAGGTCACGATAGGAGTGGACCCAGTTCCGGTAAGTATTCCATATAATCGTTTCCGAGGTCGGTCGGATAATTAGCTCCTCTTCCAGTTTGGCTTCGGGATCAACAACCACAGCTGTACCGTCTTCATTTGTTTTCAAACGATAATGAGTGACAACTGCACATTCTTTAGCGAACCCTTTTACATGTTCGGCTTCTTTACTGAAGAATGATTTTGGGATTAACAGTGGAAAATAGGCATTAACATGACCCGTTGCCTTGAACATATCGTCAAGTATTCTCTGTATTTTCTCCCAAATCGCATATCCGTAGGGTTTAATTACCATACAGCCGCGTACAGCAGAGTTTTCTGCCAAATCTGCCTTGATTACCAAATCCTGATACCATTGCGCATAATTAACACTTCTCGGTGTCAGTTCTTTCAGCTCTTTTGCCATTTTTGTAATTCTTAATTGTTTCCTTTATGATTTGAATACGAAGTACAAAGATACAAAAATATCTTTATTGGGAAATAAACTTTTCGGGATAGCATTGTTATTTTTTCTCCTTGGCAAGTCTTTTGGTTTTCTATAAAATGAGATATGACTATATTAAAATATATTTGCAATTACATTTTAAATAGATTATTGTAGAACATTTATTTGATTAAGTTTTATACCGGATACCGGTTGAGGATAAATATGAAAAAAGGCGGCTTTTTTAAGGCCACCTTTTCCTATTTATATAATCATTATATGTATGCTATATTATTTGTAAGGTTTACCTTCAACAGCTGCGATGCCCGGAAGAACTTTTCCTTCAATAGCTTCCAGCATTGCGCCACCACCTGTTGATACATAAGATACTTTGTCAGCCAAACCAAATTTGTTGATTGCAGCTACGGAATCACCGCCACCTACAAGCGTATATGCACCTTTTTCTGTAGCTTCGGCAACATATTGAGCAATTGTCTCGGTACCGTGAGCAAAGTTCGGAAATTCGAATACGCCTACAGGTCCATTCCAAAGAATAGTCTTCGACTTCATAATGATTTCTTTCCAGTTTTCAAGTGAAGCAGGAGAAGCATCCATACCTTCCCAACCATCAGGAATATTATGTGTGTCACACAGTTTTTGTTCTGCATCGTTGCTAAAAGAATTACCGGCAACTGTAGCAACAGAAAGCGAAATATTTACCCCTTTTTGTTTTGCTTTCTCAAGAATCTCGAGAGCGAGAGGCATATATTCGTCTTCGTGGAGTGAATCGCCGATCTTTCCACCTTGAGCTTTGAAGAATGTAAAGCCCATACCACCACCGATAATCAGATTGTCGACCTTGTCAAGAAGATTCTCAATGATTGTAATTTTTGAAGAGACCTTAGAACCACCCAATATTGCGGTAAACGGACGTTCCGGAGCTTCCAATACTTTGTTGAGCGCTTTGATTTCCTTTTCCATCAAATAGCCGAACATCTTGTGATCTGTATCGAAATAATCAGCGATAAGTGCCGTAGAGGCATGAGCGCGGTGAGCTGTGCCGAAGGCATCATTAACATATGCATCAGCATAAGATGCAAGATGTTTTGTGAACTCTTTCTGACTCTCTTTAACTGCTTTCTTTGCAGCTTTCTTTACGTCGTCGGAAGCATCATCAGCCAATCCTCTTGGTTTGCCTTCTTCTTCAGCATAGAAACGAAGATTCTCTAATAATAATGCCTCGCCAGGTTGCAATGCAGCAGCTTTAACGCCGGCATCTTCACCTATACAATCATTTGCGAACTGTACGTCAACATTTAATAATTCAGACACATGTTTGATGATGTGCTTCAATGAAAATTTAGCATCTACGCCTTTCGGACGTCCTAAGTGGGAACCAATGATTACACTACCGCCGTCGCTCAAGATTTTCTTTAATGTTGGGAGTGCAGCGCGAATACGCGTGTCATCCGTGATGTTGAAATTCTCGTCCAATGGAACATTGAAATCAACTCTTACAAATGCTTTTTTGCCTGCAAAGTTAAATTTGTCAATTGATTGCATAAACTCTTATATTTAGTATAAATAATATCTCTTAATCATTGCGACAAAAGTACATAAAAATATTTGTTTCATGCTATTTTGGCTGCTTAAATTTTGAGAGGCTTTGATTATAGCGTTTTTTCTATATTTTTAATATTCGGTAATTATGACACTTTATATATTTGCGCTTAAATTTTTAAGCAAATACCATAAAGGCAATGAATACGAAAAAAGTTTATCTGATGATTATTTTTCTGCTTGCTTTATGTAGCATGCAAGTTTTTGGAGTTGAGAAAAGCGTATTGTTGTATACGCCATACACTCAAATATCTGTACCGCCCGGACAATCTATTGATTATAGCGTAGATATGGTCAATAATACCGACCAGATGAGAAAAGCCCCCATCACTATCATTGGGATGCCTCGTGGCTGGAAATATGAACTGAAAGCCGGCGGATGGACCGTTAAGCAGCTGGCTGTATTGCCGAAAGACAAAAAAACACTGACACTGACCGTTAATGTTCCGATGCAGGTGAACAAGGGAACCTATCATTTTACTGTTCTTGCTGCCGGTTTGGCTCAACTGCCTCTTTCTGTAACAGTTTCCGAACAAGGCACGTATCAAACTGAATTTACGACCAAACAGCCCAATATGCAAGGAAATTCTAAAGCTGCATTCAATTTTAATGCCATTTTAAAAAACGAGACCGGTGAGCAACAACTATATGCACTGATGGCCAATGCGCCTCGTGGATGGAACATTGTATTTCGTGTAGACGGCAAACAAGCTACTTCCGCCCAGGTCGATCCGAACGCAACCGAGAGTATCGGTATTGATATCACTCCTCCTTCAAGCATAGCGGCAGGCGATTATAAAATTCCTGTTCATGCGTCAACTAGCACTACTTCGGCTGATTTGATACTGGATGTGGTTGTTACCGGTTCATATGAAATCGAGCTGACAACGCCTGACGGACGTGTGAGCGCGGATATCACGGCGGGAGATACAAAGCATATTGATTTATTGGTTAGAAACACAGGTACAGCCGAGTTGAAAGATGTTAAACTGACATCCAATAAACCGGCAGATTGGGAAATTACTTTCGAACCCTCCACGATCAGTAAACTTACGGCGGGAAGTGCCACGAATGTCGTTGCAACTGTGAAAGCATCAAAGAAAGCTTTGCCGGGGGATTATGTAACTAAGATGACAGCAAGTACACCAGAAGTAACAAATACAGCCGAATTCCGGATGTCTGTACATACTTCTTTGATATACGGATGGTTAGGTTTTGTTATTATCATTGGTGTATTAGGAGGCGTCTATTATTTGTTCCGCAAATATGGTAGGAGATAAACCTATGGGAGAGGAACATATGATCGAACTTTCCGGATTGACAAAGAACTATGGTAGTTTTGTCGCTGTGGACAATCTGAATCTGAATATCCGCAAAGGGGAGATATTCGGTTTGCTGGGTCCTAACGGTGCGGGAAAATCAACTACCATATTAATGATGTTGGGTCTTACTGAACCGACATCCGGAACGGTTCTGGTTTGTGGCATCAATTCTACGACACATCCTATAGATGTGAAGCGAAAGGTGGGGTATTTGCCTGAAGATGTAGGCTTTTATGACGATATGACAGCCATGGAAAACTTGCTCTATACTGCAGCTTTGAATGGCATTACGCGTAAAGAAGCACGTGAAGATGCACTTCGTCTTTTGGAACGCGTGGGATTATCGCATGTAGTTGATAAGAAAGCAGGAAAATTCTCACGCGGAATGCGTCAACGTTTAGGTTTGGCCGATGTCTTGATAAAAAAGCCCGAAGTTATTATTTTGGATGAACCAACGTCAGGTATTGATCCTGCCGGTGTTCAGGACTTTATTCGTCTGGTATTGGAATTGAGTCACAAGGATGGTCTGACAGTCATTTTTTCATCGCATATTCTGGCTCAGGTACAACAAGTTTGCGATCGGGTAGGGCTATTTAACAATGGCAGGTTGCTTGCCGAAATAGAACTTTCGGATTTACACAAAGTGCCGCATGGACTGGATGATATTTACAATCAGTATTATGGAGGAAAAGAAGTATGATAAATATAGCAAACACTCATCATCCATTCTGGGTAATTGTCAAAAAGGAGATTTCCGATAATGTACACAGTTGGCGTTTTATTATATTGATAGCTATTATTGCATTGACTTGTATGGGCTCTCTTTATGAAGCGCTTACAAATATCAGAACGGCAATTAAGCCGGGCGATCCGGATGGTTCTTTCTTATTTTTGAAGCTTTTTACTGTCTCCGACGGGACGATGCCCTCTTTTGCGATGTTCATTAGTTTTTTAGGGCCATTATTGGGTATTGCATTAGGTTTTGATGCCATAAATTCAGAGCAAAACAAGGGGACGTTGAGTCGTATCCTATCGCAACCGATACATCGTGATTATCTGATCAATGCCAAGTTTGTCGCAGCATTGATTGTCATTGGTATTTTGTTGTATGCTCTGGGTTTTCTGGTTATGGGTTTTGGTTTGATTGCTATTGGTATTCCGCCTACTTTCAGTGAATTTATGCGTGTTGTTGCATTCTTGTTTGTGGGCGTTGTTTACGTAGCGTTTTGGTTGAATCTGGCTATATTTTTTTCTATTCAGTTTAAGCAGGCGGCTACATCGGCATTGGCATGTATTGCGGTCTGGCTTTTTTTTAGTGTGTTCTATACTATGATTATTAATCTGATAGGGAAAGCATTAAGTCCTAATGAGATGGCTTCCGAATATCAGGTGATCAGCTATCAGCGGTTCATGCTCAATTTATTGCGATTTGCACCAAGCGAATTGTTTAATGAAGCAACGATGACGCTGCTCATGCCTTCTGTCCGTAGTCTGGGTCCGCTTACGATGGAGCAGGTTGAAGGTGCTATTCCCAGTCCGCTTCCTTTAGGGCAGAGCTTGATGGTCGTTTGGCCACAGTTGACGGGAATGATTGCTTCAACAGTAATATGTTTTGGCCTTTCCTATCTTTCCTTTATGCGGAAAGAGGTACGCTCCCGCTAAAAGCTTATACAAGCTTAAAGCGGAGGCGCAGTCGGCCTTCGGTATAATCGTAGTTCAATAGTTTCACGTGACCTATTTCCGATGTGTTGCTCACATGCGTACCGATGCAGGCACAAGCATCATAATCGCCGACACGCACGATACGCAGTGTTTCACTTGCTTCGTCGGGCAGTTTACTCAAATCAACAATCGACGCGGCATCATCTTTATTCATAAACTCAATGGTTACAGGTAGATGCTGATCGATAACTTCATTCACATGCCGTTCTACTTCCGCCATCATTTCAGGTATCGGCTCTTCGGATAACTCATAATCGAGTTTACTCTTTTTTCGCTCGATATGAGAATTTTTAGAACGCGGACAGCCAAACATTCTAACCATAGTCTGATTCAAAATATGCTCGGCTGTATGCATCGGAGGGTATTCTTCCTTATTGTGTTCGTTCAATGCAGGTGTCTGTTCCATTGTTATTCAACTATTTATTATGCGTATTATTTGATTATTGTCTTTTCAAAAGCACGACGTACTTTGTTCTCTCTGTAGATTACTTCGCCGCTGTATGCAAATCCTAAAGAATCGATCAGACGAAGCATGTAGTGATTGTCATAGTTGGTGTCGATACGAAAATTATCGATCCCTTTTGCGAGACTCACTTTTTCGGCTTCCTGCATGAATCGTCTGGCAATACCCTGATGTTTGACTTCTTCGGCTACGGCTAAACGGTGCACAATTACATAAGGTTGTTCATTTTGCCATTTGCCCCTGATTTGCGCATATGCAGGTTCAGCTTCAAAAGAGATAACACCATAGGCTACAATGCTTTCGTTATCACGAAGCACGTAGCCTCTTTCTGTCTGTATATCTTCTTGTATTAATTCTCCCGTTGGATAATTATCATCCCACTGATGACTTCCGAGGCGTTTCATCTGCACTTTAGCCTGAAGGATTATTTCCCAGATGCGATTGCTGTCGGGTCCTTTTGCCTTGGCAAGCCATAGCTCATTTGATGTTAACGTTTCATCTTCCATTTGCCTGTTATTTTTGAAGCAAAGATAATGTTTAGTTAGGACAAAAGCGCAACAATGTGTACTTTTGCATCCGAAAACAAATTAAGATCTATAATTATGTCAGTAGCTAAAAGAGATTTGGAAGATAATAGAAAGGTCACAACACGTCGTTTGATAGAGATGAAACAACGGGGTGAAAAAATTTCCATGCTTACAGCTTACGATTATTCAATGGCAACATTGATTGATCAGGCGGGAATGGATGCAATACTGGTAGGCGATTCGGCTTCGAATGTGATGGCCGGGAATGCGACGACTCTTCCTATTACTCTGGATCAAATGATTTATCATGGTAAATCAGTTGCAAAAGGTGTCAAACGAGCTTTGGTAGTTATCGATTTGCCTTTTGGTAGTTATCAGGGAAATCCGATAGAAGCTCTATCTTCATCGATTCGTGTGATGAAGGAAACGAATGCCGATTGTATTAAGCTGGAAGGTGGTTCCGAAGTTCGCGAATCGATAGAACGTATATTAAGTGCAGGTATTCCGGTGATGGGACATCTAGGACTTACCCCGCAGTCAATCAATAAATTTGGAACTTATACCGTTCGTGCTCGTGAAGAAGAGGAAGCACGGAAGTTGATATCAGACGCACATCTTTTGGAAGACATCGGTTGTTTTTCTCTTGTTCTGGAAAAGATTCCGGCTGCCTTAGCCACTCAAGTCGCATCAGAACTGAAGATTCCGGTTATAGGCATCGGTGCAGGAGGAGGAGTGGACGGTCAGGTACTTGTGATGCATGATATGCTGGGTATCAATCAGGGTTTTTCGCCAAGATTCTTGCGTCGTTATGCAAATCTGGCCGAAAATATCACACATGCTGTCCAATCCTATATTGAAGATGTAAAGTCGGGTGATTTCCCGAATGAAAAAGAACAATATTAAACGGAAGAAAAGAGACTATCTCAGGATAGTGGTATGATAACCAGCACAATTATTGTAATACAAAATGAAAGATAACCCACGGAACTACGCCGCCGGGTTATCTTTGTATAGGTATATCTTCCCAAAGACCGTTAACAAGTTCCCGTGTTGTCTCAAATCCCGTTTGTAATAGCAATTTGAACGCTTCTTCACGTCCATCGTTCACCAAATCAGGATAATGACAATCGGAATTAACCATTACGGGAATATGTAGCTTTTGCAGTTTGCTGATATAAGCCATGTTTGGAAATAATTGCCTTTTGGTACGCAGGTTCTTCGTATTGATTTCAACCATAAGACCTTTCTCTGCAATCAGATGCAGGCAGTCGTCGAACGGCTTCTGATACCAGTCGGCATCAATAGAGAAACCAGAACATTTTTCTCCGTGCATATAAACCTTATCAATATGGCCCACAATATCTATTCCTCCGGCTTCGATCATTTTCAGTGTTGTATCAAAGTAGTGTTCCACAAGTTTCCGAATGTCGCCATGGTAGACCTGATCAAGCGAAAGGCGATAATTCTCGAAAGCGCCGTCAATGCAAACCATATTCTTTTCCAGAAGCGGCAAGCTGGCAGGCAAAAAGTGAATCGAACCAATTCTATAATCGAGAGGAAGTTCACGGAAATAAGGGAGAGAAGCGTTGTAGGTTTCATCCAGATAATCAATTTCAAGCGCCACATAAATTTCAATCTGATCCTTATATTTATGTTTCAAGCGTTCAATTTCCTGTAAGTATTCAGGCATATCTTCTTTCGACATATTCCAAAATGTTTCGAAAGGAAGTGGAGCATGCGAAGAAAAACCATAGGCTCGGAAGCCTTTGGATATGGCGAACCTGACAAAGTCTTCCGGGGTACTTCGTCCGTCGCAAAACGTACAATGGCTATGATAATTACTTAATGGAATCATTTTAATGAATCATTGCTTTCAAAAGTAAGGCGAAGAGGAATATTGTTCAACTTCGCCTTGGTATTTTTCAAAAGAAATATTTTTATTTAATGACATTTAGCTCTTTGCCGATCTTGATAAACGCTGCAATAGCTTTATCCAGATGAGTCTTCTCGTGACCTGCTGAGAGTTGTACGCGGATACGAGCCTGTCCTTTCGGAACAACAGGATAATAGAATCCTGTAACATAGATGCCTTCGTCCTGCATGCGGGTTGCAAAATCCTGAGAAAGTTTGGCGTCATACAACATCACTGCACAAATAGCCGATTGTGTCGGTTTGATATCGAATCCGGCAGCCATCATTTTTTCACGGAAATAGTTTACGTTTTCCATCAGCTTGGTATGCAAAGCATTACTTTCCTTCAGCATCTTGAACATCTCAAGGCTTGCGCCAACGATGGACGGAGCAACAGAGTTTGAGAATAAATATGGACGAGAACGCTGACGAAGCATATCGATAATCTCTTTGCGTCCGGTTGTGAAACCACCCATAGCACCACCGAATGACTTTCCTAATGTGCCGGTGAAGATATCAATGCGTCCGTAGCAATTGAATTTTTCGGCAATCCCATGTCCTGTCGGACCTACAACACCTGCAGAGTGAGATTCGTCAACCATAACCAACGCATCGTATTTCTCAGCCAGATCACAGATCTTATCCATTGGGGCAACATTGCCATCCATGGAGAACACACCGTCGGTAGCGATGATACGATAACGTTGTGCCTGAGCTTCTTTCAGACAGCGTTCCAGATCAGCCATATCCGCATTGGCATAACGATAACGTTTAGCTTTACAAAGACGAACACCGTCAATGATTGAAGCATGGTTCAATGCATCAGAAATAATAGCGTCTTCTTCGCCGAACAAAGGTTCAAAAAGACCTCCGTTGGCATCAAAGCAAGAACCATATAGAATGGTATCGTCTGTTTTAAAATAGTCGGCTATAGCTTCTTCTAATTGTTTATGAGTATCTTGAGTGCCACAGATAAAACGAACTGATGACATACCGAAACCCCGATTATCCATTGCTGCCTTAGCGGCTTTGATTAGTCTGGGATCGTTAGAAAGACCTAAATAATTGTTGGCGCAGAAGTTAAGGACGTCAATACCTTCATTTACTTTGATATCTGCTTTTTGAGGGGTTGTAATGATTCGTTCATTTTTGTACAATCCTGCTGTTTTGATATCAGCTAATTCCTGATTGAGGAAATCTTTAAGTTTACCGTACATAATTTTGTTTTTTGTTAGCATTAATGATTAATCAATGAGACTGGCATTTGCAGAAGACTAAACGGCATATTTTAAATAAGTCGGTTCGCATTTGTAAATTATCCAAGTCATCTGACTCGCAAAGTTCATATTTTTTTTGAATATAATGTCTAAAAAAACAAGAAAATTGTGTCAGAACTCTATCATTCTATCTACCTTTGCCGCACAAAAACTTAAAAGAACAAAAACGCAATGAAGAATGTATTAATAATTGGTTCAACAGGGCAGATCGGTTCTGAGTTAACCATGAAATTAAGAGGTATTTACAAAGAAGGAAATATTATTGCCGGATATATACCCGGCGCTGAACCCAAAGGTGAATTGCTGGAATCAGGTCCTGCCGCTGTAGTCGATATTACAAACGAACAGCAGATAGCAGAAACAGTATCAAAGTACAAAATCGATACCATCTACAATCTGGCTGCTTTATTATCAGCTGTTGCAGAAGCAAAGCCCCAGCTGGCATGGAAAATCGGTATCGGAGGTTTATTTAATGTATTGGAAGTCGCACGCGAACTGCATTGTGCTGTGTTTACACCAAGTTCTATCGGCGCTTTTGGTACAGATACTCCTAAAGATAAAACTCCACAAGATACTGTCAGAAATCCCCGTACGATGTATGGCGTAACGAAGGTTACAGGTGAGCTGTTGAGTAACTACTATTATATCCGTTTTGGTGTTGATACGCGCTCGGTACGTTTCCCGGGTCTGATTTCGTATGTTACTTTGCCTGGTGGTGGTACGACCGATTATGCTGTCGACATTTTTTATTCGGCTGCTAAAGGTCAGAAATTTGTTTGTCCGATCAAAGCCGGAACATTTATGGATATGATGTATATGCCGGATGCTTTGCGGGGTGCTATTGAAATTATGGAAGCAGATGCTACAAAATTTGTACATCGCAATTCGTTTAATATAGCATCCATGAGTTTTGATCCGGAAATCATTTATAATAATATCAAGAAATATGTTCCCGGTTTTCAGATGGAATATCAGGTAGATCCCTTGCGTCAGGCCATTGCCGAGTCATGGCCAAATTCATTGGATGATACTTGTGCCCGTCAGGAATGGGGTTGGAAGCCGGAGTATGATTTGGATACCATGACCAAAGATATGTTGGCTAAGTTGGAAGCAAGATATAAGAAATAATATTCTATTTAAATTTGCTTTTTCTTACTTTGTTTAGTTTTATAAAGCGAATATACCTATTTTAGGGGACAATATTTTAAAAGCGCCGAGCGTGATTCACATCATGCCCGGCGCTAATTCTCTTTATACTATAAATATATTGCAAATATAGTCCCTAAAGTGATACAGAGCAAACATAAGCTATATTTTATGATCAATTAACATAAATTCTACGAACTTTCTGTTATAAACAATCCCGTTGTAACAGTTTTCATTAAAACAGGTTCTAATAATCTTTTTGTCGGTCTTTATTGCAGCGTCAAGCAAAATACGTATCTTTGCACGCATAATATGGGTTTCAAAGCATTATTTAAGTGG
>JAQWBH010000024.1 GCA_028707405.1 Parabacteroides sp. | reverse complement strand
AGGTCATATGTAACGGCAACATACTTATTTGCTGCAATTTTCATCTTGTCTAATTTTTACTTAATAAATAAGGACAAATTTATGCATTATTTCCGAGTTACCTGCTATTCGTGACTGATTATTTTTCATCCCTCATTTTACGCATACTCAATCAAAATTATCCTACCTTTGCAAACAAAAAATGACAAATAGAGAATAAACAAAATGTCACAAATCTCAGAATACATACGTATAATATTCCCTTACCGTGGTTCCGAAAAAAAGATATATTGGCTATTATTTATGATTCTCTTGTTTAAATTTTTCTGCTTCAATTTAATATGGTGCACTTCTTCAACCTTTACGCCTTTTTCAAAAGTCGATACATACTGGGATACTCTCCTTGTATGTCTTATCCTGCTCATTCCTCTTTTTTGTTTCAGGGCAATTAAATTCACTTTTATTCTCTTCATTGCTCTGGATTTGCTTTTTGTCAGCAACCTTATGTATTTTAGAACTTATTTTACAGCTATTCCCATAGACAGCTATAAACTCATCGGAAATCTGTCGGATTTTAGCACAAGTGTCTTTGATTCACTTCGAGTTATCGACCTGCTCTTTCCACTTTCAACCGTATTAGCGGCAATCTATGTAATCAAACTCTCATCACAACAAAAATCTCATAAAAATAAAATGAATTTGAAGAAAAGACTGCATACCTCCCTGTACTATTTACTTCTTATTCTCGCCGTTTTCCTGTTTCCATTCACTTGGATTAAGTCTCATCACGGGTTTATGGCAGCAAACGAAAAGCTTAAAAACGCCTACCTATATACATGTAACGTTCCAATGTATACCCTTTTTGGAGCAATGTATTATGATTATGCACGAGAAAAAGATGTTTATACCGAACAAATTGGAGAGACAATCGACAACTGGCTTATTCAACAACAAAAATATCAATCACATGCACAACCCGAAACCTCCTATAACAACTGTATCCTGATTATTGCCGAATCGTTTGAAAGTTGGACTATCGGACTATCCGTTGAAGGACAAGAAATCACGCCCAATATAAACCGATTGGTCAAAGAACCAACGACACTCTATGCACCTTACGTTCAAACACAAGTTAAAGGCGGACGTTCCATAGACGCACAATTAATGTTCAACTGCGGGTTACTTCCGCTCATTTCCGGGACGTACAGCATCAAATATCCAAATAACTTTTATCCTTCCATCGCCAAAGCTTTTAAAATACGTTATCCTGATGCAAAAGCATACAGTCTGACAACCGATAAACCAATGGTCTGGAATCAAGCGATCATTGAATCTGCAATAGGTTACGACAGTTTACTTTTCAAAAACAATTTCATTCAGGAAGAACCCGTCGGTTCACGCAAACAAGTAGGAGACAGAGCGCTATTTAGACAAATCGCGCAAAAAATAGCCAAACGAGAAGTTTGGAAAACAGGAGGACACACCTTTTTGCAATGTCTTACCTACTCAGGGCATAACCCCTTTATTCTGCCCGAAAAACTAAAACAGGTACATTTTTCAAAGGCTGTTCCTCAACGCATAAACGATTATATCACAATAGCAAATTACACCGATAATGCCATTGGCGAATTTGTTAACTCTATCCGTAACGATAAGCAGTTAGGTAGTACACTCATTGTGATTACCGGCGATCATGAAGGGTTAGCCGACGAAAGGCAAATCCTTCGACAAACAGCACTGGGCAAGCAGATTATTTCACCTCACCGCTTCACTCCATTTATAATACTCAATGCACCACAGGGTACAATTTACAATAAAGTTATGGGAGAAATAGATATATACCCTACTTTACTCGACCTGCTAGGGCTGAATAATTATGTATGGAAAGGCTTGGGAAGAAGCATTATAAATAAAAATACCAAAGGCTACGCTATCACACAAGAATCAAATATCATTGGCGATACCACCCATGTATCATCCGATGAATTGAATCATGCCAAGCAATCCTGGCAAGTAGCGGATTATATCCTCCGATTCAATTATCTCAAACGTTACTCAAATATCAATATTTCACATCCGAATACAGCTTCAGCCGCATTCAATAAAAAAGCAAATTCTACCAATTAGTAGGACTTGCCTTCATGTGTGACTGGGATTACTAAATATAAAACAGTCAACAATCAAATAAAATTAAATAACATGACTATTAAATAAATATGACTATGACCTCTATCTCTTTTGCTTTACCAACATAATCACCGGATTGTCTTCTTCATCCAACTTCGAGGCGATTTCTTTCAATTTGCCATCTTTGAGTTGTCCTTTCTTGTAAATTTCAACAAGTGGGGATGCATCTAAACTGGTGACATCTTCGATTTCGCGATTAATTGATCTTGCAGTCATAGCTACAGTCCTTTTTTCTGTATAGTCATTATTGTATACGGTAGCTTGAAATAGGGCTTTTTCTTTTTTGTCATACATCAGTTCATCAGTATAAAATCCGTCACCCTTTTCAAAGTTAAATACATTTTTAACGGTTTGTAGAAAATAATAACGGTCGGTAGATATTCCCATATAAAGATAAACTTCAGGCTTCATGGAATGTATGGAAGGGGTCCTTACAATAAAGGGGGTTAATGTGCCATTCGGTTCATAGTTATACAATGTATCGGATGATGTTTCTATAAGTGTACATTTACCGTGACTTAGGTGTATCTGATAAGAATAACTTTCTACAACTCTATCTCCATCAGTCACAATCGGTGTGTTAATCGTTTTAAAAGGTATAAAAATTTTCCGCGTAATACTTCCATTCAGTTTTGATATAATAATATGGTATGATTTACTTCTATCCTTTCCTTTATTATGATAATCTGACATATCATAGCAAATCAAATTATATTTGTCATAATCAAAAATAGATGAAACCTCCCGACCAAGATTAAAACATCGTTTGAATCTTCCGTAAAGATCGTACACTAAAATTTTATTCCCCAGAGCATATACGAATATTTCCCCATTGCTTTCATCCAAAACAATTTCATTAATCCGTGGATATTCTTCTCCTCCTTGGCCTTGCCTATTTATCTTTCTTACTCCTTTACCGGTTTTTCTGTCAAAAATAAAAATATCCCCGTCTCGGCTGCTTCTATTTGTCACTAATAAGTATTTTTTCCCTACATCTCTTACCAAACCTTGAGTAAGAAATTCATCCGTGGTTTCCAGCGGGATATATTCCACATCCATCAAATCCTGAAGAATGAGTTCTTTTTTAGGATAGCTTTTCGAAACGTCCACGATGACTACATCGGTTGATTGTTTGTTCCCTTCACACCCTGCTAATATCACGAATATGATGACTGCTAAAATTGTATTTATTTGTTTCATTTCAGTTACTTTTGATATGACAAAGATTATTACGGCCCATGATTATTTCATAGTCGGATGGTGATGGGCAAAACCATTGACAAACACAAAGAAAAAGGAAAGCTAATAATCTATATAAAGACATTACCCTCCCTTATGTGACTCGGGTGGGATTCAAACCCACGACCTTCAGAACCGGAATCTGACGCTCTATTCAGCTAAGCTACCAAGCCATTGATTTCTTCTTAAACTGTGCAAAGATACAACGAATCTTCATGAGAGCCAAGCTTATCGGTAAAAAACATTCATTTTGATATTTTGAAACCACAATATCAGATATACTATCTTTTTGCGAATAAACAACTCGAATAATTGCACTTTTGCAACAAAGTAGTATCTTTGCGGCGAATTTGCTAAACACAAAACGACAATATAATGAGCTATTTAATTAAACCCACAGGCTATAAAGCCTGGCTAAATCTGCCACAAACAGAAATGGGAATCAAGAAAATCAAAGATTTTTTTCAACAGAATCTTTCGTCCGAATTGCGACTTCGTCGTGTCACTGCTCCGCTATTTGTTCTAAAAGGTATGGGGATTAATGATGATTTAAACGGAACCGAACGCCCCGTCACATTCCCGATAAAAGACCTTGGCGACTGTAAAGCTGAGATTGTCCATTCACTGGCAAAATGGAAACGGCTGACATTAGCCGATTATCATATTGAAAAAGGCTATGGTATTTATACGGATATGAACGCTATTCGTTCAGACGAAGAATTAGGTAACCTTCATTCACTGTATGTCGATCAATGGGATTGGGAGCGGGTGATGAGTGCAGATCAACGCAATGTAAAGTTTCTGAAAGAGATTGTTCAACGCATTTATGCAGCAATGGTCCGTACAGAATATTTGGTATACGAAATGTTTCCAGCCATCCGCCCCGTATTACCTCAAGACATATTTTTTATTCATTCAGAAGAATTATTACAAAAATATCCTACCTTTACACCAAAGGAGCGAGAAGACGCTATCACGAAGGAACACGGCGCCGCATTCATCATTGGCATCGGCAATCAGTTGAGTAATGGTGAGAAACACGACGGCCGGGCTCCAGATTATGATGACTGGTCGACTGTTGCTGAAAACGGACAAGTAGGACTTAATGGCGATTTGCTAGTTTGGGACAATATCCTGAATCATTCAATGGAACTCTCATCAATGGGCATTCGTGTCAACAAAGAGGCATTGCTTCGCCAATTAAAAATCTGCCATGCTGAAGAGCGTGAAAAACTTTATTTTCATCAACGCTTGCTGAATGACGAACTACCGCTGAGTATTGGGGGCGGAATTGGACAAAGCCGATTATGTATGTTCTACCTTCGTAAAGCTCACATTGGCGAAATTCAGGCAAGCATCTGGCCAGAAGAAATGCGTCGTGAAGCGCGAGATGCAGGAATGTACTTAATTTAAAAAACATGGATGTCAAAATAGAGCAAAGTTGGAAAGAGTGGTTACAACCGGAATTTGAAAAAGAGTATTTCAAGCAACTTACTGCATTTGTAAGGGACGAATACAGGCAAGGGACAGTTTATCCGCCCGGTTCACTTATCTTCAGTGCGTTTAATCATTGTCCGTTTGATAAAGTAAAAGTAGTTATTCTTGGACAAGATCCATATCATGAACCGGGTCAAGCGCACGGACTCTGTTTTTCTGTGAATGACGGAACACCATTCCCACCTTCACTCATTAATATATTCCAGGAAATAAAATCCGACTTAGGCAAAACAATGCCCTCCTCTGGAAATCTACTTCGTTGGGCTGATCAAGGCGTACTTCTTCTGAATGCTACACTTACCGTTCGCGCTCACCAAGCCGGTTCGCATCAGAACAAAGGTTGGGAAGCTTTCACTGACGCCGTTATCCACGATCTCGCTGCCGAACGTAGTCATATTGTATACATGCTATGGGGTTCGTACGCACAGCGTAAAGGCTCATTTATTGATACGAACCGCAATCTGGTCTTGCAATCAGCACATCCGTCGCCGCTTTCTGCATACCGCGGATTCTTCGGATGTCGCCATTTCAGTAAAGCAAATGATTATCTCATCGCGACTGGACAATCACCTATTGATTGGTAAATTACACAAAATCATTAATACCATGACTGACCGTCACGATAGTTGCCAGTCTGTCTCCATTTCAAATCCTTCAGCAACGAAGAACTTACAGCCACATTGAACGTATACGATTTAAACGGACCGATAGGTACAAAACTTGCCGTCATCTGCCAGCAGTGAAGGTTTCGAGTAATATTACAAGTCATATTCGACAGTTTGTGATAATCGAAATCGTAAGTTGCATTAAAATTGAAACGCCAATTCTTTGTAGGCTGAATGTTCCCACTGAAGCTCAAACCATGAGTAAGTCTATAAGCATACTCTCGTGTATCAATATTAAATTTCTGCAAGTTATAACCCAACTGCAAACTATAGTTAATAGAGAGGCTCCATGGAACTGAATTAACTAAATATCCATCTTCATCATAGTCGCCTGTTTTCTTTTTCTCCCCTAACAAACGTCCGCCTTTCTTTTCTTTTTGTTCACCGTTCTCAGGCGAATTACTCATATCCTGATCACCGCCTTCAGAATCTCCATTTTCATTTCTTTTACTTTTACCATCCGTTTTGGAATCTTCCTTTCCAAACAATTTTTTAAATGTATCATTATTTAATGTATAAGAGAAGCTGGTACTGGTCGATTTCAATCGCCCAAGCCCTTTGCCTACACTCCAGCGGGGTTTATCTATCCGATAAATACTTTTAGTCGATTCATTATAGCCATAGCCATATGTATCAAGTATGCCAGTCATATTGATTGAATAACTTTTAGACAACTTGAGATGCAAAGACACATTCATATCGCTCCACTTAAAAGAATCAGCTGCCATATTATAGCTAATTCCAAGTGACAGTTTATCAATTAAGCTGATCTTCTTTTCTCCTGTTGAATCCTTATCGGATTTCACTTTCATTTCCAAGTTATTATCGAAAGTAAAATTCACGCTTCCTTGTTTGCCATTTGGAGCCGTTCCAAACATCTCGTTGCCGAAAGGTGAATAGACAAATTTCTGTATCTGCCCATATTTATCTTCATATTCTATCGTTTTCCAGAACCCATAACGTGAAGAGCCAAAATCCGGAGCCATACTTAATGAAACACTCGGTTTAAAAAGATGACGAATTTTTAAAATCTTTGTTATTTTCGATAAAAATGGAACAGGCGTAAAGTTTCCATACATAGTTGTTGAAAGCCCAAGAGAAGCGTTATAATCAAATACACGATAAAAACCGTATGTCGTATCCGCAGCTTCAACCACTTGTTTCTGCAAATTATAAGCTTGATCAACCTTATTTGTGTACCATCGTTCAGTATAATTTACACCAGGCGTCAACTGAAAATATTTCAGCAATGTAAAAGTGGCGCTAATCGGGATCTGGTGTTGCATAGCATTCCGCCAATCTCTTGTCAGGCTCGAATGAAAAAGTTTGTTTTCTTTGGTCGTAATACTGTTACGCAAATATCCGGTGTAACTCATTCTAATCTTCTCATACCAATGTTCATCGCCGACGGCATGCTTGCGCTTAAATGGGTATATACTACTCAACGTTAGTGTAATATCAGGCAATGTCATTGAAATTGTTGAATCCGCCGAACGCTGATTGACATTCATGGTTGCCGAAATACTGAGCGGATTATTAGGGAAACGCTGTGTAATGCTGACACTCGAACCTTTTGTATTTTGACTCCTTTCAGCGTAAGACCCTGAAGTAAAGTAACTATTCAGGTTGTTTTTATCGTAACTGCTGGTCGAAAAGTTTACACTTGCAGAGAAAGTACGATATGGATCCGCCTTTGAATCTTGTGAATGCGACCAGTTTATCTTGAAGTCTTTTGACAAACTATAGTCCGGAAGCCCTTTGTCACCCAATTTGGTCGTCAGATAAGAGACATTAAAGTTTCCCGAGTATTTATATCTTTTTCTATAAGACGAACGCGCTGTCAGACCCCATGAGCCTTTAGTATAGATCTCTCCCGTAAGGGCCAAATCCATGTAATCACTCAACGCAAAATAATAACCTCCATCTCGTAAATAGAATCCCCGGGAACTCTCATCGCCAAAGGTTGGAAACAATATCCCGGACGAATACGAACTAGAAAAGGGAAAGAAACAAAAAGGTAGCCCTATAGGATAAAGTGGAACATCCTCAAACACCATATAAACCGGTCCGGTGACAATACGCTTTTTAGGTTGTACTTTTGCCTTTGTCATTTGAATATAAAAATGAGGATGCTCGTGTTCGTCGCAAGTGGTATAGCGTCCACCCAACATATTCAGTATATCATTGTCCATCTTTTTTGTGCGTCCGGCAGTTACATATCCTTCGCCTTGCTGGGTAATCACATCCGTGATATATCCTTTTTTTGTATTAAAGTTATACCGCATGGTTTTCGACTCATACTGCTGTTCGCCTTCTTTAAATAATGGATATCCAAATTCTGTACCAATCGAATCAATTCCAAATTTAGCAAACACCAGACTGCTGTCCATATTCACCTCAATGCGTTCGGATTGTAATTCGATCTGCTGATATTTCACATCACTTTCTCCAAAAAGATATGCCCAGTTATTGTTGGTCATAATGATTGAATCTTTAGCCTGATAATCGACTGGGGCATTAAGTGAATTCGAGCGTCTGTGCGTTGTATCCAAACGAGCGGTATCCGTTTTGGCAAGCGACATAGTATCTTTAGCCGACCGAAAAGCACCTTTCGAGGCAACTGTTTTTTGTGCTTCGGCGAAACCATTCAGCAGAAAGGTAATCAGGAGGATAATCAGGTATTTGTATTTCATATTATTCTATTCCTGCTGACAAATGTATAACAAATTAGCAAGTGAATTCTTTTTCATTCTCCTAAAAAGAGTTTACACCAGTTATCAAATCGCATCACTGTATCTTTTCCATATTTCGAAAGACTTTTTTTCACCTTATCTATAGATTTTTCTTTTTCCAAACTGGTCTTGCTATAAAATTTGTCGGCAAAACATATCAATTGCTCTTCTAAAGTCTCAGGCATAAAGTCTTGATGAGGAAGAGGCAGACTCCCTTCTTCAATCATTGCAAGCGAAATACCCGTTCCTGTATGTCGTTCGCAAACGCGTGCATGCCGTGGAAAGCCTTCAGAGCGCATCAGTTCTGCGCCCAGATATCCATGACAGATATATTCGGCTTCTCCATGACAATCAATATCAGGAGCATTACAAAGGTATATACCTATATCATGAAGCATGGACGCCTCTTCAATAAATGTCAAATTCAAATGCATTTCAGGATGATTCCGGGCAATAGTCAAAGCCTTATCAGCCACACTGCGACTGTGCGTCACCAATATATGTTTTGCTTCACAATCCGCCTTATAATATTTAGAAATAATATCTAATGGGTTCATCTCTTTTCTTATTTGCCTGGCAAAGATAGTGATTATTACTAAACGTTCAATCATTATTACAACAGAACCTTTTCAAATCGATTTATAGATTTTACTTAAGGCATTGTTATCATTTTCTCACAAAGAAAAAAGACAAGAAGTTGTAATAAGTCAAATAATAGTTTATATTTGTGGTAAAACAAATTTTATTTTACATTAAACACAATTATTTATGGAAACAAAAACGATCACCTATATCCTCCTTTGCATTTCAAGTCTGCTTTCAGTTTTTAACATAGAAGCTGTTACCCCTGAGAAAACATCATTAAAGTTGGGTGCCGAACGGATGGATGTAATCACCCATATCTTATCCAATAAACGTATAGCATTAATAATAAACCAAACTTCCATCCTTGAAAATGAGCAGAAGCACTTGCTTGATGTCATGCTTGAAGAACACATTCAGGTCAAAAAGGTTTTTGCTCCCGAACATGGATTCAGAGGCACCGCCGATGCAGGGGCAATGGTCAGCGACAGCCGCGATTTTAAAACAGGCATTTCAATTATCTCTCTATTTGGGAAAAACAAAAAGCCGACGGCCGAACAACTATCGGATATCGATGCTGTAGTGTTCGATATTCAGGATGTCGGAACTCGTTTCTATACTTACATTAGTACCATGCATTACGCAATGGAAGCATGTGCAGAGAATCACAAAGAATTTATCGTGCTGGATCGCCCTAATCCAAACGATTTCGTAGACGGACCCGTCCGCCAAAAAGGGTATGAATCATTTGTAGGTGTCGATCCGATACCAGTGCTTCACGGACTGACCGTCGGCGAATTAGCCAGAATGATTAATGGTGAAGGTTGGTTAAAAACAACTCCCGATAGTTGCCAACTAACAGTAGTCACCATGGAAAACTGGAAACATGGCGACCCATATTGGTTGCCTGTAAAACCTTCACCCAATTTACCCAATGATCAGGCCATCAGACTATATCCTTCGCTTTGTTTTTTTGAAGGAACAATAATAAGCGTAGGCCGAGGAACTTACTTTCCGTTTCAAGTGTTAGGCGCACCGAGTAAAAAATATGGGATTTTTAATTTTACACCTTCCTCACTACCCGGTTTCGACACAAAGCCCATGTATCAAGATAAAGAATGTTTCGGCGTTGATCTGAGAGAATATCCATTCAGGGGGGGATTATCGCTCAATTTTATTCTCGATATGTACCAAAAAGCCGATAAAGACAAACCGCTCTTTTTTAGTCGCCCGCAATGGTTCGACCTGCTTGCGGGGACAAAAGACCTGCGCAATCAAATCATCCGTGGAATGAGTGAAAATGAAATACGTGCATCATGGCAGGCCAATCTGGATACCTACAAAAAAATTCGCGCTAAATATCTGTTATACCCAGATTATGTCAAAACTAATTTTGATAAATTAGCAAATAAACATTAAATTAATTGCTGAAAAGAAAAAATCACATATCTTTGCTAATAGATGAACAATTAATATAAACGCTTAGGGATACTCTAATAAAATGGTTAAGATTGTAAAACATACATTCTTTCTTCTTCTTATCTGCTTATTGTCCTTACCGCCAATACAAGCATCTAGGAACAGGGTGATTTATCATTTATCCGTTTTTCATACAGCCAGTTCAACCAATACAAAAAATATTATTATTAACATTGTTTTTGGAAAAAGAATTAATAATCAAAGCATTAATATTTCAACTAAAGATATCAATATTCTATTTAATTCCGACATATTATGCGCTAAAAACTTAAAAAGTGCGTATAATCGTTTTAAAAAAATTAAAGCATATCAATCTGACATTATACTTTTCAACAATGACAAATTCCTTTTAAAGCTGATAAACGACAATCCCTATCTACGGGGAAAGATCGCCATTATCTTCTCGGACATTATTTATTCTTATTGGAAAAAAATTCGTTTTCTTCCGTGCATCACAGGATTACAAGATAAATCTAATGGTCAAATAAATATTGACATAACTAAATGTCTTTTGAATAGGGCAACCATTCTGCTCTTTTACAAAAAAAATATCCTATATGATATTCCTAAACATCTTTCGCATGGAGCATGCGCCATCATCACTATCTCACTCATCCTCTTACTTATAACCATTGCATTTATCCTAATTTGCATATACCACAAAAAACGAAATGGCAGAAAAAAAGCCTTAATCGGACTTAAGGAGCAAAACAATTTTCTACAGTTAGCCCTAAGCGGAAGTAAAGTATATGTGTGGCGAATGGAGAATCACCTGTTTGCTATCGAAAACAGCCCTTATGTAAAAAATAGTTCCGATTATCAGGTGTACACATTGGATGAAGTGTTAGAAACCATTCATCCTGATGACAGGGTTCTTTTTAAGGAGACCGTAGAAGATGTGTATAATAGAAAAAAACATAATGCCATTATCCAATGTAGATTTAGCTTTGCCTCCTCAGACTATAGCTGGTGGGAAGTTCGGTGTACACAAGGAACTTCCAAACCCTATAACTCAAACTATATAGTTGGTCTGTTAGTGAACATTCAGTCATTCAAGAAAAAAGAGCAACAACTGATGGAGCTGCAGGAAAAAGCAGAAGAGGCAAATAAAATGAAATCAATCTTTCTGGCAAACATGAGTCATGAAATAAGAACCCCTCTCAATGCTATTGTG
The DNA here is from genome assembly GCA_028707405.1 of Parabacteroides sp. Lineage (GTDB taxonomy): Bacteria > Bacteroidota > Bacteroidia > Bacteroidales > Tannerellaceae > Parabacteroides. Next base: position 18,340 of record JAQWBH010000024.1, on the reverse strand, counting down.
GGTTTCTCAAATCTAATCGCCGACGAGGATTTGACTCCTGAGGACAAAAAACAGTTTAAAAATGCGATTAATAAAAATACAAACATGCTGCTTAATCTGGTCAATGACATCTTGGAATTCTCGCGCATCGAATCCGAAAAGATGATATTTAATATGGAGCATTTGAAGCTAAACACGCTTCTTGAGGAAATTTATCAGACGCAAAAACTTCTGATGCCTGAATCTATTGAGTTTATTAAAGATTTTTCGCCGCTATCAATTATTATATATGTAGACCGCAATCGCTTCACTGAACTTATTTCAAACTTGATTAATAATGCCATCAAATTCACTGAAACGGGATTCATCAAACTGAGCGACCATTACGACAAAAAGAGCAATTCTATTTCCATTCAGGTTCACGATACAGGCATCGGCATAAGTGAAGAAAAGTGCGACAACATTTTCGAGCGCTTTTACAAAGGAAATGAGTTCGCGCAGGGAACAGGATTAGGGTTAGCTATCTGCCGGAATATCACCGAAAAAATGAATGGCAAAATATCCGTCACTTCAAAGGTTGGCGAAGGCAGTTGTTTTACGATTACTTTTCCCTGTACGATAGTAAACACAACCATATAGATTCGTCTTTTCTGCAACGGATTGTTTTATCCTTCCATTTTTTTCGTATGTTTGCATGGTAATAATTTTTCAACCATAAAACACATGACTAATAAAAGAATATTGATTCTACTGTTTGCCGGACTAACATTATGTTTTGCGTCATGTACGCATAAGAAACAAAACGAGCGAACATTAGCACCTGCAGACACCATTCAGCATACCTTTCAATATGGCATTTGTACTGACTCCCTCAATGTTACCGAATATTTGATCGAAGAGGGAGATAATCCCACTTCCATCTTCACTGATCTGGGCTTTTCACCTTTGGAAGCAGATAGTATCACAAAGATTGCCGCCTCTGTTTTAGACGCCAAAAAGATTCGTGCCGGCATGAATTATTATACTTTCACATCTAAAGATAGTATGGCAGAAATCCGTTACATTGCTTTTGCCAAGACACTTACCGACTATGCCGTCATCGATTTGACTAGTGATAAGGCACGTGCCTTCGAATTCAACAAACCCGTAAAGATTGTCAGAAAATATGTTGCCGATACGCTCAATTCCTCTTTATGGAATGTCATAAAAAGCAATGGCGTCGATCCGCTTCTTGCCGTCAAATTATCAGATGTCTTTGCTTGGCAGATTGACTTCTTCGACGTAAAGGAGGGTGATTCGTTTAAAATTCTCTATGATATGGCATATATTGACGACACGACCGAACTGAGCATTGCGTCAATACAAGGTGCAACGTTCACCCATCAGGGAAAAACCTATACAGCCATTCCCTTCCAGCAAGACAGCACTATTGAATATTTTGATGTCGATGGGCAAGGCCTGCGTAAGGCGTTTTTAAAAGCGCCACTCGATTTCTTCCGTATCACTTCACGTTTTACGAGGGCTCGTTTCCATCCTATCCTGAAGATTTACCGTCCACATTTTGGTGTTGACTATGCAGCACCAACAGGAACGCCGGTCAGAAGTATCGGCGATGGAACTGTAGTAACCAAAGGATGGATGAATGGTGGTGGAAATGCACTGAAGATAAAACATAATTCAGCCTATGTAACTTCATATATGCACCTGAGTCGTTATGCCAAAGGTATAGGCAAAGGATCTCATGTACATCAGGGTCAGATCATCGGATACGTAGGTATGACCGGATTGGCGACAGGTCCGCATCTCGATTTCCGTGTATACAAAGACGGACGGCCTATCAACCCATTATCGATGGTTGCTCCTCCTTCACTTCCTATCCGTACTGCATTGCGGGATAGTTTCAATGTGGTGAAGAACAAAGTGCTTGCCGAAATGGAAAGACAAAGCAGACTCAACAACTCCAACATTCAATAAATATGAAATTTTTAGGGAATATTCTTTGGCTCATATTCGGAGGTCTTCTGACAGCCTTCGAATATCTGATAGCCAGTCTGGTTCTGATGATTACAATCATTGGCATTCCTTTTGGCATTCAGACCCTAAAGTTGACAATGCTTGCCTTGTGGCCTTTCGGAAGTCGTGTCACCGACAGCGGAAACTCCGGCGGATGCCTGAGTATTATCATGAATCTTTTCTGGCTCTTTATTGGTGGAATATGGATTTGCCTGACACATCTGATATTCGGACTATTGCTTTGCATCACCATCATCGGCATTCCTTTCGGAAGACAGCATTTCAAAATGGCAGCGCTTGCCCTAACTCCATTTGGCAAGAATATTCAATGAACAGGAAAGAAGATAGAGATACTGTTTTTAAAACATGTAATGCACCAGCACAAAACAATACATAAGTATATATGCATTTATGTAAAGGTTCCGATATATTTACCCTTAAAGAAGTTGTTTTTCAAATCTTATTCATAACTTGCTTTACATTTTCTAAGGAAGAATTTTCACCTAAGCCCTGAAGAATCTTTCTGTTTATACTCACTTATTTATCGACTCACATATGTGGAACGGTCGTCTCATATAATATGAGACGGTCGATTCATATTATATGGAACGACCGGTTCATATTATATGAATCGATAGAAATATGGGGAAGTTTACAAAAATATATCTTTACATTTGCTGAAATTTAATCTGTTATACGTACAAAAGGGTTCAATAGAACAATAAACAGAAACTTCAATTCTACAAGTTTTTGGTTATAGTCTATTTACAAATTCGGCTATACCAATAGCGCATTCTGCAACCCGTTCATAACCAACGATGCTAAGATTATCTTTCGATGTATGTGTAATATCTTGGCATTCTATATTTTCAATAAGCCATTGTGAACTAACGGCAATAGCCGGACAACCATTCTGCAAAAACATACTATGATCGCCCTGATACCAGGGAAGCCCTTCCACAATTTCGGGAGTATTCAAAAGAATCTCTTGTAGGATACCGCGCATATTTCCAGGGATATCCAATGCAGAGAAACAGGAAAGGCCTTCTCTGTATCCGACGCCATCAATATTAATATTCAACAGTATATCGCCGAACTTTCCCGCATTTTGTTTCAGGTATTTCACTTGCCCCGGTACACCATAATAGTCTTCACCATTAAAAAAGACTAATTCTATCGGATACTTGGGCGGCTGTTTTTTTAGCATTTCTGCCAATAATAATACGATAGACACGCCTGTTCCATTGTCTATTGCCCCTGGTGTCCCTATTTTGGTATCTATGTGGGCTGTAATCACAATCCGCTTTGCAGTTTCGACATTGTTTCGAGCTATCACATTGAACGCTGTTTCAGAAATACGGACTGCTTTAGATTCGAGTTCTACTATTTGCCCTGTGCATGCAAGTAGCTTTTCACCTTCTGTATCTTTCATATAGACAGACGGAATATCAAAATCGCCATCTTCAAACAGAGGGAAAGGATAAACTCCACCGACGATTGCCGAGTTACGTTCCGTTGCACAAACAAGGGCTTTTGGATTACCTCTTTCCAATAGAGAAATAATATACTGATGTTCTTCGGGATTCCAAAATGGAAAGTTCTTCGGGGCAATTTGTTGAGAGGTTATTTCTCCATACAAAAGAACAATTTTGTCTTTCATATCAGCCTGTTTCAATTGATCAACTGTATGGATGGCAATCAATTCGCCTTGTAAAGAACAACCTAAAGAATAAGGAGAAGAAAAAACCTCGAACAATTGACCATTATAAGTCAATATCGCACCATCGGTTTTCCAATCAATAACCGACAGTTCGGTTGCTTCGGTTTTCCAACCCGACTCTTCCAAAACTTTCTTTACATAAGCCGTAGCTTTTCGGTTTGCTTCACTTCCAACACGACGCTCGCCAATTTCGAAACATAATACCCATAGGTGCAATTTAGCTTTTTCTGTTAATTCCTTTTTATTCATATCTTCAATTCTTTAATTATAGATGACAAAAGTATAAATTGAAGATATCCGGAAATTGTAAAAAAGGGACAATCGTAATTAACTGAAATAGTCGGAATGAGGAGGGCAAACATCCAAATATTCACTTGGCGTATAACCCGAAAAGGCCTTAAAATCCTTGATCATATGCGATTGGTCGAAATAGCCGCACTCGTAAGCAAGAGTTGTAAGCGAGATTTGTGGACAAATCTCAAGCCTATGTAATGCACGCTGAAAACGAATCGTCCGGGAAAACTCTTTTGGATTAGAGCCGACATACTCCGAAAAAATACGTTGAAACTGCTTGGTACTCAAACAAGCGGTATCGGCAAGTAAAGTGACATCCGTCTGACCGGAACTAATCAAACGAATAGTAGCCGCTATCCGTTTCAGATTGTATTCTGCAAGGGGATTAAGGCGTTTTAATAAGAATTGTTCAATCAGGAATATACACAACCAGTCATCCTCGGTGCTTGTGATAGATTGTTCCAATTCCGCCAGCTCTTTATCTTCAAGATCTCCTGCTGTTACACGAAGATTATTGATTCTATTTATCGGAAAATCAAAAAAAGCCTTGACACCAACCGGGCGAAAAACGACGGAAATCATATTGATTTGTCCGGTATATTCAAGGTCGGCAAAAGTCTTTTCATGTCCACAAAGAAATACACGAGGTTGAAGTTCTTTATCATGAACCGATAAGAGAAGATTTCCTCTATGGAATATCAGACTCATCATCCCAATTGGAACCGTTCGTTCCAATGTGGGAGAATCACTAGCTGTTTTCAAGAGCCAGTAATTCTTTATGTAAGGCGCAAGCAGCGGCGAGGGTTGTACGATGACAAATTCTTCCATATATCCGGCAAAAATATATACTTAACAAATCAGATCATAGTAAAAAAGAGACATAGCCTTTTTTTGCAATTTCACTTTTGCTTATATTCATACATTTCACTGTTTACCGGCTGGCTGAATAAATGACCAGTGAGTATGCACAATTTTCCATTGATTAAAAGAATTCCTTCTATAAACCTCCGTGCAGTTCATTTTGAATACCATTTTCTCTCTATGAGCTTCATAATTATATATCAAAACAGCTGCTTCCGGCAATATCTGCACGACAGGATTTATCATTCTATACAAATCAATTTTAATCTTGCCCCTAATTCTATTATAGTAATCTTCCAGTGCTTGCTTACCTTCAAGCTTACACTCAAAAGCAGGATCAATATAAACAACGTCATCTGCTGATAAATCTATAAAACCATCAGGGTTCCCATTATTCCACAATTCTAAAGCTTGCTTTTCCAATGCAATAATCGTTGCCTTAATATCTTCATTAAGATGTTCCATATCTAATTTATTATGAATTATATGAAATAAATCTTCTGACAAATTGCGATTAGACAATAAGTATTATATCGCAATGACTAAAAAACAGTTGCCATATGTTTGACGATGATAAAAATACAGAAATATTTTATACATATGCGACTTATGCAAATTTTTTAATGCAATAATACAACTCATACTTGCGGCGGCTTCGCTACTATTTACTTAAGGTAACCAATCTAAGCTGTTTGTCAGCGGATTTGTCCTTCTCCATTGTTCTAATTCCTCGTAATTTTTCACCCCGCCCGTAAAGACAGCATGGTATATTTCTATTCCCGGAATCATTATGCCATCCGGCACATCATATTTAATTTGAAGAATTGTCCGGCGGATTTCAGGCGTCAGTCGTTTTATTACAGCCTCAGTTACCTTTTCTACCGTGCCATCATATTTCGATTCTTTACGAATATGAATCATATCGAATTTCCATATGTTCTCGTCTCTATCTTCATATAAGACGTGCCACTCTATACATTCTTCCTCTGTATCAATTCCGTTTATATACCGAATTTCTTTCAGAGAAAGTCTTTCTGCCAACTCTTGCATAACCGAGAAGCTTTGAGCTATATTAAGTTTATCCGTATAAATATGTATGTCTATATCCCTATTTTTCATCAGCAAGCCGGATTTGAGCGAACCGACCAGGTTGACGATTGCACCAATGCGTTCCCAAGCCGGGATGATACGTGTATCTTCAAGTACCTTCCATGCTATTTGCTGATTTTGTTCAGCCAGCTTAAGTATATCCATTCTTTCTTTTTTTCCCATAATAAAGACTCAAATATGACAAGCCCGCTCATTGCATATCGTTTATTCCCCGCAAGGAATTTACGAAAAGTGAACCGAATCGAAAATCGCATTGCTTGTTCGTTACTCACTCCATCGCTGTCCTAAATTAGCTTCTATTATCTGTTATCAAAATAAAAAAGTCTGTTAATCTAGTGACTAACAGACTTTCTATCTTTTATAGGCTTCTTTATCCTCTTTAGGATTTCACCATTTCGTGGGCGTTGACGGATTCGAACCGCCGACCCTCTGCTTGTAAGGCAGATGCTCTGAACCAGCTGAGCTAAACGCCCAAAATATAATCTACATAACGGAAAGGTGGGCGTTGACGGATTCGAACCGCCGACCCTCTGCTTGTAAGGCAGATGCTCTGAACCAGCTGAGCTAAACGCCCTTTATGCAAATATCATGAAAGGTGGGCGTTGACGGATTCGAACCGCCGACCCTCTGCTTGTAAGGCAGATGCTCTGAACCAGCTGAGCTAAACGCCCTTTCATTTCCATTATGTATACATACGAAACCTTATCTCCTTAAGGCGGTGCAAAGATACATCATTTTTCAATACGCCCAAATAATTTAGCCAAAAACTCAAAAAAATCTTCTTTCGTATCTGATATTGCCAGAAATATCGTAAATTTGCAACGCTATTTTATAAAAATATGACATTATCAGCACTAACAGCGATCTCGCCTATTGATGGGCGATACAGAAATAAAGCCGAGAATTTGGCAGACTACTTTTCAGAATATGCACTAATCAGATACAGAGTGCATGTAGAAATAGAGTATTTTATTGCACTTACCGAATTCCTGCCTCAGCTGACGGAATTGAATACGGTGACTACCAAGGAAGCTTTGAGAAAGATTTATATAGAGTTCTCTATCGATGAAGCTACCCATGTAAAAGAAATCGAAAGTATCACTAACCATGACGTCAAAGCGGTAGAATATTTTCTAAAAGAGAAATTTGATGTCTTGTCATTGGAAAAATATAAAGAGTTTATCCATTTCGGACTCACCTCTCAGGACATCAACAACACGGCGGCCCCACTTTCACTGAAAGAGGCGCTTAACAAAGTCTATTTCCCTGAACTCGAAAGCGTTATCCGCATTTTAAGAAACGATGCAGAAACATGGGCTGATATTCCCATGCTCGCTAAAACCCATGGGCAACCAGCCTCGCCTACCCGGTTGGGCAAAGAAGTAATGGTCTTCGTATATCGCTTGGAACAACAGTTGAAGTTATTAAAAGCGACACCAGTATCGGCTAAGTTCGGGGGTGCAACGGGCAATTTCAATGCGCATAATGTTGCTTTTCCTGAGTATGACTGGAAAGCTTTTGGAAATAAATTTGTGAATGAAGTTTTGGGATTGAGCCGAGAAGAATGGACCACACAAATTTCAAATTATGATAACTTGGCTGCCATATTCGACGGAATGAAACGAATCGATACCATATTGATTGACTTGTGTCGTGACTTTTGGCAATATGTATCGATGGGATATTTCAAACAAAAAATTAAAGCTGGAGAAGTAGGTTCGTCGGCCATGCCTCATAAAGTGAATCCGATAGATTTTGAAAACGCCGAGGGTAATCTGGGAATGGCTAATGCTATATTAACACATCTGTCAATGAAACTACCAATCTCGCGTCTACAACGCGACCTGACTGATTCGACCGTGATGCGTAATGTGGGCGTTCCAATAGCTCATATAGAAATTGCTCTCAAAAGTTTAACAAAAGGGCTTAATAAATTGTTATTACATAAAGAAAATCTTTATGCTGATTTAGATCATTGCTGGGCGGTAGTAGCTGAAGGTATTCAGACTATATTGCGAAGAGAAGGATATCCGAAACCGTATGAAGCTCTAAAAGCGTTGACCCGGACAAATGAGGAGATAACTCAACAATCAATAAGTTTGTTCATTGATTCATTACAAGTAAGCGATGCAGTAAAAACAGAACTAAAGGCGATAACGCCACATAATTATATTGGTATTTAACAACAAAAGAAGATAACCGGGAGGTTATCAAGTAGTAATTTTTAATTTTGAAGAAAGACATGGGTACAGAAGAAAAAGATGAATCACAGACACAACAACCGTCTTCCCAAAATGCGGTACCAAGTATCCAGAGGGAAAACACTGACCAGGATCCTGCTGTAAGAAGACCTTACAACCAAGGTTACAACAGACCTGATGGAGACAACTATGAACGGAGACCGTACAATCGTCCGAATAATGACCGCGGCGGTTATAATTCATATGGCGACAACCGTTCATATCATCCGCGTTATGACAACAATGGAGGCGGTTATAACAGACCATATAACAACGGAGGAAACCGTTCATATGGTCCCCAAAGGGAAGGTGATTACAATAACAGACCTTCTTATGGAAACAGACCGTACAACAACTCGTATGGGAATGATCGTCCACAATACAACAATGACCGGTCATATAACAACGACAGATCGTATAATGACAGATCATACAACAACGACAGGCCGTACAACAACGACAGGCCGTACAACAACGACAGATCATACAATAATGACAGATCATACAACAATGGGGGCAATCAGTACAGTAATAACAATGGCTATAATCGCCCACAACGCCCTTCTTATGATGATCGCGGCAAAGCTTATTCCGCTACGCCTTCAGGAGATATTGCTCCTGCAGACGGCTCAATGCGAAAAAGAAGACCTCGTGTAGGTGACACCCGCGTCAATTACGATCAACGCGACAATCGTAACGGCGGCAGACCGAGTTACGGAAGTGGAGGTTATAACTATCCCAATAACAACCCCCATTATAACAATAATGGCGGAGGACGTGGAGGCTACAACAATAATCGCAGGCCAAACAATAATTACCGGCAGGAAAATGGGGATTATAATCCAAATGCAAAATACAACTTCCAAAAACAGTTGAAATATAAAGAGGTATTGGCTGATCCTAATGAACCGATTCGTTTGAATAAGTTTTTGTCGAATGCCGGCGTTTGTTCACGCCGCGAAGCAGATGAGTTTATTCAGGCCGGCGCAGTCAAAGTTAACGGCGAGGTAGTGACTGAGCTGGGAACGAAAATCACACGTCAGGATAATGTTTTGTTCAATGATAAGCCTGTTCAAATAGAAAGCAAGGTTTATATTGTACTCAACAAACCAAAGAACTGCGTTACAACTTCTGACGATCCTCAAGAACGGTTGACGGTAATGGATCTGGTTAAAAATGCTTGCTCTGAACGTATCTATCCTGTTGGTCGACTCGACCGTAACACGACTGGCGTTCTTCTTTTAACGAATGATGGAGATTTGGCTTCAAAACTTACTCATCCGTCATTTAAGAAAAAGAAGATATATCACGTATGGCTGGATAAAAACGTCAGCGTAGAAGATATGGAAAAGATTGCCAACGGAATGGAATTGGAAGATGGTGAGATTCATGCCGATGCCATCAGCTATGCAAGTGAAGACGATAAAAGCCAGGTAGGCATTGAGATCCATTCTGGACGTAATCGTATCGTTCGTCGTATCTTCGAATCATTAGGTTATCATGTAGTTAAATTGGACCGCGTCTATTTTGCCGGCTTGACAAAGAAAAACTTGGGACGCGGTAAATGGCGCTATTTGAATGAAAGAGAGGTTAACGCACTGAGAATGGGTGCATTCGAATAATATCAAAGTTAGCCGGTTTGAACGAATCGGCTAATTTCTTTTTACTTTCTAAGAATAAATTGAACATGGAAACAATTAAAAGAACAAGAATTGTAGATTTATTAAAAGGAGATGCTTACGGGACAACTGTAAACGTAAAAGGTTGGGTCCGTACACGCAGGGGTAGCAAACAGGTTAGTTTCATCGCTTTAAATGATGGCTCTACAATTAATAATGTTCAGATTGTTGTAAACGGCGACAACTTCGACGAGGAGTACATGAAACCGATTACAACAGGTGCCAGCCTCAGTGTCAATGGAATCTTGGTGAAATCGCAAGGCAAAGGTCAATCTGTTGAGATTCAGGCGACAGAAATACAGATTTATGGTACAGCCGATCCAGCTACCTATCCTTTACAAAAAAAAGGCCATTCGATGGAGTTTCTGCGCGAAATAGCACACCTTCGCCCTCGTACAAATACTTTCGGTGCCATTTTCCGTATTCGTCATAATATGGCTTATGCTATTCATAAATTCTTCCATGAAAAAGGCTTCTTTTATTTTCATACCCCGTTAATCACAGCTTCAGACTGTGAGGGAGCAGGGCAAATGTTTCAAGTGACTACAATGAACTTGTATAACTTGAAAAAGGATGAAAAAGGCTCTATCATTTATGATGACGATTTTTTTGGCAAGCAGGCAAGCCTGACTGTTTCAGGTCAGCTGGAAGGAGAACTGGCCGCTACGGCTTTAGGACAAATATATACGTTTGGACCTACATTCCGTGCTGAGAACTCAAATACGCCGCGTCATCTTGCTGAATTTTGGATGATCGAACCGGAAATGGCTTTCTATGATATCGCAGATAACATGGATCTGGCTGAAGAATTTATCAAATATTGCGTTCAATGGGCTCTGGACAACTGCAAAGATGATCTTCAGTTCCTCAACGATATGTTCGATAAAGGATTAATCACCCGTTTGCAAGACGTTATTAAAGAATCATTCGTGCGTTTACCATATACTGAAGGTATAAAAATTTTGGAAGAAGCTGTAGCTAATGGACATAAGTTTGAATTTCCTGTCTATTGGGGTGTTGACTTAGCCGCAGAACATGAGCGTTTTCTGGTCGAAGATCATTTCAAACGCCCAGTTATCCTTACCGACTATCCAAAGGAAATTAAAGCATTCTATATGAAACAGAATGAAGATGGCAAAACAGTCAGAGCCATGGATGTCCTTTTCCCGAAAATAGGGGAAATTATTGGTGGTTCTGAACGTGAAGCCGACTACGACAAACTGTTGAATCGAATTAATGAATTAAAGATTCCGATGAAAGATATGTGGTGGTATTTGGACACAAGACGCTTCGGGACCGTACCTCATTCAGGATTTGGATTGGGCTTCGAACGCTTATTACTGTTTGTAACGGGAATGACAAATATACGCGATGTGATTCCATTTCCACGTACACCGAAGAATGCAGACTTCTAGATGACAAATCGACATATATAACACGAAAAAGCACACATTCCGCAGAGATAATGGCGGTATTTTTTAAATACCGTTCTAGACTGTGAAATATGTGCTTTACTGTGTGAAGTTATTCCTCTTCGCTCAGATCAATAGGTATAGGCCTTTTGAACGCCTCTTTGAAGGAAATCAAAGTCTCAGTTCGGGCCAATCCCAAAGGTTGCAATTTATTATGAATAATACTAAGCAAGTGTTGATTGTTTTTTGCATATATCTTGATAAATAGATCATATTGCCCAGTTGTATAATGACATTCCACCACTTCAGGGATTTCTTTCAAAGCTTCTGTAACAGCAGGAAACTGACCGGGGGTCTTAAGATATAAACCCATATATGCACAGGTCTCATAGCCAACTTTTGTATTATCAACTGTAAATTCAGAGCCTTTGATAACACCTAAATTATATAGTTTTTGGATACGCTGATGAATAGCAGCACCTGAAACATTACATTCTCTTGCAACTTCCAAAAAGGACATGCGTGCATTGCCTATGATAAGTTTTAGAATTTTCTCGTCTAGTTCGTCTAATTGATGGTGGGCCATAATTGTACTTTTATTAATTAAATATTTATGATCAATTACAAAAATAACAATTTTATGAAACAAAAGTACTATTTCTTGCCTATTAATTTCGAATTTGTAATCACCAATAGGCACTCATCATTTTAAATATATAATAATGAATACCGAAATACAAATACAACGCAAGCATTTTAATATAATGGAAGATCGTGACAAATGTCTTTTAAAAAAGACATATGAAGAATCATTTCCACCCAATGAACGGCGAAACTTCTCATTAATAAACAATTTGATAAAACAAGAAAACAGATTTTGCATGAGTGGCTTATACAAAGGAGAAAAATATGTTGGATTCATCTCAGAATGGAATTTCAAATCATTCTTATATATTGAGCACTTTGCAATAGAACCTTCACAAAGAAATCAGCAAATCGGATTTACTGTTTTGAAACAATTCACAGACATTCAAAACAAACCCATCATTCTGGAAGTAGAAATACCTCACAATGAACTGTCAAAACGAAGAATATCTTTTTACAAACGAATTGGATTCACAATAGACAACCACATTTATTTTCAACCACCCTACCACGAAACAGATGGTTGGTTTGAAATGCGATTGATGTCTTTTGGAAAAATTAATTTACAAGAATCATACAATGACATACGCAACTGCTTATACCATAATGTATATTCTGTTTGTGAGGGAAAGATATAATACAAAAAAGGCGGAGCTATAAACTCCGCCTTTTTTTATAAATAAATTGTTATTGTTTAGCTTTTCTTGCTGAATAACTAATCTTCAATGCATAAGCTTCACGAAGAGCCTGCTTTACGTCTGTTATAACACCCATCTTGGTATCTTTATCAGCCTTGATAGAAACAGTCATATACGGCTGGTCCTCTTCCTTCATACTTGACTTTTCCTGTGCAATATAATCTTGAATTTCAGAAACCTCAGCAAATTTATCATTTAACTGAAGACGTGTTTCAGAACCCATCGTTCTCACATATTCCTGTGTTGGTTTACCAATATACAGAAATGTCACCAACGATTTCTTTTCCAACTTCTGAAGTTCAGTTGCAGCAGGAGCATGAAACTCTACTTTCAACGTTACTTCACGAATTGTTGTTACCATCATGATGAAGAACAAGAATGCAAATACCAAGTCAGGTAGTGATGATGTATTCAATTCGGGCATTTCGCGACCGCCCGCTTTACTAAATTTTCCCATTACTTCTTAGTACCTCCATAATTTTTAGGTTCTGCTTCCGATATATTTTGTTTGTATATCATCTGCACAGCCGATTGTTGATCATCATCCAAATCTGCAAATGCTTTTCCAAATTTCTTCTTGGAAAGACCATCTCTTAATTCATTATAGGCTTTAACCAATTCGTTCTGAACACTGATGTAGGCAGCATATTGAGTACCACGGTCGTTCTGCAAAGAGATTACATGATTTTTTGTAACCATTTGCTTTCCGAAGAAAGGTACATCAACCTCAACCTTTTCAGGTAAAGAAGGATCATTATTTGGATTATCAATAAATTCCTTAACCTTATCTTTCAAATTCTTAATATCAATATAGTCGGTTCCGCAGAGGACCTGATTATTACTGTTAATCAGGACTACAAGCAAATTTCTCTTCTTGATATCAAGTGCTTCATTCTTCTTTTGGTCTTTAGGTACAGGAGGTGGTAAACGTCTTGGTAAACCCTGATCTGTATCCATTGATGTAGTAATAAGGAAGAAGATAAGCAACATGAAAGCAATGTCGGCAGAGGAAGATGCGTTCATCTGAGGAACTTTTCTCTTTTTTCCCATATCACTTTTTGTTTTATCAATTCATTATTACTTTATTATCTTTGTCTCATTTTCCTAATCTGCCCCCAAATAATGGCCAAAACAATTAATGCGAACAGCACAACAGAAGAATACAACCACATATCGGTTACTTTCAACCAAAATGGTGTATTAAATGCTTGTGAGTCTGCATTCAAACTTTTGATTGGTGTATCATCGCCCATTGAATAGGTAGCAATCAATAAAATTGCAAACAAAATGAGGACGACAAACGACCGTAAGGCATTTTTAGGATTTACTTTTAAAACAGAGATAAATTTAACTACTGCAAATGCCAACATAACAACCAGCGTAATAACGAACATGAAGTATGTCCAGTTAAGCAGTAGGTTTGTATTTACATAATCTATATTCTCTGCGGCAGGATCTACTACACCGCCGCCGAAAAACAATCCAAGGACGACTATTGAAAGTATAAAGCATGCTAACAAAGTCCAACTGGATATTTTTCTTATCTTAGTTACTGCCATAATTAATTACTTTTTGAATTTGAGGTTGTACTTAATAACCATATCAAGCAACGTTACAGATGCATCTTCCATTTGGTTCAGAAGAGCTTCAAGTTTGCTCAACAAATAGTTATAGAAAAGCTGAAGGATCAAAGCAACGATCAAACCAGCAATGGTTGTGATCAAGGCAACTTTCATACCACCAGCAACAACCGTCGGGCTGATATCACCAACTTGTTCGATTTTATCGAACGCCATAACCATACCAACAACTGTACCTAAAAATCCGAGAGACGGAGCCATTGCGATGAACAATGTTACCCAAGAAAGATTCTTCTCAAGAAGACCGCCCTGAACACCACCATAAGATGTGATAGCTTTATCAACAACATCAATACCTTGATCCAATCTCATCAAACCCTGATAAGCGATAGATGCGATAGGGCCTCTTGTTTCGCGTGCAATAGCTTTTGCACCTTCTACATCACCCTTATCCAGTGCATCTTCAAGAGATTTCAAGAATTTGCCTGTATTAATTTCAGACAAGCTGTAGTAGATGATTCTTTCCAAGCAAAAAGCCAAACCAAAGATCAAAACAACAGCGATACAGCTCATAAAGTTCGCACCACCTTCGATGAATTTGACCTTTATTGCCTGATACATACCACCATCAGCAGCTTGTTGAGCTCCCGCTGCGGCTGCTTGAACGCCGGCTGCAGCGCTTTGTGCAAATGCAACAGTTGAAAAACCAAGGGCACATAAACCCATAAATGTTTTTACAAAATACTTTTTCATTGTGTGTTTAATTTTTTAAGATTAATAATTCTCTTATTTATTCTTATTTTTTAATTGTTAATTATCAACACCTACTCATGGCATCCGAGAAGCGGAGAAAGCGGGATTCGAACCCGCGAAACCCTTTAGGAGTTTACACGCTTTCCAGGCGTGCCTCTTCAACCACTCGAGCATCTCTCCGAAGCAGGCCACAGCCTTCTCCTTGAAAACGAGCGCAAAATACGAAATATTTCCGCATATGCTATCGTTTGAGTGCACAAATCTATACTTTTTACCTGACATATACATCATTTCCAGAAAAAATAATTTTTCGTATCCCCAAAATTCCCCCTTTATTCCGCTTTCTTCACTATTTTAAATAGTTTTATGGCATTATTTCGGGTTATTGAAGCCACTTCTTCTATCGGTAAATGATAGATGAGTGCCACTTTTTCAGCTGTTTTCCATATATAAGAAGGCTCATTCCGGTGTCCCCGGTATGGAACAGGAGCCAAATAAGGAGCATCCGTTTCCAAAACGACATGATCAAGGGTCATTTGACTGACAATTTCGGACAGTTTAGAATTCTTAAAAGTAATAATGCCGTTTATACCTATATAAAAAGTATCCAACTTTTTCACTTCGTTCAATTCATCTTGTGTACCGGTAAAACTATGAAAAACACCTTTCAATTTATCGGCTCCAATCTTATAGATTGAATTAAAAACCTCAGGATAAGCATTCCGCGTATGTATAGCTACCGGTAAATCAAGATCAATACTCCAACGGAGTTGTTCCTCAAAAACCTCTATTTGCTCCTTTTTAAATGTTTGATTCCAATATAAATCAATACCTATCTCGCCAATTGCATAATAGGGACGTTTTCCAAAATAAGATTCTGTCGAAGCCAGCACCTCGGCATAATGATTATCGACACTTGACGGATGTAATCCCATCATAGGAAAGGCATAATCGGAATAACGATCACATAGAGCATGCAAGCGTCCAACAGTGGTCAAATCAATATTTGGTAGTAGAAAAGCATCGATTCCGGAAGACTGGGCGATCGATATCAGTTCATCCTGCTCAGGATCGAACTCTTCCACATATATATGATTATGAGTATCTATCAGTTTCATCTCATGAATTACGATTCATCAGGCGACTACTCAGATCTTCCAAACATACTTTCCTATCGGTAGTCACATCTACTCTTGAAAGATAGTTCATTGCCTGATTACAGCATTCGCGAATTTTTGATTCAGAGAGTTCTCTCAAGCAAAGTTCATCATACAAATGTGTTACTGCTGAAATCTTTTCATTCGGATCGAATATTTTCTTCTCAATCCAATTTTGTAAATTTTCCCTTTGCTGTTCATTAGATCTTTTTAGTGCATTGATCAGTAAAAATGTTTTTTTGTTGCAAAGGATATCACCACCGATACTTTTCCCAAAAATAGCCGTATCACCATAGACATCCAACAAGTCGTCCTGCAATTGGAATGCAAGTCCTATTTGAATGCCAAACTGATACAAATTTTCAGCATCTTTAGCCGAGGCTCCACCAATAATAGCTCCTATCTTCAAAGCACAGGCCAAAAGCACCCCGGTCTTAAGACGTATCATCTCCATATATTCATCAACCGAAACATCCATTCGTGATTCGAACTCCATATCATATTGCTGACCACCACAAATTTGCAAGGCAGTTACCGTAAACAAATCTAATACTTCTTTCAAAAATTCCGGTTTGGTCTCTCCTATCAATCTATAAGCGGCAATAAGCATTGCATCACCCGATAGTATGGCCGTATTGGCATTCCACACCTTATGTACGGTAGATTTGTTTCTTCGCTTGTCTGCCTTATCCATCAAATCATCATGCAGAAGCGTAAAATTATGAAAAACTTCAAGACCTAAAGCTGGTCTGATAGCATCTTCAAGATCATCAGTAAACAGATTGCACGACATAAGAGTCAATACTGGCCTAAGCCGCTTTCCTCCCATTGAAAGAACATACTCAATAGGGTCATATAAACTTTTTGGAGGAAAAGGAAATTGCAAACAGACTATTTCCTGTTGAACTCGAGCAAGTAATTCATGAAAACCTTCCATACATTAATATAATATATAATACAAATAGAAAAGGCTGCACTTTAAGCAGCCTTTTCTTTATAAATCCACATGTTATTACTGAAGTCTGAATGTGACAGGCACCGTATACTTAACACGTACCGGCTTACCTCTCTGTTCACCCGGTTTCCACTTAGGCATGCTGTTTATCACACGGAGTGCTTCTTTATCCAATGAAGGATCAACACCACGAAGAACCTGAGCATCTACGATTGAACCATCACGATTAACAACGAATGAACACGTTACACGACCTTGAATACCATTCTCCTGAGCGATAATGGGATATTTGATAGACTTCGACAAGAACTGAAGTAAAGCTGTCTGGCCACCCGGGAAGTCCGGCATCTTTTCTACAACGGTAAAAATAGGTTGTGCCGACTCTTCCTCTTCCTCGTGTACAGCGGCTGGCGGTGCTGAATAAGTTTGCGTTTGCATATTAGCCTGATTATCTTCCGAAGACATCAAATTGACATCTGCCAATTTAACATTATCATCAACAACGTGTAATGCCTCAGCAACAACGACCGGTGCAGCTGGTGGTGGTGGTGGTGGCGGAGTTTCCTGCCTTGTTATTTCCACTTCCTCCTCAGCCTTTATATCAGCTACTCCCTGTTCTGCAGTAGCCTGATAATCTTGAGTTTGCCACTCAAAGCCAACGAACAAAAGAGCAAGACCAACAACCATACCCAACAGGATACTGGTCATTTTACCATGCTCCAAGTCCGCTTTCGGTGATTTCTTTATTTCCATATATTTAATATTTTAATATGTGTTTTCATCCGGTACAAAGATACAAATAAATTTCACTTGTATTCTTAAAAAGAAAAAATTGTTCTGTTTTTTACTTTTTTTCTGTTAGTTCAATAAAAATTCTCCTTTTCACATACCTTTTCTCCATTTTCTGCGTTTCTGTTATGAAATCTATATGGCTTTGAGTTCATTTATATATCATTTCAAGCAAAACATGAAAATTATTATACGTATACTTCTTTATCTCTCTCTCATTGTGCAAACGGTTGTCGCCCAAACGGGGGATGAAGTTTTCACCTTTTTACGCTATCCGACTTCAACCAGAGCAAATGCCCTTGGAGGCAACAATGTGTCACTAATTGAGCGCGATCCTTCACTCATTTTTCATAACCCGGCTTTATTAGGTAGTGAAATGGATGGTATGGTCAACCTTAATTATATGAATTATATATCAGATATTAATGTAGGAAGCATACTCTACACCAAAGCAA
>JAQWBH010000237.1 GCA_028707405.1 Parabacteroides sp. | reverse complement strand
ACAGGTGAATTGAATGAACAAAGAAATTGAACTCATTGCTACAGCCGGTTTTGGTCTGGAGGCTGTCGTTGCCCGGGAGGTCAAAGGCCTGGGTTATGATGATGTCACTGTAGAAAACGGCAAGGTAACATTTAAGGCTGACCTGGCCGCTATCCCGCGGTTAAACTTGTGGTTAAGGTGTGCGGATCGCTTGCTTCTGAAACTAGGTGAATTTGAGGCGTGTTCCTTTGAAGAATTATTTCAGGGTACTCGCGCTTTACCCTGGGCTGATTGGATACCGCGGGACGCAAGCTTTCCCGTAGAAGGCAAATCAGTGAAATCACAGCTCTTTAGCGTACCCGACTGTCAGGCTATCGTTAAGAAGGCCATAGTAGAGAAAATGAAGGAGCAATACCATTTACAGTGGTTCCCTGAAACTGGTCCTCGTTATACTATAGAAGTAGCCTTACTCAAGGACATAGCCACCCTTACTATTGATACCAGCGGTGCTGGCCTGCATAAACGAGGATATCGAAAATTAAGTGCTCCTGCCCCTTTAAAAGAAACCCTGGCGGCAGCCTTGATAGATCTCAGCTATTGGGATAGTGAGCGGATTCTCATAGACCCTTTTTGCGGTTCAGGTACTATTCCTATTGAGGCAGCTATGATAGGGCTTAATATAGCTCCAGGTTTAAATCGCCAATTTGCTGCGGAAAAGTGGCCTATTATTCCCACCAGGCTGTGGGCAACGGCACGAGATGAAGCTCATGAATTGATTGAAAGGGGTCAAAAACTACGCATCCGTGGTACTGATATTGACAAAGGGGTCTTAAGCTTGGCCCGCTATCATGCCCGTCAGGCCGGGGTTAGCGAGCATATACATTTTCAGCAGGCATCTATTTCCAATCTACGCAGTAGCGATAAATACGGCTGCATTATTTGTAATCCCCCTTATGGGGAAAGGCTAGAGGATAAGGTTAGCGTAGAAAAAATATATCGTGAAATGGGCGCAGTGTTAAGAGTTTGGGATAGCTGGTCGATTTATGTACTTACTGCCCACCAAAAGTTTGAAAGTCTGTTTGGGCGTCCGGCTGACCGGCGGCGTAAACTATATAATGGACGAATTCAATGTAACTATTATCAATTTTACGGCCCCCGTCCTCCGCAAAAAAAAGTAGCCATGAACTTTCACGGAAGGGTGCGCTCTGTTTATGCTACTAATTGTGGTAGCCAGCCTTCTACACCAATTGGCTAATACATATTTATTAGCCAGAGTTAAAGTTTAGTTTTAATCTAATTATACCAGGCTAAGATAGCTTTTTAAGCAATAAAAATAATTCAGCATAAAAGAAACTGATTAAGAGCCGGGTCTTTTAATATTTAGTCGTAGGTATCTGTTGGACATTAAATTAATACAATGAAGTTATTAGTTGTTCATTACGGTTATTATTTAGATAGTCCACTAAACCTTGCTCAAAATAGTACTCTTTAGGGGTAACAACCGTAACCGCCGCTGGGGGTTTCATAATACCTATGTTTTTTATTTTGCCATAAACAGCAAGGTAGAGGATGGAAAATGGTAGTAAAATCAATATGGGGGATAGGTACGGTTAGTAGTTTAAGAATTCATGGCCTATTTTAAATTACATAGGAAAATAACCGGTACAATTATACCGGTTATTTTTATCTATATCGTCATCTATTGGAAATATGTGTCTATATACTATAATATAATAAAAGGATGAACGCATAGTGCAAGTATATTTACATAATTTCACCGAAAATTGATACTAACATCAATAGCAATTAGTACTACTATTTGATAATTAGTAGGAGGTAACTGATGCGTTTTGATTGCACTACAGAATGGAATTCGTTAATCGTATTAAAGATGTAGTACTGGATATCAAAGATGGAAATGCGAGGAATGTGTTAACACATCAAAAACTGAATAGACTGATAGACCGGGTAGTAGTTTTCGAGCATTGCACATTACCGGATCACGAATTTACTATGGCAGGATCCTATAGTTCGAGAGAGTTCCTAGTGGCCTCTCATGGGGAGTCACATGTCTACCTGGTAACGGGATTGACCCGGGTATTCTTTCCGGATGAAGTTTGTACATGGCCTTCAGGTCATCGTGGGGGCATTCGCGAACTGGTTGGTGATACGAATATGAAGAATGGGAACACTTAGTTGCACCTTTCTATTATTTAACGGCCCGAGAAGTAGGGGGAGAAACCGGCCAGAAAACCATCCGTTTATCAAGATCCGATATCGTTCCACAAGATTTGTTCAGTATCTTTAGAATTTTCTGAGTAACAAACAGCCTTTGCTAACCTCTTTTATAATTACAACGGTGAAATGTGGATTAGCAATCTGATCTCTGGTGACTTGGGTAACTACGCTAATCAAGGAATTCAGTTCCTGCAGGGAACCATCGAAGCAGTAGAACGCAGAGTAAGTTTTCTACAACGCGGGCAGACCCAAGTTTTCAACTTATTTTGACCCCGATACTGGCCATGACTACAATCCTTACTGCCAGATATTATTTGTGCACTTGAATCCGGGCGCATTACAACCATTGATACTACTTTAATGAGTGAGATGGAACAATTTCTAATTACAACGATAATTGCCCGAACATTATTTACCTTGCGTAAAGCCCTGAAATCAGCACAAGACGCCAGTACCCTGGAAGAGTGTATTAATCAGTCCCTGGGTATACAACCGGGTAATATTGCCCCTGGTATGCGATCCTTTGCTGCGAAGATAATTGATGCCGTTCGGACTGGAAGATTACCCTATATTAGGGAAGAACGTTTAACCCGGGTGGAAGAATTACCTTTGGTTAATGTGGTTATAGAAGAGTCCCCCAGTGTTCTTAACCCGGAGTGTATGCGGTTTGACAGCATATTTCGTGACATATCTCCCCAGGTTCGTAAATTTGGAATTGGACTTACCGTTATTAGTCAACAAGTCTCGGCCATTGGCCAGGGTATTCTAACCCAGTTAAACAGCGAGGTGATTTTGGCCCTGGGCAACGAAAGCGAACGACATCAAGAGGTGCTTCGGCCGACCTTTATGGTTTTGAAAAGGAACTGCAGGTAATGGGGAAGGGACAGGCCATTTTAACAGCAAGTAACCGGGATGTTCCCTTACCGGTACAGGCACCGCTGTTCGATGAAATGAAGGCCTAGCAGTTATTATATATGGTCGATAAAATGTCTTACCCACAGTAAATATTATCAATTAAAAAACTAATAACCAGTAATTACGCAGGGAATTACTGTGGGTAACAATAGTATTCGTTTTACATGAGGTGCTTAAGGAGATGTGAAAGTGGCAGGGGAGAAGAAGGGTAAGGCTTACGAGGTTATAACTATGGTTGCCTTGAAGCAACTTAAGAATCAGGGCAAGTTGTTTTGTTGAAAGAAGATTTAATCATAGCATAAACACTTTGGGAGAGGAGTAGGGAAGTGGCTTTACCTATCATTGGTTCAAGATATAAAATTATTAAAAAACTTGGGAAGGGCGCTACAGGAGAGGTTTTTTTGGCCGAAGATATGATTGAATCTGATTTTCGTGCTGTAAAGATCCTAAGAGCAAAAAGTGAAACAGATGAATACCTCCGAGAATTCTTTAATCGTGAAGTAGAAGCATTAAAACGTCTGCAGCATCCAAATATTGTTGCCCTCTATGGGCATGGGTTTGACGAGAAATTCCAGTCAAACTATCTGGTTTTGGATTATGTGGATGGACAAAACCTTGATGAGTACATATCCGGAGATACTGTGACTATTGATGTTGCAATTCATTTTCTAATGCAACTATTAGATGCTCTTACATATGCACATAGTAAAGGTATCTATCACAGGGATATTAAGCCAAGCAACATACTGGTTGACTTTTCTGAAGATATCAAACTAGCGGATTTCGGTGTATCCAAGGTTTTTACTACCCTCAATAAAGGACTTACTGTAAGAAATTTTGTTTCAATTCCCTACGCTTCCCCCGAACAACTAGCCCAAAAACCAACCGGAGCTAAAACGGATATTTATCTAGCGGGTACGGTGTTGTATAAACTTTTAACCGGTGAAGATCCGGGAACAACCATTATGTTAGAAACACTCGTAAGCGAATCCACAATCGACGACAACATTAAACCAATCCTGCTTAAAATGGTAGCCCAAAATCCCGATGATCGATTCGAGACCAGCACCCAGGCCAAAAATGCGTTAATTACGTTTATTAATCAATACAAAAAGGATAATGTGATTCATTACCTGGCTATAACCAATGCTGTAATAAATAAACTTGAAATGTATGGGTTTACTCACACCAACGATGCGGTTAATGCGATCAAATTATTAGAAGAAGAGTTATCTGGGGATGTATCAATAAATTATAACCCCCAATATGACCAATACGAAATTATAGGACGTCAAATAAAACTCGCTTGCAAGCAAGACAAAAGACAAGGTAAACATTTGGTTATTACCAGTCTATTTGTACCTAGTCCATTGAATTTAGAAAAGGATCGGGAACGTGGGATAATATTGCCGTACAAATGGAAAATCATTAAGGGATACCCACCGAATGATTATAGTGTGAATTATCTATTGGATGAACTGACTACCTTACGTAAAAAAATGGATACTAAAAAAGATTTGGAAATATCACACAAGGATATGATTGGACAGTGGGAAAAAGTTCTGGAACTGCAAAAACGAATCCTGATAGAGAACCAAAATGCTGTGACCTATAAGGCCAAGCAAGTTTCAGATGACGTTGATTATTTGGAATTAAATATAGGTAATACGGAAGTAGAATTTTTGGAGGATCAGTTTTTGCTGGTAAGCAAAAAGGGTTATGCTGGCAATGTCCCGGCAGGTTATTACCAAGATATTGAGAAACGTGGAGAAGATAATTTCATTATTATTGGTATGACAAGGGATACCAACTATGATCTAATCGCCGACTCTGGCGAAGTTATGGTGGATGATCGGCTTATTAAGAGTGCCGTTTCTCGACAGGAAAGGGCCATAAAAGCAATCAAATATGGAGAAACCGTTAATTCCAATTTGAGTAAATTGCTTTTAAACCCTGAACTAGCGGCTATTTCTTCTGAGTACATGGTAATACCACGTTATTTTAACAGTGAATTAGATGAATCAAAAAAGGAAGCAGTAAAGAATGCAATATTGGCCAAAGATCTGTATGTTATTCAGGGTCCCCCGGGTACCGGAAAAACCACGTTAATCTCTGAATTAGTGGCTCAGATTACCAACGCAAATAGCAGAGCTAAAATATTGATTTCTTCACAATCTAACGTAGCAGTAAATCATGCCCTAATTCAGATTTCAAACCTCTGCTCAGATCTTCAAATGATTCGTATTGGAAGAAGAGAGAAAATGTCACTTGGCGCAGAAGACTATATGTTTGAGCAACGGCTTAAGCTTTTTGCAGATAAGACCAGGGCTCAAAGTAATGCTTTTACAATGAAATACAAGGAAAAAATGAATATTTCTGCTGATGCACTTGAAGCTTTAACTCTATTGGAAGAGGTTAAACAAAATAATACTATCCTCCAAAGCCTCGAAGAACAATTGGAGGTTCTTAATAGCGAATTAGAAGATTCTATGTTAATTGAAAAAATGATTAATCAAGGAAGTATTGAGTTTACTGATCTAAGTTCAAGACTTACAAAAACGGCAGAGTCTATTGAAAGTGAATCCACTCTTAAAAATGCCCTAGAAACTACATTTAACGAATACATACAGGCCGGAGAAGAATTCCTAAATACCATTAACAACAATAAGGATTTAATTAACCGATATGCTGAACTCAGAAAGGATATAGAGGGAATAACCCAAACCATAGAAAAGCTTGCAAAAGACAGTATTGAGACATGCTTATTAATTGGTGACGTTTTGAACATTAATCTGGATGACACTGAATTAAACCAAATGATTGAAACCATCCAAGAAGAAACTACAGATTATAAAGAGAATGCGGAAAAAATAGCTAAAGTAGAACTAATACGAAAAGAGTGGCTAAAGAGAGTAGAGAATGTAGATGAATTAGGTGAGGCTTGTGTAAAAGAAGCAACCGTTGTTGCGGCAACTTGTTTGGGGATAGCCTCTAATCAAATTGTTCATAATTTGGAATTTGACTATGTAATTATTGATGAAGCGGGCAGGGCAACACCACCTGAAACCCTTGTTCCAGCAGTTAGGGGCAAAAAAATCATTATGGTAGGAGATCAAAAACAGCTTCCTCCAATGGTAGACCACTCACTTACTAACGATTTGCTTGGAACCATTAATCTTACTAGAGATCAACTTACACATACGATCTTCGAAAAACTATTCATGGAGGTTCCTGAACAAGTTAGGTGTGTACTGAAAGGGCAATACAGAATGCATCCGGTGATTGGTCAGCTAATTAGTGAAGCTTTTTACGATTCGCAGTTAGTGTCAAACACCAAACATGATGAGAAAAGCCATAATTTGAGATGGTGGCCAAAAGCAGTAATATGGTTTTCAACTAGTCAAAAGGACAATCGGTTTGAGGAACCGGTAGGGAAAAGTCGTCAGAACTCTTGTGAAGCCAGATATATAGAAGAACTAATGGCAGATATCGAACAACAATACCGTTCGCTCAATCTTAATAAAAAAATCGCTATAATTACCGGATATTTGGCACAAAAGTCATTGTTGAAAACCCTTATTGATGTTGAAGACCGAAACCGTTGGAAAGCATTAAATATTGAGGTGGATACTGTAGATGCCTTCCAGGGGCGTGAAACAGATATCGTTATTTATAGTGTTGTACGCAGCAACAATGAAAATAACATAGGCTTTATTGGTGATCATCGGAGATTGAATGTGGCTTTATCTAGGGCGAAAGAACTCCTCGTAATTGTTGGCGATTTAGATTTTGTTCCAGGGGCACGAGTTAGAGAAGGTAAAAATCCTTTTGTTCCTGTTGCGGAGTACATTAAGTCAAATAACGAAGAATGTCTAATCGAGGTGATCAACTAAATGAGAATTTATGATATAGCTAAAAAACATGCCAATTCAATGCCAGGTTATGAACTGATAAACGTTTTTGAAGCTGCTTTCCCGGTCTATAGGTTGAATATTTCTACACTTATACTACATGAACAAGATATACCAGTGGTTGGGCAATTTATTCTAAAACTGATTCATAGCGGAATAGAAGATGTTGAGAATATCTGCGGTTTCTTAGGACTATCTGAACAGATTGTTGAGGACTATATATTGGAACTTCTGACACAAGAATTAGTAACGAATGAATATGTACAGGATTCGATAATGTTACTACTTACTGCCAAAGGTCATGAGGTTATGGAAAAAATGAAGTTTGTTAAACCTGAGGAAGTTGCAGTACCATTGGTTTTTGATTCGAGTA
>JAQWBH010000236.1 GCA_028707405.1 Parabacteroides sp. | reverse complement strand
ACTTTCCATGTTGCTGTTGAGGAGTTTATTTCCGCCAGCAGCTACTGCCGAGAAAATACTCAAACAGCCTACGAGAAAAAAAAGAAGATGTTTTTTCATAAAATTATTTTTTAAAAGGTATTTATTTTTGGTAATTGTTATTCTCCGTTTGGAAAGATTGTAATTGTAGCAGGGACTGAGTAATTGTCAAATTTATCAATGGTATAAACTGATACTTCATATCCTTTGATTTCTAAATTTGTCAGCTTGTAGGTTTCAGTAAGCCCTTCCAGCACAATGATTGAATCCTGCAATTTAATAGAATTTTTTACTGCAATCTTACCCTGAGGATTTTTCCATGATAAGGTTGCTTCTTTCAACCCAGACACTACTGTCAGATTGGTAACGCGGGGTGAATAGACCTTCACGTTGGTCAGGTAATCTTTGTAATTATCGTCCATTTCCCCACAATTTGCAAAGAACAGGGCGATGAATAAGATGCCGATTATTTTAAGTGTTTTCATTTCAGGAAATTATTATTGATTGTCTAATCCGTAAAGAGTTATTTCAGAGCCGTACACATTGGTTTCGCTTCCATAATTCGACAATATGCTGAATTTCATATATCTGAATGGTGGTGAAACAGCTTCGAGATTGAACTCATGTCCGTCGATTGCTTCTTTATATTTGGCAGGCGATATATTGCCAGCGGCATCTCGTGGATCTCCAATATCGAAATTTCCCAGTGATGTCCATGTAATCCTATCGGTGCTGACATTAATTGAGAATGATTTCATGTTTTCTTCCTTGTAATAGTAGTAATCCGTGCTCACTCCATTCTGCTCAGCATTTAAATATGCAAAGGCGCGCTGCCACACGACAAATCTGTTTATGACTACAGTCTTATTCAAATCCACCACTATGTCGAGCGGCCATTTGAGCATACCGCCATTGTCATCACGATTGATGATAAAATAGCTGTTGTCCGTATTCACTTCTTTGGTATCAATGACATCGTCCCAAAAACTGGCAAGCGTTCCTTCCCACTTATCACCATCGACTGAAAGGTTTTGCATGACTTTCCAGGTAGATTTGTCAATTTTTTGTTCAAGCAGTGGTTTGTAGGTTCCAATATCAACTTTATCGGTCTTGTTGCCATTAAAATCTTCAACAGTTGCTGAAAAACTATATTCTTCAGGTTCCAATCCTCTTATCATTAGACTCGGAGAACTTAAACTGGATGAAAGGATCCGTTCATACGTTTTCCCATTTTTAGTGAAGTCAACGTAAACAAAAACAGTTTTCTGATCTGGATTGTCCCAGGTAATCCGAACTCCACCCAATTGTTCTTTCATCTGAATGCTTTCCTGAACCAGAAAAATAAATGATTTCAATGGTGTTACCTCAATTTCGGCAGCCTCAGATTCATTGTTGCTTCGGTCAACAGCATAAAGTTTAACCTTTTGAGGCGTTGCTTCCTTAAAACCGTCAATTTCTATGGAATCCCGATAATGACTGGTAACTTTAAAGACTTCTTTACCAAGAGCATTGGTATATACAGCTTTGACATAGAGCAAATCATCATCGTTGGGAGCCGTAAATTTCAGGACAGCACCACCATTTGTTGGTCTGTAACTAATGTCAGTCACTTTTCCGGGAGCAGTTTTGTCCAGTTCTTCCTCCTTGCACGCAGTAAAAATGGAAGAGAGAAGCAGACTCATAAAAAGGAACCTTGCTGCGTACTTAAATATTTTCAATGGATTGTTCATCGTATTAATTTAAAAAATGATTAATTGTTTGCTGATTACCAACCAGGATTTTGTACCAGATTTGAGTTTACAAGCATTTCGCTGTATTTAATCGGATGCAGATAATCACGAGGTGTTATGAAGGATCGTTGGCCTACAGTCTTTACTATGTAGAAAGTATTTGTAGTAGAACCATCTACACTCCAACCGGTTACAGGTATGTTGAAATACTTATCGGCTTCTTTCCAGCGACGGACGTCGAAATTACGGTGCCCTTCAAAAGCAAACTCGATTCTGCGCTCCTGTTTAATGATCTCGCGCAATCCCTCCGGTGTTTTGTGCTTATTCAGTGTTTTTGCGATAGTTGGATTTCCCCACGCTTCCTCAACAGTTGGTACTCCTGCACGTATACGCACTTTATTCAATGCATCATATACTTTTTGGTCAGGTCCATAATACTCATTGTATGCCTCCGCATAGTTTAAATACAACTCAGCCAACCTGATAATGGGCCATGGATAAACAACAAGTTTGGTGTAAGCATCTCCTTCTGAGTTTGGATGACATACTTTTTTCAATACATATCCGGTTATTACATAGTCGTTGGTATTGCCACGCCGGCCATGCATTTCACCTTTTTTCATTTGCAGATTCCACTTTTGCCCCCAGGTACGATATATTCCTTTGTCGAAACCTATCGAAGCATAAAAGCGAGGTTCGCGGCCTAAGTGCAAGTTTGGAATCATGATTGCAGTTCCGGCCATGACATGGTACTTGTCAGCACTGGTTACCCGAGCCAGACTGTAACGATTTGCATATTTGAAGGTCAAGTCTTCGTCAATAGGCAAACCGTTTTTGGTATAGTAAGCTTCGACAGCCTGGATGGTAGGAGAAGTCCACTGCCAGGCTCCTTCTTGTGCTGATGCATCCGGATTGATCATCATCGATGCAGCCTGCAACGACCACCATTGACCGTTATGTACCGGGTTTGAATTTCCCCAAATAAGTTCTGAATTCCATCGTTCGGTAAACATATAGCGGTAATTGTAAAGTGCCTTAACCTCGGGTTGCTTGATGTCGAGCGTATCAAAAGTAGGAACGACACCATTAAATTCATACAACTTTACATTATTGGCCTCGGCCAGTTGTATGGCATATTCAGCAGCATCGAGTGCTTTCTTCCATTTTTCTTTATCGTAAGTGGTGTTGAATAATTTCACGCCATCCTTATCCTTAAAGGTATCGTAAAATGTAGCATTGCCATTGAATAAAGGACTTGCTGCATAAAGCAATACGCGAGATTTGATAGAATAAGCAATCACTTTGTCGATTCTTCCAAAATCATTTGAAGAAGTGATTCGGGTAGGCAGATTGGTAATTGATTTGTCAATAGTAGAAACAATATAATCGACCACTTCATCTACTGGCTTTCTTTTGATACGAACTTCCTCTACACCAGCTGTGATTGGTAAATTTTCATCAACAATCGGAATGGGCCCGTACTGACGGAACAGTAAGAAATGATAATAAGCTTTCAGAAAAATGGCTTCCGATTTCCATGTTTCTTTTTCCTCCGTTTTCATGTCCTTTACCTGGTCAATATTCTCAATAAAGGCATTGCATGCTCTGATTGCCTTGAAGAGAGATCCCTGAGCGCGGCCATATGGATATGTGTCGTCCCATAAGCCCATGATAGGATTATCTACAGATTGTTTGCCACGCATAAGTTCAACTCCGGGTGTTTCCTTGGCAATTGGGGTAGTCAACTCATCCGATGCAAAAGCACTGGTAGAGTAAACTCCATCTTCCTGAGGCAAATAATGGTAACAAGTGGCTAATGCTCTGTAGGCAGCCTCTTTTCGTTCAAACATGAGTTCGATCTCCTGCGTTTTATCAGGCACAATATCCAGATAATTGTCGCAACTGTTCAAAGCAACTGTTGAAAGGATTGCGAACAGCAGATATATATTTTTCAATTTGAGCATTTTCATTTTTTTTGAATTAGAAATTAAAGTTCAACCCTATGTTTATGATCTTTTGAGGTGGATATCCTAATCCTTTTCCACCCATTTCGGGATCCCAGAGTTTAAATTTACTAAACACAAGCAGATTGGTCCCTGAAACATATAACCTTGCCATTTCTATGTTCATCTTTTCCAAAAGTTTCTTAGGTAAAGAATAACCCAGTTCCACACTTTTTAACCTGAGGAAACTGCCATCGCGTAACCACCAGGTAGAGGTTTTTTCGTTATTGGCAACAGAATATACTGACATTCTTGGCCAAAAAGCATTTGGATCCGGATTTTCGTCAGACCAATGGTTTTTGGCAATAATTTGTAAAGCATTACGCTCATTTACAAAAGGTGAGATTGAAGTAGGATCAATAAAAAAGGATGAACGACCTGATCCCTGAAAGAAAAAGGAGAAATCAAGATTTTTGTATCCCATGGAAGCCCCAAAACCATAAATTATTTCCGGAACTGTAGGGAAACCAATGGGAACCATATCTGAGTCATCAATTTTTCCATCATTGTTAATGTCAACATATTTTATATCACCGGCCATGTAAGTATCCATCTGATTGTATTGAACAGGGGAATTAAGCACTTCCTGCTCATCTATGAATAAACGCTCCGCAACCAAGCCGCGTGGCTGATTCATGGGCTGACCAATATTACTCATATAAGGATATGGATATTGTGGCTCTCCATTCTCAATAATTTTATTGGTTGCATACGTGAAATTTACGCGTGAAGTTATCCAAAGGTCTTTGTTTACGGTGACTTTATAATCTATCGAGCCATCAATGCCATGCGACTCTGCTCTACCGATATTACTGGCAATAGAAGCTGTAAGCCCCATTGATGCTGGGATATAATCGCGCGACATATAGATATTTCTTCTGTTTTCAGTAAAATAGTCAACTTGTAAATTGAGATCACCAAACAATCCGAGTTCCATACCAAAATTTGTTTTTTCGGCAACTTCCCATGTCACATCAGGATTGGCATAACTATTAATGTTGTAACCGTTATAGCTGTTTCCAAAATCTTCACCCCAAACATGTCCTCTATCGCCATCGTTCAGATTTACAGAAGACAAGTAATAAAAACGATTGTTTGAGATTGCGTCATTGCCAACCAAACCATAAGTTGCCTTGAATTTGAGCATGGAAAGCACGCTCTTCAGGTTCTCAGAAACAAACTTTTCGTTGGTTACCACCCAACCTAAACCGGCAGAGGGAAAGAATCCATATCTGTTTTTCTTCGAAAATTTCTCAGAACCATTGTAGCCAAAGTTCAGCTCCAAAAAATATTTATTGTTGTAAGCGTAAGTGGCACGCCCCGATATGCCCATATTCCTGAATGGTAATGATGAATATACATCTTTGTTTTCATTTGTTAATAGCTCACGGGCATATCCAACCAACAAGCCTCCAATATCGTGCTTTTCGTTGAAAACCCGATTGTACTGCGCGACACCTTCAAAATAGAAACCATTTGATGCAAATCTGTCATTGGAAGTTGTGGTTATATACTCAGTACCCTCATGAATCAGACCAATGCTATGGATTACACCTGTTTCACTGTCAAACTCCTTCATCCCATAATAAAAAGGATCAAAACCTCTGGATACTTCACTCATGCTATATGGACTGAGCGAAGCCATTCCGCGCAATTTCAATCCTTTTGTAATCGCACTCAAATCCTGTTCGAGCTGAAATTGGATGGTGGTTGTTGAGGTAAACCTGTCCTTATAACCACACACCATTTTAGCATAAGGATTGGGAAAAGTTCCTAATCCTTTATTGCCAAATAATACGTGATTTGCATACTGTGTACTTTCGTCTTTGTTGTAGTATTTTGGAAAATTTACCGGGTTGGCCTGCATTACCATGGCAAAAATGCTCCCTGCATCATTCATGGGTCCGTTGTATCTGTCAATCAACGAGTAGAATTTTACCATGGCTTTCGTTGACTTGGTAAGGTCGACATCAATATTTGCCCTGAGATTATAACGTTTGATGTCGATGTTATTATTGAAATTATTCAATTTATCCACTTTCAACAAACCTTTCTCATCGGTGTACGAAACCGAAAAGTAATACTGAGCAACTTCACCACCACCGCTCACACTCATATTGGCTTTCTGGTTCTGTACTTTTGATCTGAAAAGCTCCTTGTACCAGTCTATATTAGGATAAATTTGAGGATCAAGTCCTTTTCTTGTTCCTTCAATCTTATCTTTTGAATACATAAGTAATTCATCAGGATCCCGGGTACGTACAGCCTTGTTGTAAAGCTCCATATACTCCACACCGCCCAAAAACTTGTTGGTCATTGTAGGTGATGTGGTTGAATTTTCCACACGAACAGAGATACTGGCTTTACCTTTCTTCCCTGATTTTGTGGTTACAAGAATAACGCCATTTGCACCACGTGCACCGTACAAGGCTGTGGCTGTTGCATCTTTCATGATGGAGAAACTGGCAATGTTGTCAGGCTCCATTCGGGCCAGATCTGTAGTAGTCACTTCTAATCCATCAATCAAAATCAACGGACTGTTTGCATAACCAAATGAGGTTACTCCACGAATAAAGAACTCGGCATTGTCTTGCCCAGGCTCTCCTGAACGCTGATATGAAATGATTCCCGCAATTTTTCCGGCTAACGCATTGGTCAGATTGGTTGGAGCAATCTTTAATTCGGTCGGGTTGATGGTATTGATCGATCCAATGACACTGTTTTTACGTTGAGTCTGGAAAGCTACAACCTGCACTTCTTCCAATGCGCTGGCTGATTCAAGCAATATGACATTAATGACAGCCTGATTGCCCACATTAATTGTCTGGCTATTGAATCCGACATAAGTAAAACGTATTGAATCCTTGTCATTGATGTTTGCAATGGCATATTTCCCATCAATGGATGTGATGGCCCCGTTTGTAGATCCGACCTTCAATACGGATACGCCTGGTAATGGGTTGCCTTCCTTGTCCACCACTTGCCCCTTGACTAACTTTGTCTGTGCAAATGTCAGTTGTGTCAGCAGCAGTAGCGCAAATAGTAAAATAAATTTTGTAACTGGATTTTTCATCTTAGGTATAGTAGGTTTTTGCATTAATATATGTTCCATCAGATTATTTGCAGCTTTTTGGTGATTACATCATGATAATCAGAAATCTTTACGATATACATTCCGGGTTGAATGCCGGGGATATCAAATTTCTCAACACTTGAATGAGTTGAATACTGGCTAACTACCCTGCCATGCAAATCCAGCAAGGCTATATGGCGTTGCTTTTCTTCGTTAAATTGTAAGAAAAAAGAATTGTGCGCTGGATTGGGGTATAAAGCGATTGATTGTATTTCTGGTGATTCTATAGGAGTGAGCTGGCCAAACTGAATCCAGTTTAAGTTATACCCGTCGGAACGCGATAACAAGCGAATGATATTTTTACCGGCTGTAAGTGAAATGGTGGCAGATTTTGTTTGCCAGTTTTGCCACCCACCTGTTTGAGAAAAAGACACAGATTGAAGAGGAGCCATAGCACCATTCATATCTTTTAGTACTGCAATCTGAGCTGAGGCGGTATTAACCAAAATGCGAAAATCCATTTTGTAACTTCCGCTATTTTCAACCCAAACATAGTAATCAAGGTATTTATCGACAGCAGCATAAGAAGTGTTTATTCCAGCCCCAATGTCAGTACAGGTCTCAAACGAAAATCCATTATTGTAAGTGAAATCTTCAGCTTCAATT
>JAQWBH010000235.1 GCA_028707405.1 Parabacteroides sp. | reverse complement strand
TCTGGATTTTGAGTTTGTGATGGTGAGTAATCAGGACGGTCTCGGCACAGCATCATTTCCGGAAGAGACTTTCCGCCCGGCGCAAAACAAAATACTAAAGACACTCGAAGGCGAAGGAGTCTGTTTTGATGACATACTGATTGATCCGTCGTTGCCCGAAGAGGAATCGCCGAACCGTAAACCGCGTACAGGCATGTTCGGAAAGTATTTGGCGGGCGATTATAACCTATCGGAATGCTATGTAATCGGCGACCGGACAACAGATATGCAACTAGCTGCTAACCTCGGAGCTAAAGCTATCTGGTTACATCCTTACGACGAAGAGGCAAAGAATATCCTTGCTGAAAACAGGGACCTCTCTCCAGCCCTCATTTCTGACGACTGGGATAGAGTGACCGAGTTCCTGTTCGCCGGTGAACGTCGTGCCGTTGTCCAGAGAACAACAAAGGAAACGGATATCTATGTTGAAATGAATCTGGATGGTCATGGCGAAACAAAGATATCCACCGGTCTGGGATTTTTTGACCACATGCTCGAACAGATAGGCAAACATGGCGGTATCGACCTGACGATCCGTGTCAAAGGCGATCTCAATGTGGATGAGCATCATACCATTGAGGATACAGCTATCGCGCTTGGCGAAGCTTTATACAAAGCGCTTGGCAACAAGCGGGGCATCGAGCGTTATGGCTACACATTGCCGATGGACGATTGTCTGTGTAGTGTGGCTCTCGATTTCGGAGGTCGTTCGTGGCTTGTTTGGGATGCTGAATTTAAACGCGAAAAAGTAGGCGACATGCCGACAGAAATGTTTCTCCATTTCTTTAAAAGCCTGAGTGACGCCGCTCACATGAATCTGAATATTAAAGCGGAAGGCACCAACGAACATCATAAGATCGAAGGCATCTTCAAAGCGCTGGCCCGTTCAATCAAGATGGCCGTAAAACGAGATATCTACAAATTTGAATTACCCAGCACAAAAGGACTGCTATAAAAGATTTGACACGGATGAAAGCATCAATTATGATAGCGCATCCGTGTCCGTATTTTTTATAGATTTAGCGTATTTTATTGCTTACTTGCTTGGCAAAATGTAATATATTTGCCTCCCTAACAATTTTGCACTTGGATATGAGAATACGCCTGATATATTTTATATTGATTAGTTTTTGGGGAGTGATTATAATCAAAGTCTCTGCACAAACCAACTCCAATATCTCACTTCATGAATCCATTAATACCAGAACTGATAAAAAAATAAGAGAAATAAATAAAGCGCCCAACTATTCTCTGTCGTGGGGAAAATGCAAAGAAAGTTTACATCAATCATATGTAAACGTAGGACTAATGACGCATATTGCCGATATACGTGGCGCAAGTCTGAATGTGCTCGCGGCTGTGGTACGTGGAAACGTACGCGGGGTACAATTATCTGGTCTGGCCAACTTTACCGACCGTGATGTCGACGGTATACAGTTCAGTTCCTTATTTAACGGCACTGAGAATAACAGCAACGGAGTTACTATCAGCGGACTGGTAAATGCTACTGAACATTCGGCTACCGGTTTTCAGCTGGCCGGACTCTGTAATACTGCCGGCTACTATCAAAACGGATTGGCTCTGGCAGGATTTACCAATATTGCCGCCAAACAACTAAATGGCGTGCAACTGTCTACCTTTTGTAATGTGGCCGGCGAATCAGCCAGAGGCCTGCAATTATCACTTAGTAATATTGCTCCACTCATGAACGGAGTACAGATAGGCGCATTTAGTAATATCGTAACCGATGAACTGAGAGGACTGCAATATTGTCCCATTGCAAACATCGCTTCCAAAACTAAACACTCCACACAGATGGCGATGGGCAACGTGTGTATGGATTATATGCAAGGACTGCAAATAGGCATATGGAACTATGCGCATAAAGTACAAGGATTGCAGATAGGACTATTCAATGTGTGCGACTCTTTGCAGAAAAGCACACAGATAGGATTAATCAATATCACTCACGACAGTCTACCGCATGCCATTGGATTGGTGAATATTACCCCACGTACACGAATACAAATGCTTACATATGGAGGAAATACAAGCAGAGCCAATGTGGCTGCCCGCTTCCTGGGAAAATTCTCCTACAGTATACTGGGATTGGGTACACACTATTCCGGACTGAATAAAAACTTCTCGGGTTGCTTGTTTTACCGACTGGGAACATATTATCGGCCCTTGTCTCGACTTATGCTTAGCACTGATGGCGGTTTCTATCACATTGAAAGTTTTGACAATGCTGATGCATCTATCCCCGAACGAATGTATTCCCTGCAATTACACGGAAATATAGAATATGAAATTACGTATCGCATTTCAGTTTTTGCATCAGGAGGATATGGGTGGACACGTTCCTATAATCACAACAGGCAATACAAGTCCAAACCGTTGGTAGAAATAGGACTAATACTATTTTAATAAAAGAGTACGAAATGAGAAAATATACTACTACTATAATCATTATATTATTAACCCAATTTGTATGGGAGGATTTGCAACATATATCAGCTCATGATTTATCTATTGTAAACGATTCTCTTAAAATAAAAAATAGCCGTAAGCCAGACTCGCTGTTTGTATATAATGATTCGGCTCACTTCTTTAGAAAACACCCCGGAAGAGCTGCAGCAGAAGTACTAGCCATCAATCTCGGCGTCTTTTCGTTCGACCGCTTTATTATGAATGAAGATTTCTCACAAGTCAACATTCATACGCTGAAACGGAACTTCCAAAAAGGATTTGTGTGGGATAACGACCCTTTCCCTACCAACCTGTTTGCGCATCCCTATCATGGAAGTTTATACTTTAACTCGGCCAGAAGCAGTGGATTATCTTTCTGGCAATCGGCGCCTTATGCGTTTGCAGGAAGTCTTACCTGGGAACTTTTCGGCGAAAGTGACCCCCCGGCCATCAATGACTTAATGGCTACTACGATGGGAGGAATTGCACTGGGAGAAGTCACCCACCGACTGTCGGCACTGGTGCTTGATGATTCCAAACGGGGATTTTCACGATTTTTGCGCGAGGCAGGCGGACTGATATTATGCCCTGCTCAGGGACTCAACCGCATGCTCAGTGGAGATATGTGGAGAGTGAAACAAAGCCATTATCTGTATCATGATTACAACCGTATACCGGTAAAATTCAATATAGGCATGGGAAACCGCTACCTGGCCGACGATAACCATCTGTTTAAGGGAGAAAATGCGCCATATATAAATATAAAACTGGTTTATGGAGATATATTCAATACCGAAGAGATACAACCTTACGATTACTTTACTTTTTCGGCGCGAGTAGGTTTAACGGGCAATCAGCCTTTGCTGAGCCGGGTCAATCTGATCGGACGATTATGGAGCATACCTCTTTCTACGGTTCATGGCGTAAATATGGCTTTCGGATTTTTTCAACATTACAACTTCTTCAACTCCGAAGAAGTGATCGACGGATCCGGCAGAGTTCCCTACAAAATAGCCGAAGCGGCCAGTGCCGGTCCCGGATTCATTTATAATTTTCCAACATGTAACAATTGGATTGGCCTGGAACAACAACTTTTTGTCAGTGGCATATTATTGGGAGGAAGCTATACCGATTATTACAACTTTATCGACCGGAAATACAATATGGGCAGCGGGTACAGTATCAAAAACACCACCACCATCAACTTCCTCAATCATGCCGCCTTTACCTTAAATGTACACTATTATCAGATTTTTACGTGGAAAGGATATGAACGTAAAAATCTCGCGGACATCGATCTTCTTTACCTGAATGCACAAGGCGACAAGGGCAACGTTGCCCTCACCGTTATTAATCCGGTGCTCGAACTCAATTTGAGTCGGCATTTGCGACTGAATATCGAAACGGGATATTACATCAGAAACACCCATTATGTTTATCATCCTGATGTGCAATATCGAACCTTCGAAGCATCCATAGGATTATCGCTGAGTCTGTAAATTATCTTTACACAATAAATAAAATATTTTATTATCAAATAAGCGATTATCTCAGTTTTTGATTATTTTTGTAGCACAATGTCTTTTTCCACGACATATCAGAAAAATGTTTATATCAAATTTAATGAATATGGCATACAGTTTAAATTCAATAACAATCCGTCTCAGCAATTCTACTGAGGGTTTTATGAAAATGAGTGCATTATGGGGCGATGTCGTAAGCGGCAAATTACCACTCATATACGACAGTGAACATAACTTTTTATCAGGAATATCACCGATAGCATGTTATAGTAATTACGACACGGTTGATGACATGTTGATCTACGATTTAAGCATAATAGCTATAAGAGCCGATTTCTTTATTGACATGGAAGCGAAGGTGAATGCAGGACAATATTTAAAATATGAAACCTTGAGCGAGTCTGACTTGCACGAATGCGCTGAATTGGCGTGGCAACAGGTATGCAAAGACCAGCAAAGCGGTCTTATCCAACGAGCCTTCGACAAAGATTTCGAGGACTGTGTTCCTGCTGAATACACCAAAGACGGAAAAGCACATTGTTGGTTATACATATCCGTAAAATGATAAACGAAGCGCGGACTATGTTTTTCTGTCCGCGCTTTGTCCCATTTATCAATGACAGCGACTGTTTATCAATGATGTAGTTTATTCGCAATGCAAACTTTTCACCGGATTCTCATTAGCAGTACGCCAGTTCTGAAATGAGACTGTGAACAATGTCACCAATAATATAATCAGGAACGCAATGCCAAAAACCCACCAGTGAAGCGGCACCTTATAAGCAAAGTTCTGAAGCCACTTCTGCGCACCCCAGTAGGCCACCGGTGCTGCGAAAACAAAGCTACACAACACGATATAGAAATACTTTCTGTTAAACATCAGAAGAATATTGCCTACCGTTGCTCCGTGAACCTTACGGATACCTATCTCCTTTCGACGATATTCCGTTTCGAAAATTACCAGCCCGAACACTCCCACAATTGAAATCAGGATCGCCAGAAAACTAGCGATAGTTACCATTTTTTTGATAAACTGCTCATTCTGATAAAGGTCATTGAACACAGAGTCGTAAAACTTTACATCCACCGGAAACGACGGATCGATCTCAGCTACGACTTCGCGGATATGCTTCACCGCCGTCTCAGCGTCATAGCCGGCTTTCAAGCGGATATACGAATACGACAAACTACCAAAGGATCTATTGCCCGATACAACAAAAGCCATATTCGTCACTTCGTTACGCAGAGAAGTAAGCTTCACATCGCCGGTAAATCCGATAACATTACATTCATTGCCGATATTCACCTTATCGCCTACTTGAAGCGACTGAGCCTTACGGGCTGTTTCATTGAAAATCATAGAGATCGTCGTATCCTTGTCGGAACTGGGCATGAAATCAGTACCTTCCTGTACTTTAATTCCCATCACCTTCATAAACGATGGAGACACAGCAATGATGGTTGAATGGAACTTTTCCTCATTGTGAGTGAATTCATAATAGGGGTATTCATCCGTACCACCCACAAGAGATGCAGCAAAAGCTACATTGTCTACCTCCGGGTATTTTAACAGTTGTGACGCATAAGCATCATGGTGAGTCTTATAGATGCTGTCGTTCAAAGGGACAATAGCAATCTGGTCCTGATCGAACCCCAGCTTATAATGCCGCATATAACGATTCTGCAACTGTACAATACAAGCACCAACAATCAAAGCCACGGATATAATATACTGACAACCTATAAGTGCCGTACGCAAGCGTCGTCCCGATTGAGAAAGTCCAAAACTTCCTTTTAGTACTAATGCCGGTGAAAACGACGTAATATAATAGGAAGGATACAATCCGGCCAGCAATCCGACAGCCACAGCTATAGCCGCCACGCCGAGTAACAGCGGGATATGAGCATGCAATGAGAGATCGGCTTCCATAAACGAAAGCATGTTACTCCGGTTCACTGCATATACAATGAGCAAGGAGAAAAGATATGAAATCAGACAGATACCTACAGCCTCTACGATCATTGAGAAACGCAAAACCGCTGTTGAACTGCCCAACACTTTCTGCGTGTTGATACTGCGAATACGCATCGGTACCAACGCCGTACTCAGATTCATGTAGTTGATAGCTGCAATAACCAGAATAAGCATGCCGATGAAAAACAATAAATTAGTGGTATCCCGACTGCCGGTCTTCAGTGACCCGGCGCCCCAAATATCTTTCGTATCCAGATAATGGATTTTCGTCAGAGGAACAAGTTCGATCGAAAGCTTGTCGCTCTTGTCCCATTTCAGAAGATCAAAATTGAAGTGCCGGTTGAGATTATCGGTAACGGCATCAGCCGAAGCGGCATCATCGAGCAGCAAATAGCATTCATAGTTATATGCACCCCATGAATTGATGTTCGGATCCTTCATATCAATCTGAGTATAAATACTGTTATCCAACTGCGTATTCGACGGAAAATCACGATATACGGCACCAACGGTCAGATCTTTCATTCCTTTTGGTTTTGTCCATATCGGTCCTTCCGAATGAATACGCTGTCCGACAGCCGGAGTGTCGCCGAAAAGGCGTTTCGCCATGCTTTGAGGAATAATCGCTTTCTCAGGATCTTTAAGACATTTTGCATCACCATCGACAAAAGTAAATCCGAACACTTGCGGCAGATTAACCCCACAGGTGGTGATCCGTTCGCGGAAACCGCGCTTCACTCCACCTGCCTCAACAGAAATATAGTTCTTATCATTATATGCCGGCGTACGCAAAGCACCGGCTACAATATGTGGTGCAGGCTGTGTCACAACGTCAGGAAAAGCACCGGGGAATATATCCATCTGTTTCGAGGTGGTACTATTATTCAGCTTTACCAAAAAAATTCGTTTCGAAGTCGGATAGCAATTGTCGAATTGTTGTTCGTGCGTCACCTGAATCATGATAACGACAAACGTCGCAAATGCAATAGATAGCCCGATAATGTTCAATGCGCTAGCCATGCGAAAACGCTTCAAAACGCTAAGGAAATTTCTTGTTATAGTACTCATATTTTTAATCTTAATTTCATGTTTACCTGCCATCATCCATCGCTAAAGCCTGCAATAGATTGCCGCTGCCTTTAGGAACAATCTATCGCAAAAACGGCTTACTTTAATTATTATCCTTTATACTCTCTACCGGATTGCGGTTCGCTGCATTCCAACTCTGAAAGAACACGGCCGCAAAAGAGATCAACAGACAGAATGCTCCGGCTGTCACAAAGATAAGCGGACTTAAACTAATGCGATATGAATAGTTGGACAACCAGTGGTTCATCACAATCCAGGCTACAGGGGTAGCAATGACGAAAGCAATCAGCACATAATTCATAAAGGTGAGTATCAATTGTTTCAGAATCATACGGCTGTCGGAACCGAACACCTTGCGGACGGCCACCTCCTGAGAGCGTTGATGGATAAAGTAGGT
>JAQWBH010000234.1 GCA_028707405.1 Parabacteroides sp. | reverse complement strand
AGACCGTCACTTCCTATAATATAATTGCCTTTGCCATCGCTTACCATACCATAGCCATAGATTGACCCCCAAGATTCACCTGGCTTCGCATAAACGTAAGTCGACCATTGATGGCCCAGTTCATATTGATCAAGCGATTGTCCGGTTGTCGGATCTTTATAGAGTTCAACGATCTTACTCTTATCTTTTGACCAGTTAAGTGTGACGATCCAGGTCCAATCTTTAGTTTTGATTGGGGTACCATTCAACTGAACTTCTAAACCTCTATTCGTAATTTCACCGGCATTAATCAACATGGCGCTATAACCTGTTGCGGAAGAAGTGGTAACCTTCATAATCTCATCTGTCGTTTTCTTATGATAATAAGCCAAATCAAATCCCAGACGGCTGTTAAACAAATTACCTTCCAGACCCAATTCCCAGGTTTCGACTGATTCGGGTTTCAAACCCTTTGGAGGATATGTCGTAGGCAAGTAGAACTGAGTCACATTTCCAATTGTACTCGTTGCAGCTGTATAATAAGCAGCCGTCTGATAAGCTGTAGTCGCATTACCAATCTTAGCCCAACCTCCACGTATCTTCAAATAATTCAAAGGTGTCTCCTTAAAGAATTTATTGAAAGCCGCAGTTGGGATAAAGCTTAAGCTGACTGATGGATAAAAAAACGGATCTGAAATCGTTGAACTCCAATCGTTACGGGCGCTGATATCGGAATACAAGAAATTTTTATAGCCTAATGACAAGTTACCATAAACAGAATTTGAACGAATATGACTATGATCCATCTCTACGGTCGAACTTTCAGCATTTGAGATCGTATAAAGTTCAGGAACCGTCAACTGCTCCGAATATATCCGATTATATTTCCATCTCACATCGCGATAATTAGTACCGGCCAGAAGATTGATATTCAAATTTCCTACATTTTTATTGAAATAGGCCACAAAGTCAGCATTAACTTCTGTCTGTTTTTGATCACGCAAATCAAAAAATCCGGTAGGATCATCGGTTGTATAAGCTGTCTTTGAAAAAGTCTCAGCATCATAATAATCATAACCCAGACGACCTTCAAACTTTAACCAGTCAGTAGGTTTTAACCAGAGTGAAGATTTTCCGAAGAAACGATTACGTGTATATTCATTCAAATTCTTATGTACTGTATAATAAGGATCCTGATGATAGAACGGGTTCCAGCTATATGGAAGTCCCGTCTGAGAATCAACCGTATTCCAATTATCTTTCAATGACTGCATATTGACCTGACGACCGAACCACTGTGTGATTGACTGTAAAACGTTGCCGGCGTTGTATTCGGTCATCGGCAAGTTATTACTTTTGGTATACGTAAAATTGGTAGCCAAATCATAATCAATATATTTTCCCAATGACATCTTCGTATTCAATTGAGCGGAGTAACGAGACTGGTCTGTATTAGGAATATAACCTGTCTGATCGCGATATCCTAAAGAAGCACGTGTAGTAGACTTTTCCGTATTTGATGTCAATGAAATAACATGATTCATTGTATAACCCGTCTGGAAAAAGCTCTTCACATTATCCGGATGTGATATCCAGTCGGTTGCTGTGCGTTTTCCATCCGAGCCAATAGGACTATCAAACTGTGGAATCTTTAAACCTGCATCCAAACGAGGTCCCCAGGATTCATCAGCTGCATTATCCGTTCCGTTAAATGAATAACAATACTTGTTGACGAAATCGGCATAATTGGAACTCTCGTCCTTATAAGCATGAAAGACTTTATTATCATCATAATATCCTCCATAATTATAATCATATTCACTTCCCGTGTAACCTTGACCATACTTATTCTGATACTTCGGGAGATTCATCACATGATCGAATGTATATTCGCCGTCATAATTGATTTGAACACCATTCTTCCCTTTACCTGACTTCGTTGTAATAAGGATAACGCCATTACCGGCACGCATACCGTAAAGAGCAGCAGAACCTCCTTTCAG
Source organism: Parabacteroides sp. (assembly GCA_028707405.1). Taxonomy (GTDB): domain Bacteria; phylum Bacteroidota; class Bacteroidia; order Bacteroidales; family Tannerellaceae; genus Parabacteroides. The sequence goes on along the minus strand of JAQWBH010000234.1, from coordinate 5,518 downwards.
GACAGAGATACTTTCTATATCATTCGGGTTAATGTCATTGATACCGGAACCATAATCGACGGATGAAGCAGCAATCTGATCATTGGAAATCGGGATGCCATCAACAACAATCAAGGGCTGGTTGTCGCCCAAAGAAGAGTTTCCACGGATAACGATACGCGACGAAGCTCCGACCTGACCACCTGAAGCTGTAACCTGAACACCAGCCACTTTGCCCTCCAAAGCTGAAGTCACATTAATATGTCCTGCATTTGTCAACTCGTCCGACTTAACTTCCTGCAAAGCATATCCCAAAGACTTTTTCTCGCGGGAAATACCCATAGCCGTAACGACTACTTCATCCAACTTCTGAGAATCAGATGACATGATAATACGAATGCCATCTTTTACATCAACTTCCTGCTGTCTCATCCCCACAAAGGAAATAACCAATTGTTTCGAACTAGTCGGGACATTCAATACAAATTTCCCATCCAAATCAGTTACTGTGCCATTCATTGTTCCTTTAATAACAACTGAAGCTCCAATAATCGGCTCATTGTCTTCTCCGGAAATAACGGTGCCCGTCACCCGATGAGTCTGAGCCATAACCATGTTTATGCCTGCAACCAAGCATAACATCAAGTAAAATACTTGTTTCATACACACAATTTGTTAAAGTTAATAATAGTCATATTTCAACTAACAGTTCTGCTTCTTTCGTCGTCCGACTGACATACGCAGAATAAAGTTAGCCATTAGTAAAAGTTTAAAATATATAACCAGAAATACATCTTTACTCAATTCATCAGCAAACATACATAATTATATATTATATTCAAAAATATTGTCATAATAATTTTATTTTTATAATGTTAATATCATTATGACACATATATAAGCATAAATTTAAGCAAAAAGATATATTAATATTACACAAATATCTATTATTTAGCCTTAATGTTAATTGTTTTTATATTTAATAGTACTAAAATAGAGAGATTGAATTGAAATTAAGCGCGTATTCACTATACAACTGCAAGCCATGTGTACCATTAGTTTTATCTATGAAGAATGCATACACTCACGCAGGCGTAAAACAAAGGGAACCCCACCCTCGCGGCGAAGTTCCCCCCACATAAATTACGATTTTAAATTTATATATTAATCTTCAATAGCTTTATTGTTTGCACGTTCAACCGTCGGAATCGGCCAAATATAGCCATTAGTAGTTGGCGTTACGGTGAACTCGCTTGATGTACTCTTCCGTTTTACAAAGTTCTCGGTACGACGATGAATATCTATTGCGCGGATGGCTTCGCCAATAAACTCACTGCGACGCTCCAGATAAATTGCGTTCTTCAATGCATCACCTGCGAGCGACGAGATATTAAGCGGATCATCACCTGCTGATATCGAACGATGACGAACTTGTTCCAAAGCAGCTTTCGCTTTTGCTTCATTGCCGGTATTTGCATAACACTCCGCTAGGTTAAGCAACGTTTCAGCATAACGGAATACCGGAACCCAATCGAGATAAGTCTGTCCATCCACAAATTTCGTCGAAATGACATAGCCATTGGCCGAAGCCTGAAGACTTGATATTCGAGCATCGGCTTTCAGATTGTAGTTCGGATACAACGGACTGTGAATACCGCTGGTATTGTCGACAACCAATGATGTCCCTTTATAAAAGAAATAGGGAACAGCAGCCTGCATTCCGGCCGTATTCGTCGTAGCCATCGGAAATGAAAAAATAGACTCCGGACAAGAAGAGGATGATTTAAATGGATCCGCACTACCGGAAGTCAGACTATAACCAGTGACAGCTTCGCCTGCATTGATGGCTTCATCCCATTTATTCATAGCCATATACACCCGCATACGAAGCATCAATGCTGCACCTTGTGTAGCTCTTGTAATCTTATCGTAGGTAGCTCCACCGGAAGGAAGGTCGGCATAATCATCGGTGTCGTCAAGAATCTGGGAATACACTTCAGAAACAGTCGACCGTTTCAAATCATTATTCTCCAATCCGCTCTCAGCCAGTAAACGCAAAGGTACAGCTTTGGCAGCAGCATCAAGCTTATACGGTTGAGCGTAAAGCATACTCAGATAATAATAACTCAATGCACGACAAAACTTCAATTCGGCAATATATTGCTTGTATTTGACACCGGCAACGGCCGAATGTGATTCAACATTGGTAAGAACGGTGTTCGCACTATTAATCGCCTGATAAGCGCCTTCCCATGTTTCATAATTATCTTGTGTCTCAAGACCTACACTCATTTCATAAGAGCTCAGCGCTTCATAGAAATTGCCTGAAATATTAATCATATCGTCACCAATATTCTCAATACATACATATGCTTTAGATCCGATAAAGTGATTGTCTTTCATCTCTGTATAAACACCCATCACAGCACCGTCCATACGCTCGGCTGACGAATAGATATCTTCATCAACCAGATTCAGAGCCGGCGTCTTATCCAGGTAATCACTACATCCGCCAAAGACGAATAACGATAAAACGAATAATAAGGTACATATTTTTGTTTTCATACTCATTACTTTTTAAAACATGAAACGATTAAAATGTCAAATTCAGTCCCAACGTATACGTACGTGCCTGAGGCAATGTATTCTTATCGACGCCACCTTGCAAGTTGGCATTCGTACTCATGGTTGAAGCTTCAGGATCTAAACCTGTGTAACCGGTAATTACAAACAGGTTTTGTGCCTGTGCATAGACGCGAAGTGAACTGATGCCAACGGCTTTGGGCCATTTTTTCGTATTGAAAGTATAACCGAGGGAGATGTTTTTGCAGCGCAGATAATCGCCGTTCTCAACCCAGTCGGAAAAAGGTTTTGCCGAACCGTTAGAATAATTATCACCATAGATCGGGAATGCATAAGTGGCGTTCTTGTTCGATTCGCTCCAATAATGATTTAACACATCAATCGCATTGTTCCAATAACGCATATCTGCGCAGGTAGCTTTCGTTCCATTGTAGATCTTATTTCCCCCCGAAAACTGAAACATAATCAGCATGTCGAAGCTCTTATATCTTAAGTTATTGCTCCATCCTCCATAGTATGTCGGCAAGGTATTACCGCATACAACAGGCTGCAAATTGCTTTCGGCATAAGCTTTGCCGTCTTCGGTGAAAAACTTACCTGACTTCTCATACATACAGAGCACCTTCGTCCCGTCGGAGCCGTAAAAGATACGGCGACCGGTATTTTCATCGATACCGCCTGTTGGATAGAGATAAAGCTGTCCGATCGATTTTCCAACCATTGTGATGTTATACGAACCGGTTGTGATATTGTCGATCCCTTCAGCCAGCTTCGTGACACGGTTTCTTGTCGTTGTAAGATTAAATGAAGTATTCCATGAAAAATCACGCGTCTTGACCACATCGGCTGAGATATTAAATTCGACACCCGTGTTCTTCATTGCTCCCGCATTAGTTGTGATATAGTTGTTCGGAATGCCTTTGGAAGGGGAAACCGGAACGTTCAAAATCAAGTCCGAAGAAACATTGTGATAATAATCAAAATCGATGGCGATATTATTAAGTAGAACGGCAGCAAAACCCAAATCGAACTTTTTACTTGTCTCCCACTTTAGATTCTTCGAATCGGCAATCTGACTGAGTTTGTATGCGCCGTCATCGCCGTAATAGCCACTGCTATAATACGAGTATGCTGCATAATCGCTGATATTTGTATTACCAACAACGCCCCAACTGCCTTTAAGTTTCAGATCGGTAACCAGACGCTTCATCGGTTGGAAAAATTTCTCGGAAGAGATTCTCCAGGCTGCCGAAACACCGCCAAAATTACCCCAGCGATGATCCTGACTTAAAGCCGAGAATCCATCACGGCGGAAATTGGCCGACAACAAATACTTTCCATCATAGTCGTAATTGACACGACCAAAGAAAGAAAGAAGTGTGCTTTCAGAAATAGTATTGCCGTCGCCGGCTGAGATAGAAGCCCAGGCTCCCTGATAGGTGGTATATTTGTTATCCAAAAGAATACTCCGTGTTGCACCCCAGCGATCCAGTTGTTTGCCATGTGTTTCTTCACCGGCCAAAATATCAAAATTATTCTTATTGACGGAAAACATATAATTAGCCGTGTTCGTCCAGGTTTCAGAACGCAGTTTGGCTGAATAGTTCGTGGCCGAACCATTCTCGGTATCACCGAACATCATCGCTGTACGGAAGTTTTTATCATCTATGTGACTGTAATCTAGCCCATATTGTGTTTTTAAAGTCAACCCTGCAAACGGATGAATCTCGGCATAAGCGTTGCCAATGAAACGAAGTACTTCTGAGTTGACACCGCTGCCATAGTTGAGAAGTGCAACAGGATTTGTATAACCGTTATATACGGTGTTCGGACTGGTTCCTATATATCCGCTTTCACCCAGATACGGTGTTCCGTCCTCATTGTAAGCGGGGACGTTGGTCGGTAAAATCAGTGCCAGACGTGTAAAACCTTCTGTAGCGTATTGTCCGCCTTTGCGTGCGCCATCAGTATAGCCGGTGTTGGAAATAGAAGAGTTGATACTTCCACCAATTTTCAACCATTCGGTAGCTTTCGCCGAACCGTTGGCCGACAAACCGAAGCGATCGTATTTATCACCTCTGACCATTCCTTTCTGATCAACATAGTTACCTGAGATATAAAACAATCCTTTGTCGGTTCCGCCTTCAATTGAGACAGTATGATTATGTTCAAATCCAGTACGGAAAACTTCCTTTTCCCAATCAGTATTAACATAGCTCCCATCAGAACGTTTCCACATATTGAATGCTTTCGGACCATAAGCGGATGTATAATTGGCTGTCAACGACATCGCATCCGTTCCGTAACGGTTCTTTACAGCCATATTCTTGAAATCGACATACTGCTGTGCATCCATAACATCCAGAAAATGAGAATGACTTGTCACACCCATATATCCGTTATATGAGACTTTAGTTTTTCCTGAGGCGCCTTTTTTTGTTGTAATCAGGATAACACCGTTTGCTGCACGCGAACCATACATAGCTGCTGCGGCAGCATCTTTAAGAACATCCATTGAAAGAATATCATTCGGGTTGATATCAGCCAGTGAGTTGACATTACCGCTATAAGAAGTATTTCCTGTTTCAATCGGAATGCCATCAACTACATAAAGTGGCGAAGTACCTGAAGTGATAGAGCTTACACCTCTAATGCGGATGATAGGCGATTCGCCGACGCCCCCGGAAGGAGTAATGATACTGACACCGGTTGCACGACCTTGCAAAGCCTGATCTATACTATTTACCGGAACATCTTTAATTGCTTCCGTCTTCACGGATGCAATAGAGGAAGTGACTGTTCGCTTCGACTGTGTTCCATAAGCCACTACAACCACTTCCTCCAAATTTTGGGAGTCGTCGCTCAATGTTACATTCATCATTGCTTTCCCGGCAATCCTCTTTTCAACAGCAGTCATACCTATAAATCTAAAAATCAACGTTCCATCGGAAGGAAC
>JAQWBH010000023.1:4074-30480 GCA_028707405.1 Parabacteroides sp. | reverse complement strand
CTTTCTTCCAAAACGGTCTTCAATGATTTCAGTGCATCTCTGGATGCAGAGAGCACAAAGTCTTCAGTAAATCCGACGCCTGAAAGAATAAGCTCCTGTTTGGAGATATTGATACTATAGATGTAGTCGCTATTGATGATAAGCCCTTTTCCTAAACGGATAAATACTTGCGATTCGGTACCGAACTGCTGTTCAAGTTGTTTTTCGAAGGCTGACAAGTTGAATGAGAAGATATGTCGCTTTCCTCCAACGAGAACCATCGTTGAATAACTGCCGTCGGACGAAATGTAAGCTATCCTTTCAGCCGTTACACGGATCAACAGCATGCTGTTGGAAAGAATCAGGTGCTTAGCCATTGTTTATTTTTTATTCTTCAGCAAAAATAAACATAAATAGCAATAGCTGGAAATGAAATTCTTACAGTTTTATGAAATATATGTTTGACTTCACCAAATATCTTCAAGAAAAATTATATATCAATGCAGCGTTTCAGAGTATAGATGCATCATATTAATATGAACCTATACAAATTTGCAAAAGAAATGATGTGGAGTTTAATTTTATAACCATTTATATTATCTGAGTAATGAATAGGTTGTAATATAAACGGTTTATATCAGAGTAGAGAGTTGAATGCAAAAACAGCCGGTGTGTCGCCGGCTGTTTTTTATTATCAGATATATTATTATTACAGTTGTTTCATCCTGTCGAGTCCTTTGTGGAAGTCGGATACAAGTTCGTCTATCACTTCTGCCGCAGTCTGTTTATTGCGTAGGAGTGAAGCTCCCTGTCCGATTTCAATCTGTCCGTCCTGCATATTTCCTTCAAAAATACCCTTTTTTGAACGTCCTTTACCCAAAAGTTCCTTCAATTCATCGGCCGATGCACCACGAGCTTCGGCTTCTTCTACGATAGAGGTGAAGTCACTTTTTGCCATACGGGTGGGAGAGAGTTTTTTCAGAAGCAGCTTTGTATCACCTTCGTTAAGGTTCAGGCAAAGTTCCTTAAACGGTTCCGACGCCGAACTTTCTTTTGTAAGTGCAAAGCGCGTCCCCATTTGTACACCTTCGGCACCCAAAGCAAAGGCAGCCAAAATACTATCGCCGGTGATTATTCCACCGGCAGCTATCAAAGGCAAAGATATGGCGCGACGTACGGCCGGAATAAGACACATGGTTGTCGTCTCTTCTTTTCCATTATGCCCTCCGGCTTCAAAACCTTCAGCCACAACAGCATCTACACCCGCCTGCTCGCTTTTTTCGGCGAACTTGGAACTGCTGACAACATGTGCTACAATCATTCCGTGATCTTTCAGGAAACTTGTCCACGCTTTTGGATTACCGGCCGAAGTAAATACAATTTTTACTTTTTCTTCTACCAAAATTTGCATCAATGTATCTATCTCCGGATAAAATAACGGAACATTAACTCCAAAAGGCTTATCGGTTGCTTCCTGACATTTGCGGATATGTTCGCGCAAAGTATCAGGATGCATCGAACCGGATCCAACCAATCCCAATCCACCGGCATTACTTACGGCCGAAGCCAATCGCCAGCCACTGCACCAGACCATTCCACCGGCAATAATCGGATGACTTATATTGAATAACTTACAAATTCTATTCTCCATTTGTTGAATCATTTAAATTTTGTGTGCAAATATGGGAAAAATGTTGGAGAATCTCACTTTGAGATGTATATTTGTATGCTATTATTAACATTTTACATACAAACAAAAATGAAGAAGACACTCATGATGGCTGCCGGGCTGGCAGTTGTTTTAGGCGCATGCAACTCTTCGAAGAAAAATGATACGGCAGGCAAAAATACCCCCAATCCATTTTTCACAGAGTATACGACACCGTTTGGTGTTCCGCCTTTTGATCAAATCAAGTTCGAACATTACAAACCGGCTTTCCTGAAAGGCATGCAGGAACAAGCGGCTGAAGTGGATTCGATAGCCAATAATCCACAAGAAGCTTCTTTTGAAAATACCATTGTGACTTTAGATCAGAGTGGTAAACTACTCAATAAAGTTTCTTATGCTTTTAGTGGCGAAGCGAGCATTAACACGAATGATTCCATTCAGGCGCTAGAGCAGGAATTGTCGCCGCTGCTATCACGCCATTCTGATGATATTCTTCTGAATGCTAAACTTTTTGCCCGGATAAAGTCAGTATACGACAACCAGGAAAAATTAAACTTAAATAAGGAACAAAAAAAACTGCTTGAGAAGACATATAAGCATTTTGTTCGCGGCGGAGCGAATCTGGATGCCGAAAAACAGGCAAAGTTGCGGGCAGTAAACGAGACGATTTCACAACTGCAAATTACTTTTGAACAAAACTTACTTAAGGAAACCAATGCCTTCCAACTGGTTATTGATAAGAAGGAAGATCTTTCCGGATTGCCCGAAACGCTGATTGCATCGGCAGCATCGGCCGCTAAAGAAGCCGGTAAGGATGGTAAATGGCTGTTTACTTTACATAATCCAAGTGTGATGCCATTCCTGCAATATGCCAATAATAGAAGCTTGCGTGAAAAGATTTTTAAAGCATACATTATGCGTGGCAATAATGGTAATGCCAACGACAATAAAGAGGTTGTAAAAAAACTGGTGGCTGCCCGTTTGGAAAAAGCTCAATTGCTTGGATTCAAAGACTTTGCTGCATATGCACTTGATGAGAATATGGCGAAGGATGAAGCGAATGTATATAAGCTGTTGAACCAAATATGGAAACCTGCATTGGTGAAGGCGAAGGAAGAATTGGCTGATATCAACGCTGAAATTAAGAAAGAAGGAGGAAATTTCCAGGCAGAAGGTTGGGATTGGCGTTACTATTTCGAAAAGGCAAAAAAATCACGCTTCAATTTGGATGAGAACGAAGTTCGTCCTTATCTGGAACTGAATAATGTACGAGAGGGTGCATTTTATGTTGCGAACAAGCTTTATGGCATTACTTTTACTCCATTGAAAAATATTCCGCTTCCTGATCCCGATGCACAAGCTTTTGAATGTAAAGACAAAGACGGCAAAACAACTTTAGGTGTTTTGTATATGGATTTTTACACTCGTCCGGGTAAGAGTGGCGGCGCATGGTGCGGAGGATATCGGGATCAGACATACAAAGACGGAAAACGAGAGATTCCAATTGTTACAACGGTGTTTAATTTCAGTAAGCCGGCTGCCGGACAACAAGCTTTGCTGAGTGCCGATGAAGCTTCGACAGTGTTCCATGAATTTGGACATGCACTAAATGCTCTTTTTGGAGATGTTCATTATTACGGCGTTGCCAGTGTACCTCGTGATTTTGTGGAGTTGCCTTCACAGGTAATGGAACATTGGACTTTCGAACCGGAAGTATTGAAGATTTATGCAAAACAACATAAGACCGGAGAGGTTATACCACAAGCGTTGGTAGACAAAATTGTAAAGAGTGGAAAATACGGACAAGGTTTTGCTACGACTGAATATCTTGCTGCATCGTTGCTGGATATGGATTACCATGTATTGAAACAGATTCCGGCTAATTTTGATATCGAACGGTTTGAAGAAAAAGCAATGAACGGGCGGGGTTTGATTAGTCAAATACCTCCGCGCTACAGAACGACTTATTTTTCTCATACGATGGGAGGTGGTTATACAGCAGGCTATTATAGTTATATCTGGGCCGAAGTTTTGGATTGTGATGCTTTTGAAGCATTCAAGGAGACAGGCGATATATTCAATCAAAATGTAGCTTCCAAGTTCCGTAGTTGTATTCTGACTCCGGGTTGCATTGAGGATGCGGATGTGATGTATAAGAATTTCCGAGGCAAAACGGCCAATATTGATCCTTTATTACGTAACAGAGGTTTGAAATAAACATTTGTGATCGATTCGCCGGATTGAAGAACTAAATATCCGATAAGTAATAAGTTGTACATACGATGATTGTCTGTTAGAAAGATCAACATATATATGTACAACTTATTTTTTAAACGTGTTACTAAGTAGTTTCACTAAATTGATAGAATACTACTGTTTTGCTATTTTAATTTTTAAAGGCTGCTTCAGATGTTTGGCGAATGTGCGGACGTAACGATTCCATTCTGTAGAATCTTTAAATCCGTATTTGCTCCAGCCGGCACCCGCATAATAGATGTATTTAGTACCTGGAGTATAAAGACTTATTGCTGCAACATGGCCTTCGGCATCGCGCTCGGCTTTTTCTTTGGCAGAAAACAAAATCGGTTTTGCCGATTCAAGTTTGTTGGTAAATACTGCACCAACGAATATTTGTCCGTTTACAGGATCTATAGGGTCGGCATAAGAAATATATCCCGCTTCGGCATCTGCCTGCAAATCGAGGCTTGGAGCGTGAATGACAATGCCTGTCAGAATAGGAGTGGGCTTGGTCAGATTTGCATAACTGACAGTCACTTTATTCAATTGTGAACCATAGTCTAATGTGATGATACGTGTTTCAATGATATTAGAATTATTACCAACAATCAAAGGATTATACGTCAACTTCACAGTAAAACGCAATGGACCATTGTCAAGAATCTTATACGTATTATAACAATATGGATAAACAATGGAATCGCCTTTCATCAAAGCCGTTGTACCTGCGCCAAGCGTTGGTCCGACTTTGTAATAATCTAGTCCGTTACCGTGATCATTATGATAAGAGACAGATTCGGCGAATTGCCTGGCTGCTTTCTTGTCGGTCTTATTCAATTCGGCTAGTTTTGCTTTGCTCTGCGCTCCAAGTTCCAATTTATAGCGAAAATCGACTATCGGTTCTGCAATACATTTGACCCATATATCACAACCATAAGCTTTTTCACCGCTTTTTTGTAATGCAGGGCCATATGTGCGAAAAGCAATTCTATTATTCTCCCATGCAATATCATCTACACGCTCAGGGTAATGCTTTCCACAAACAACTTTTTTGAATATATCCGGTTTCCCGACAGAGACTGTGTATAATGCACTACTTTTGGGATTTACCGTAGCTGGAAAAATCAGTTTATGCTCAAAAGTTATCTGATAAGGTACTTGCATACCCTTACTATCGGTTATAATAAATCCTTTTTGCTTAAACTTCTTCACGACGTCGGTAGACAGTTCAACAATTTCATCTTTTCTGATTTCACTAGAAGTATTTGTAATTGCAATTCTGATAGCTTTTTCTTGAGCACATGCTGCAAAAGACATGGTTAAGAGTAAGAGTACAATTTTCTTCATGACTTTATTAACAATTAAAATTACCGTAAAAACACTAAAGACTATTCGAACTCGGCAATTGTAATCCCGGTTCCTCCAAACTGGATATGCTCATCATGATAGCGAATGACTTCCGGAACAGTACTCAGGTACTCCCGTATTAGTTGCCTAAGGATGCCACTTCCTGTACCATGTAAAATCCTAACGCGTGCGACGCCGACTTGGATAGCATCATCGATAAAGTAAGTCACAGTTTGTAAAGCCTCATCGCCACGCATACCCCGCACATCAATCTCTTGCTTGAAGTTTAAACGCTTTTCGTGCATGCTATCGGCTGTTTGAGCACTAATAAATGTGTTCTTTTGTATCTCTTTTTTGAGTTGACCTTTACTTACTTTTTCTAACTGATCCAATTTTATAGAACTTTTTATCATACCAAAAGCAACAACGGCTTGTTTGCCGAGAATATCCAAGACAGTTCCTGCTGAAGTTTGTCCTTTAAGACGAACACTGTCGCCAACCAAGATTTCGTCCTTATTGAAAGGTTGTGGCTTGGAATTCTGATGGTTACTTTTCTTTTTGCGTTCATTGCGTTCCTGTAGCTTTGCCATCTTGCGAGCAATCTTTTCATCATTTTCTTCAGTAGCAATTACCGACGCTTTAAATTCTTCCAATGCCTGCCTTGCAAGCTTCGTTTGTTCTTTTTCAGCCTGAGCTTCCTTTATCTCACGAATAGTGTTTTCTATTTTTGCGTTGGCTTCTGAAAGGATGCGTTGAGCTTCTTCTTTTGCCGAACGCATGATTTCCTTTCGTTGTTTATGCACATCTTCCAGATCTGTCTCATAACGGGCCGTTATTTCTTCCAGCTTTTTTTCTTGCTGACGAATATTTTGACGTTTATTCTCCCAGTATCGTTTGTCGCGAACGATATCCTGAAGATACTTGTCCATATTGATATAATCGGCTCCAACTTTTGCGGAAGCATCCGTTATCACTTCTTCAGGGAGACCAATTTTTCGTGCAATCTCAACAGCAAAAGAACTACCCGGATTACCAATAGAAAGTTTAAAAAGAGGCTGCATCAGATGCCGGTCGTACAACATGGCTCCATTAATAATGCCGGATGTATCTTCGGCAAAATGTTTTAGGTTTTGGTAATGTGTCGTGATAACGCCAAAGCTCTGATTCTTATTGAATCTGTCAAGAAGTGCTTCAGCAATGGCGCCACCAATCTGGGGCTCGGTTCCGCTACCGAATTCATCAATCAGAATAATTGTTTTGTTATTACAATTCTTGACGAAGTATTTCATATTCAGGAGATGAGAACTATATGTACTCAAATCATTTTCAATGCTTTGTTCGTCGCCTATATCAATGAAAATATTATCAAATATGCCGGTACACGAACTGGCATAAACAGGAATTAGTAATCCGCACTGAAGCATGTACTGAAGTAATCCGACCGTTTTGAGGCAAACAGATTTTCCTCCGGCATTGGGACCTGAAATAATCAATATTCGTTTATCTTCTTCCAATGTTATATCTAAAGGTACTACTTCTTTATTCTGCTTCTTCAATGAAAGATAAAGTAGGGGATGAACGGCTCCGGCCCAATCCATATGAGGTTTGTTCTCTATTTTTGGTTTGAGTCCATTTATTTGTTCAGCAAAGAGTGCTTTGGCACGTATGAAATCAATTTCTGCCAAGAAGGTGTACGACTGCAGAATATCAGGAGTCAGAGGACGAACATAGTCAGTAAATTCTGTCAGAATCTTTATTATTTCGCGTTTTTCATCGCTTTCTAATTCACGGATACGATTGTTGGCTTCAACAACTATTTCCGGTTCGATGAAAACCGTTTTTCCACTAGCTGACTCATCATGAACAATTCCTTTGATCTTTCTTTTTAATGCCGGAGCTACGGGTATCATAAGACGTCCGTCGCGCATCGTTGGCGTAACATCTTTATCAACAACACCATCTGTTTGAGCCGCTCTTAATATAGATTGCAAACTACGTGAAATACTACTCATCGTAGAGGCCATCTCACGCCTTATTTGAATTAATACAGGAGAAGCATTATCTTTTACGCGTCCGAACTTATCTAGGATTGTATCAATTTTATCTATAATCTTCGGAAAAGTCTGGATATCTCCCGCCAAAGCAGTCAAAGATGGATATTTTATTTCAGTATCATTCTCCTGTCTGAAGAAATGAAGAATGGCGTTGATTGTTTGAAGAGAACGCTTTAAATCAAACATTTCTTTTTCATCCAACCAAGTGCCTTCAGGACGAATGCGTTTCAATGAATAACGAACGTCAAAGAAAAAATCGGCTGGAAATTCATCTTCGCCCTGAAGAATTCGGACAAACTCGTCTGTTTGTTGAAGTTGTTCAGTAATAAATTGAAAACTGGAGGAGAATTCCATCTCACCAACTTTCTCTATGCCAAGCGGACTAAGACATTTATCAGATATTAATATTCTGATTTTGTCAAATCCTATTTTCTGTTCAAAATTTTGCGGATAAATCACAGGCTAAAAATCATTTTATTTCAACAGTAGTACTTTGTCGGACGGCAGGATGAATATTGAGATCAATATTTTCTTTGCCATTCTTAAGAGTAAATATACAAATATTATTTCCGGAAGAATTAATGTATGGAGCATAATAATATAAGTAGGAGAAAGCCGTCAAATTTCGAGGGTTTTGAAATGCTTCTACAATTTTTGGGTAATTAAATGTATCCCAGAACATACAGCGGCTAAATCCATTTGCGTCAGTGAAAATGGTTTTAGCGTCACGCAATGGCATAGTTCCACTAATGAAATTTTTGTATGCAACTGTAAATGCCTCCGCAGAGTACTTTACTTTTTGTCCATTAATTTTTTCTATTATACTACCTACCCGCAAGCCGGCTTCGTAAGCCGGACTGCTTATATCAATATTTGCAATTACATTCATATGGTCGATATCAAATCCCAATCCGGTATAATTATACTTCTTCTGGGTAACTAAATATTTTACGTTACGCGTATACTTGACATATGGATATTGCATGCACATCAGTGGGACATGAATTCGGGCATACTCATCTACGCGATACGGAGCACCTAATAATTCATTTGCTTCACATTCCCAAAGAATACGTCCCTGAATATCTCGCTGATCAATCAATCTGAATCCAAACTGGAGTAGATATTCAGCATTTGATTCGGCCGTACCGGCATTCCAAAAAGGAAGCAGAACCATAGCCTCTTTTTCTGAATCATATCTGTATGCCGTATCTTTAAGGGCATTTTTGGATATTCCCTTATAATTTGGATTTTTATCAAAATAGTAGAAAGTCTGAACCATCAGATCCGGTTTGTTTACATCAACAGTAAGACCTTTTTGAGTAAGGGCTTTTTCTATATAGGAATTAATGGCTGTTTCCATTTTACTGTTTTTTTCATCGATTGGGAAAAAAGCAAATGTTTTGAAACGACTGAAATCAATAGCGTGAGTTATTACGGTTGTCTTAAACGGACAGACAAAATCCCGTTCACTATTTGTTTCAAGGCTATACATAGCAAATGCCGTAGCCAATTGATCTTCTGTAATAGCATTACTGGCTTTACATTCTTTTTTCAACATTATGTCTCTGGACGGTGATGATATGTTTTTAACAGTAAGAATAACACCCTCTTTATTCGAAGGATTAAGTAAATCCATTATTTCGTTGGGTTTCAGGTTTTCGGTGTCTACGCCATCTATAGCTATAATGATGTCATGTAGTTTAAGTCCGGAACTTTCAGCATTTGTAAAAGGAATAATACCTGTTATCACAGGTCTTCCTTTCCCCCAATTGTTGCTCAAGCTGAATTCGTATTTGATTCCTAAGCGACAAATCTCCTGACTTTGGATATGCGTAGACATGAGTGCAGACAACAACAAGATCAGCAAAATTACTTTCTTCATAATCTATATACGTTATTATTAAACATAACATCAGTTAACAAGAAGTCAACTGATAAAATTTAGACAAAGATAAAGATATTTTTGAAGCGGTTGATTCAGTTGGCAGCATATTTGTTATAGTAATGATATACAATGATGAATTCATTATGTTTCATGTAAAGCATATGAAATAGATGTTATTCTTCTATTTATCTGAAACACAGCGTTGAATTTAAAAAAACAATGAAATATGAGTGAGATAGAATTTAACAAGAAAGAGAAAGAGACAAACGAACAGAAGAGTCAGCCAGAAACTAAAACGACAAATTTGCAGCAAGAACAGACAAATGCGGCAGAAGAAGAGTTGGATAATGACAAAATGACTGAAAAAACTGTTGACGACACAGCAGAACATTCTGAGGATTACAAAAAGAAATTTGATGAATTAAATGATTCTCACCTTCGCCTGATGGCTGAATTTGATAACTACAGAAAACGGACTTTACGTGAAAAGTCTGAATTGATTAAAAACGGAGGTGAAGCGGCATTAATACACCTTCTTCCAATCGTTGATGATTTCGAAAGGGCTCTAGAGACCATAAGAAAAGCTGAAGATATGAAAGCTGTAATAGAAGGAGTTGAACTTATATATAATAAATTTACAGCTTACCTTTCTCAGCAAGGAATTGAAGCTATTGAGGCTGTTGGAAAACCCTTTACAACAGATATGTTTGATGCGGTTGCAATGATTCCGGCTCCTGATCCGGAGATGAAAGGAAAAGTATTAGACTGTGTTCAACTAGGTTATAAACTGCATGATAAGGTAATTCGCCACGCAAAGGTCGTTGTAGGAGAATAATAATATAAAATAAACAGAACAAGTACAAAATGGCTAAGAGAGATTATTATGAGGTGTTAGGCGTCGATAAGAATGCGACGGCAGATGAGATAAAAAAAGCCTATCGGAAAAAGGCCATTCAGTTTCATCCAGATAAGAATCCAGGCAATAAAGAAGCCGAAGAAAATTTTAAAGAAGCAGCCGAAGCATACGACGTGTTGAGTAATCCTCAAAAACGCCAACGTTATGATCAGTTTGGTTTTGGAGGTTTTAATGGATCATCATCTTCTTCTGGAGGCGATTTTGGTGGAATGTCAATGGATGATATTTTCTCACAGTTCGGAGATATCTTTGGTGGCCATTTTGGTGGCTTTGGCGGATTTAGTGGCTTTGGCGGTCCTTCGAATGAATCTCGTTATGTCAATAGAGGTTCTGATTTGAGAGTAAAAGTAAAGCTCACATTGAAAGAAATTTTGACTGGAGTCGATAAAAAAATCAAGGTAAAAAAATATGTAACATGCAGCAAATGTCATGGTAGCGGTGCAGAAGATGACAGCAGTAAGAAAACCTGTGACACATGTCATGGTTCAGGATATGTCACACGTATTACTAATACTATTTTAGGAAGACTTCAAACACAGCAAACGTGTCCGACCTGTGGAGGTGAAGGTAAGATAATAACAAAGAAATGTCCAGAATGTAATGGTGAAGGCGTTGTTCATGATGACGAAGTAATCACTATCCATATTCCTATGGGTGTTGCCGAAGGAATGCAACTTACAATGAGAGGCAAAGGTAATGCTGCCCGGCGGGGAGGTGTTAATGGTGATTTATTGATCTTGATAGAAGAAGAACCCGATCCGGAGTTGATTCGTGATGAAAATGATATTTTGTACAATTTGCTTCTGAGTGTTCCACAAGCTGTACTTGGCGCTACGATAGAAGTTCCGACTATTGACGGCAAAGCTAAGGTGAAGATTGACCCCGGTACGCAACCTGGTAAAGTTCTTCGATTACGCAATAAGGGACTGCCATCTGTGAATAGCTATGGAACTGGAGATTTATTAGTTAATGTAAGTGTATACATTCCTGAGACATTATCTCCTTCTGAAAAAGAAATGATGAATAAGTTATCAGAATCTCCTAATTTTGAACCTAAAAAGGCGGTCAAGGATAAGATATTTGATAAGTTTAAACATATGTTTGACTGATAATTTAATTTGGAATCAATATACGTTTGTAACATATCCGATGCATTTCAAATGACTGCTTGAAATGCGTCGGATATTTAAATTAATATCATGTCCATGTACATTATTCTGATTATTGTTGGTTTCATTGCAGGATTCTTTTCCGGTTCAGTGGGCTTCGGCGGTGGTATGATACTATTGCCTGTTATCACTTATTTTTATGGAGTTACTATTGCAGTTCCCGTTTCAACTATAGCTCAGCTCTTAAGTAATCTGTCGCGTGCAGGTTTCGGATTCAAAGATATACATTGGAAAGAAGTCGGTCTGTTTCTAATCCTTGCAGCACCATTGACAGCTTTAGGTGCATATGGATTTGTTATTGTACCAAAACAACTGATGACCAGAATTCTATGTTTTTTTCTGATTTTCTTTTCTATCATGAAACTAGTAGGTAGAATGGAGCTGCCAAGGAGTAAATCGACAGTATTAATTGGCGGTGGAATAACCGGTTTGACCAATGGGCTATTAGGTATTTCAGGACCTATTAGCAGTGCGGTTTTCATGACCTTTGGTCTCTCACCGGTAGCTTATATAGCTAGTGAAGCTACTGCTGCCTCAGTAATGCATATCATCAAAACGTTTATGTATGGAAAAATGAACCTAATGGATGAACATATTTTTCTCAATGGTGTATTTATAGGTATTGCCATGATGGCAGGCAATTTCTTCGCTCTGAAATTTATTCGTCATGTCAATAAAAAGCGGTATCAGAAAGTCGTGGCCGGAGTCATGATTCTTGTTTCTTTGTGGCTGATGGTTACCATATGAAATTATATGAAGTTCAAATAATGACGATTTACAAAAAATCAAAACTGTTAGAACTAGTATCATTTTTTATATTCACGTTAGGAAGATAATTTCTAAATTTCAGCCGTTTTAAAAATAAAAATAGAATTGATATTACCATGAGAGAATTAAAAATGTTTATCGACGGTAGGTTCGTCGAAAATACCTCGGGCAAATGGATCAAGGTATTAAATCCGTCAACAGAAGAAGTCACTTCAATGATGCCAGACGGTACTGTAGATGATGTAAAAAAAGCCATTAATGCAGCTGAAAAGGCGCAACCAGCATGGGAAGCAACACCGGCAATAGAACGTGCAGGATACTTGAGAAAGATAGCCGATGGCATCCGTAAACGTGCTGATGAAATTGCAAACATCATTGTTCGTGAAGGAGGCAAAACACAAGGTTTAGCGATGGTTGAAACTATTTTCACAGCCGATTATATCGATTATATGGCTGGCTGGGCTCGTCACTACGAAGGCGAAATCGTCCAGAGCGATCGTAGAGGTGAGAATATTTTCATTTTTAAACGTCCTATTGGTGTTACAACAGGTATCCTCCCTTGGAACTTTCCGTTCTTCTTGATTGCACGCAAAGCCGCTCCTGCATTGGTTACAGGCAATACGATTGTACTTAAACCAAGTCAACTCACTCCGGAGAACGCATTCGTTTTTGCACAGATTGTAGAAGAAGTAGGTCTGCCGGCAGGGGTACTCAATATTGTCAATGGTCGTGGTTCTGTTGTTGGTCACGAACTGGCAGCTAATCCAAAAGTGGGTATGGTTAGCCTTACAGGTAGCGTTGAAGCAGGACAATCAACAATGGAAGCGGCATCAAAGAATATCACTAAGGTTTCATTAGAACTGGGCGGAAAAGCTCCAGCTATCGTTATGGCTGATGCAGACCTTGATTTGGCAGTAAAGTCAATCATCGATTCTCGAGTAGACAATACCGGGCAAGTTTGTAACAATGCTGAACGCGTATATGTTGACAAGAAAGTTAAAGATGAATTCACCAAGAAACTTGTTGCCGGCATGAAGGCTGTCAAAGTGGGCGATCCGAATAAGATCAAAGATTTGGATATGGGTCCGCTGATTGAAGCCAGAGCTTTGGAATCCGTACAATGGAAGGTTGACAATGCAATAAAGCAAGGCGCTCGTTTGCTTCTTGGCGGTCATCGTATCGGTACAAGCGGTTACTTCTTTGAAGCAACTGTTCTTGATAATGTCACACAAGATATGGATATCATCAGACAAGAAACATTCGGCCCGGTTATTCCTATTGTTGAATATGATACAATTGATCAGGCTATCGAATGGGCTAACGATAGTGAATATGGTCTGACATCCTCTGTTTATACTACGAATCTGGACAATGCAATCAAGGTTAACCGGAAGTTGAAATTCGGCGAGACTTATATCAATCGTGAAAACTTCGAAGCTATGCAGGGATTCCATGCCGGATGGCGTAAATCAGGCATTGGAGGTGCAGATGGTAAGCACGGCCTGGAAGAATATTTACAGACTCATGTCGTTTATCTAGATACAAAAGAATAACAGTTTTTGTATGATTTTAATTCCGGGCACGGATTATATTCATTTGTAATCCGTGCCTTTTATATAAAAAGATGAAGCAACAACTTAAACCCATTATGTTTGTCGGAACTTGTTCTGACGCAGGCAAAAGTATTATTAATTCTGCATTTTGCCGTATATTCAAACAGGACGGCTACCATCCGGCACCCTTCAAAGCCCAAAACATGTCGCTCAACTCATATTCCACACCTGAAGGAGGAGAAATGGGTAGAGCCCAAGTAGTGCAGGCTGAAGCTTGTGGCATTGCACCTCATACTGACATGAATCCTGTTTTGCTAAAGCCTACCAACGACCTGTGTTCACAGGTTGTTCTTAACGGGTGTCCCGTAGGTAATCTATCCGCCAAGGATTATTTTGGATCTCAATATGACAAGGAAGATTTATTTGAAGCGGCCGTTAAGTCTTTTCGACGACTAGAAACGCAATACAACCCCATCGTATTGGAAGGTGCAGGAAGCATTTCTGAAATTAATCTGAGAGATCGCGATATCACAAACATGAGAATGGCGATCAAAGCCGGTGCTGCAACTTATTTGGTAGCCGACATCGACAGAGGCGGCGTATTTGGATCCGTATATGGAACCATTGAACTTCTTACTCCTGAAGAACGAGCCTGTATGAAAGGAATTGTCATTAATAAATTCAGAGGTGATGCGAATTTGTTCAATGACGGACGAAAGATTCTGGAAGAGCTCACGGGAATACCAGTTGTAGGCGTTATTCCTTGGTTTCACGATATTAAAATAGAAGAGGAAGATTCGGTTGTTCTCGATACGAAGAATAATACCTATCGCGATGGTAAAATTAATGTGGCTATTGTTTTGCTCAAGCAAATGTCAAACTTTACTGATTTTGATGCAATTGACAATGATCACCGCTTCAATGTCTATTATACAAATCATGTTTCAGAGTTGGAAAAGGCCGATATTCTCATCCTGCCCGGTACAAAAAGCACGCTTTCGGATTTGCAGAGCATACGTGCAAATGGTGTAGCCGATGCAATCATTCGGGCTTATAAAAAAGGAAAAAAAGTAATCGGTATCTGTGGGGGATATCAAATGATGGGTATCAGACTGGAAGATCCCGAAGGATTGGAAAGTTGCTTGCCTGTAGCTGCAGGACTCGGTTTGCTTCCTCAGTACACCGTAATTGAAGAAGAAAAGATTACGCGCCAGAGCTATTTCCGATTTTTACGCAATAAATCTAATCGATTGAACGAAACAACAAATAGTAAATGCCGGGGATATGAAATCCACATGGGAAGAACTTCATCTGTCGATGATACTTCCGAAAGCCCTGTGAACAGACTTGAAGACGGACGGATGGATGGTTATTGGCTAAATGATCGTTGCTGGGGAACCTATATGCATGGGATTCTTGATAATTCATGTGTATTAGATGCATTAGCCGATGGATTTAATAGGAAAGCGACCAGCGAACATTTTAATTATGCAGCTTTCAAAGAGGAACAATATGACAAGCTGGCTGCTCTGGTCAGAGCAAATATTGATATGGAAAAAATATATAGCGACCTATATATTATTTGATACGATTCACTTGAACTACAGCATTTAGGTCTACGCATACTGTTGCACCAATCTGCTCTAAATAAAGTATCAAATGATGTTTTCTTATTTTTTCTATTCTTCCGGATACATGTTTCATGGCTCCGCAGAGAATCTCAACCTCTTCGCCGGGACAGAGCGGATGATTGGAAGCCTTGATAAGAAATTCTTTGATAGCATCAATCTCAGACTGCCGTACTATAGCTGGCTTTCCGTCATAATAAACAATACGGATAACTCCATAAACACGAAGAAGAGAGCGAAGAATGGTATCATTTGTATAAACAAAAATATAAGAAGTAAATAAGGGGACATCAACTAATTTAACGCGATCAGACCACACACGGGGACAACGATGGAGCGGAAGCCAGCATTTAACATTCATTGAATTGATGCGAACTTCAACTTGCTTTTCTGCACGGGGTGCTGTATATAAAACATACCAATTTGTTTCGTTAGATTTAATCATAAACAATTAATTGAATTGTTGCGTTGTGCAAAGATACAAATAAATATATTCGGAACAGTTAAATGGGATTGTAATTTTACTCATTGCAAATAGGTATGTAGATAGATTCCTTATAGTAAAATTACGGGTACATAATAATCTTTTTATTTATAACGAAATCTTTAATTATTAAAAGGAATTTCATTGTTTTATTGCATCAGCTAATAGATTTGATTACTTTTGCCGAAATATAATCTTCAATATTGCATGGAAAACGGGAGGGTTTTGAATCCGGTCCAAAAGACTATTGTCGGAGTTCAATTTTTATTTGTCGCATTTGGTGCAACTGTGCTTGTTCCATTGTTAGTTGGTTTAGATCCTTCAACCGCTTTATTTACAGCGGGGATAGGTACGTTAATCTTTCATTTGGTTACTAAGGGGAAAGTTCCTATCTTCTTGGGTAGTAGTTTCGCTTTTGTTGCACCAATCATTAAATCAACGGAATTGTATGGACTTCCGGGTACAATGTCCGGCATCGCAGCCGTAGGGGTGGTATATGGACTAATGAGTCTGTTAATCAAATGGCGTGGCGTAAGTATTATCAAAAAACTTTTTCCTCCCATTGTGATTGGCCCTGTGATTATCCTTATTGGTTTGTCTCTTGCCGGATCAGGGGTAAATATGGCAAAGGAGAATTGGCTTATAGCTCTTATTTCGCTAATAACTGCCATTTTTGTTACATTAATGGGACGGGGCCTACTAAAACTAATTCCAATTTTTTGTGGCATAATAGTCGGCTATATTGTATGTTGTTGCTATGGTTTGGTTGATTTTACACCTATTATGGCAGCGCCGTGGTTTGCCTTACCTCAGTTTGTTCATGCTTCGTTTTCATGGGAAGCTATTATTTATATGGCCCCTGTTGCTATTGCACCGGTTATCGAACATATTGGAGATATTTATGCAATTAATGAAGTAACAGGTAAAGATTTTGTGAAAGATCCGGGATTACATCGTACGATGTTAGGCGATGGCATTGCATGTTTGTTTGCCGGTTTAATAGGCGGACCTCCTGTAACTACTTATTCGGAAGTTACAGGGGCTATTTCGTTGACAAAAATTATGGACCCAGCGGTAATCCGTATTGCTGCAATATCAGGTATAGCATTTTCGGTTATTGGTAAAATGAGTGCATTCCTTAAATCAATACCATCTCCCGTTTTAGGAGGAATTATGATGCTTCTATTTGGAACTATCGCCTCTGTCGGAATTAATAATTTGATTGTTAACCGGGTGGATTTAAGTAATACGCGAAATATGATCGTTATCTCATTGATTCTCACTTTTGGCGTTGGTGGTGCTGTTTTGCAATTCGGTGGATTCACCTTGTCTGGTATAGGACTTTCAGCTATATTAGGCGTTGTATTGAATTTGGTTTTGCCTAATAAGCAAAAAGCAGATGCATGAATATATAAAAACTTAAGCAAATGAACGATACGACAAAGGCTCAAATTATTAGACTCATTCATCAAGAAGTTGTTCCTGCCATTGGTTGTACAGAACCGATGGCTGTGGCTCTGGCTGCAGCAAAAGCAGCAGAAGTTTTGGAAAGTAAACCTGATCGTATTGATGTATACCTAAGTGCTAACATTCTGAAAAATGCGATGGGAGTAGGTATTCCAGGCACAGGAATGATAGGACTACCCATTTCTATTGCTCTAGGTGTGCTTATCGGCAAATCGGATTATGGACTGGAAGTACTGCGCGATGTAACCCAAAGTGCCATTGAGAAAGGTAAGCAAATGATAAAAAACAAATGCATCCATATTAATCTGAAAGAAAATGTTGATAAACTCTATATTGAAATAGTCTGTCATGCCGGTGAAAACCACTCAGAAGTTATTATTTGCCATGAACATACTCATTTTGTTTATATTGAAAAAAATGGACAATCGCTGTTTGACATAAGAGATATCAATAGCCTGAATCAGGAATTATGCGATGATGAATTGAATTTGTCTTTTTCTATTGTCTATGAATTTGCGATGGAAATGCCAATAGAAGATATACGATTTATTCTAAAAACAGCTGAATTAAATAAAAAGGCTGCAATGGAAGCGATGAAAGGAAACTATGGCCATTCTATTAGTGGAACTATTTCCGGCGTCTATGGTCGTAAATTTATGGGAGATTCTGCATATACTCATATGTTGACGATGACTGCTGCAGCATGCGATGCACGAATGGATGGAGCTTTGATTCCTGTGATGAGCAATTCGGGGAGCGGAAATCAGGGTATTGCAGCCACATTGCCTGTTTTTTCTTTTGCTGAAGATATTAAATGTAATGATGAACAATTAATCCGGGCTCTCACATTAAGTCACTTGATGGTTATATATGTCAAGCAAAGTCTTGGAAGATTGTCAGCGCTTTGTGGTTGTGTCGTCGCAGCAACAGGAGCTAGTTGTGGTATAACGTATTTGATGGGAGGAAATAAAACACAAATATCATATGCGATTAAAAATATGATTGGCAACATCACAGGCATGATATGCGATGGCGCTAAACCTAGTTGCGCATTAAAAGTATCCAGTGGTGTTTCTACTGCCATGCTATCTGCCTTAATGGCTATAGAAAATAAGGTCGTTACTTCCGCTGAAGGAATTATAGATGAAGACGTAGATAAGTCTATTGCCAACCTAACCACAATAGGTTCAAAAGGAATGGAGGTCACAGATCGTATTGTGCTAGATATTATGACTCATAAACAATAATTACATTTCGAACCACTAGCTTAAGAAAATATGCAAAGTGTAAATATTTTTTTGATAAATATATGGTTTTGCAGAAGAACAATACTATATTTGTGCGTGATTATTGAATTAAATTAATCAGAATGTCATGATCAACCAAGAGTTAATCAATCCGCAAAGTATTGTTGTAGTGGGAGGCTCCAATAATATTCATAAACCGGGAGGCCGTATAGTACGTAACTTATTAGACGGTAAATATAAGGGAGAGTTATGTGTCGTAAACGCTAAAGAGGATGACGTACAAGGTCTTAAATCTTATCGTTCAGTAAACGATGCTCCTGAGACAGAAATGGCTATCATTTCTGTTCCCCGAAATTCGTGTCCTGAAATCGTTGAAGTTTTGGCAAGACATAAACATGTTCGTGCATTTATTATCGTATCTGCCGGTTTCGGAGAAGAATCTCACGAAGGCGAGCTTTTAGAAAAAAAGATTGTTGATACAATAAATGAAGTAGGAGCATCCTTGATAGGTCCGAATTGTATTGGCTTGATGAATATGAATTTCCATGGAGTTTTTACACAACCTATACCGGAATTTAGTCTTGGAGGAGTAGATTTTATTTCAAGTTCGGGTGCTACTGCATTGTTTATTATTGAATCAGCTTTAACCAAAGGGTTACGTTTTTCTTCTGTATGGTCTGTTGGTAATTCAGCGCAAATTGGCGTAGAAGATGCTTTAGAATATATGGATAGAACATTTGATCCCGTACTTGATTCGAAAATAAAGATGCTATATATAGAACAGATAAAAGAGCCGGATAAGCTTTTATTTCATGCTTCTTCTTTAATTCGTAAAGGTTGTCGTATCGCTGCCATTAAATCCGGTAGTACCGATGCAGGAAAACGTGCAGCATTTTCGCATACAGGGGCTATTGCAAGTTCAGATGCAGCTGTCGAAGCGCTATTTCGTAAAGCCGGTATTGTTCGTTGTTTCAGCCGTGAAGAGTTGACTACTGTTGCTTGTATATTTACATTAAAAGAGGTTAAGGGAAAGAATTGTGCAGTGATTACTCAAGCCGGTGGTCCAGCCGTTATGCTTGCTGACGCATTATCGAAAGGGCGTTTGAATGTTCCGAAATTGGAAGGGCCTGTAGCTGCAGAACTGAAATCAAAGCTCTATTCAGGTGCCGCTGTGGGAAATCCTATTGATATTATTGGTACAGGAACACCTGAGCATCTTGCAACTGCTATCGATTTTTGTGAAAATCGCTTTGATAATATCGATTTAATGATGGTTATATTTGGAAGTCCTGGTTTAGTAAAATTGTATGACACTTATGAAGTTCTTCATAAGAAGATGGAAGAATGCAAAAAACCTATTTTTCCTGTATTACCTTCAATTGTTACAGCAGGGCCCGAAGTGAAAAGTTTCATTAAGAAAGGGCATGTTAATTTTTCAGATGAAGTTACATTGGGAACCGCTTTATCACGAGTGCTGAATACACCTAAACCCATGAGTACCGATATTCAGCTTTATGGCGTTGATGTTCCTGCTGTTCGTCGCATTGTAGATCATTTACCGCAAAGCGGTTTCTTAAGTGCGAAAGATGTTCGTGTTCTTTTACAAGCAGCCAATATACCTGTGGTGGATGAATTAGTATCAAATGATAAGGATGAACTATTAGCTTTCGCGAAAAAAGTTAAATTTCCTGTTGTGGCCAAAGTGGTAGGTCCTGTTCATAAGAGCGATATTGGAGGTGTAGCCTTAAACATTCGCAGTGAAGAACATTTATTGTTCGAGATAGAACGAATGATGCGTATACCTGATGTTACGGGAATAATGGTTCAACCCATGTTGAAAGGGACGGAATTATTTTTGGGCGCAAAGTATGAAAATCGCTTTGGACATGTTGTTCTTTGTGGTTTAGGGGGTATTTTTGTAGAAGTTCTTCAAGATGTCTCTTATGGTTTAGCGCCATTGTCGTATGAAGAGACATTTTCCATGATTCATTCCTTAAAGGGTTATCCGATAATTAAAGGGACACGCGGACAAAATGGCGTTGATGAACAACAATATGCTGATATTATTGTCCGTTTATCTACATTACTCCGTTTTGCCAGTGAGATTAAGGAAATGGATATCAATCCACTCATCGCCACAGATCGAGGCCTTTATGCTGTGGATTCACGAATACGAATAGAAAAGTAAACTGATACACAAAAGAGTCCGGTCAAGAAGGCAGACCGAACTCTTTTATATTTATATTGAAATTATAAACCACTAAAATCTACTTCATCGAACAATAGAGAAGGAATACGCCAACTTGAGAATGATCTGGGATCATTGCCGACTTTTATCAGGTTATTCCAAAGTGTAATCATGTTTCCTGTTACATTCATTTCAGAAACAGGTTGAGTCTGTTTCCCATTTTCTATTAGGAATCCTTCAATCCCATATGAGAAATCGCCTGTTGAACTATTGCAGTTTCCTCCATTGAACCCCGTAACCAGAATTCCTTTATCCACTGATGCAATTAAAGCATCCATATTATTGTCGCTCATATCCATCGTTAAGACAGAAGGAGAGGAAATTGTTTGTTTAATTTCCATCTTATTAGCGATATAAGTATTTATATAATAATTTTTCAGAATACCTTTTTCAATTACAGGCATAAGTTTTGTGGCAACCCCTTCATTATCAAAATAACGCGCTCCCGGTGTTTCAACCAAATGAGGTTCATCCATAAGCGTCATTTTTTCACCAAAGACTTTCTGATCTTGCTTGTCCAGCAAGAAAGAATTCTTTTGTTGAATGGAAGAACCATAAAGTGCATCAATTACAGGAGAAAGCAGGCGAGACGAATTCATGTTGTCTACAACCATCATAGACTTCCCTGAATTGGTTTTCTTTTGTCCCAACTTACGTAGTACGCGTTCCAGGGCTTTTTTACCAATACCTTCTTTAATCAGGGTATCATAATATAAAGAAGAATCATACCAATAAGATTCAGGTCTGGCATCACCATCTCCTTTTATATTTATACTTGCACTGATGCTGAATGAAGAACCTGAAGATTCGCCTTCGAAGCCATTACTTGCTATCATGTATGTAGAATCCATTTCATCACTATATGAGGAATTTGCAGAAATAACTCGGCTGTCTTTTCCCATCATTTCATTACAAACGCTTTTAGCTAATGCGATTTTATCATCCGTTTGAATTGTATCAATCTTTTTATCAAATAATTTTAAATCAGGCTGTCCTCCTTTATAATATAAAGAGGCATCAGGAAGCGTACGTGCTTTATCCTCTGCAAGAAAACGAGTAGATTCTATGCCATTGCGAATAAGCTTTTCCAATTCGTTTTTATCAAGGCGATTTGTAGAAAAAGAACCGAATCTTCCATCAACGAAAAGATGAATAACCAAACTATTTTCTGTGGCCTGTTGTAATCGATCCATCTTCATATCCCTTATCTCGAATGAATTGCTTGCGCTATTATATAATGTGACGCGTGCAGCTTGGCAGCCATTTTTTAAAGCAAAATCCATAGCCCAAAGCGTTAACTTTTTATTTTCGCTACTAATCATAGTATTTATTATTAAAACGTATATTTTCTGTTTATTATTATTGCCGATTCACATCATAAGATGATGTCAGCTTTCACCTCCAACCGTCAGTTTACTAACTAAGGCAGATGGCATACCACAAGTTACAGGACAAGATTGTCCATCTTTACCGCACGTCCATGTTCCATTATCCATCTGATAATTATTCCCTACCATCGTAATGTCGGCCAAAGCTTTAGGTCCATTACCAATAATATTGACATCCTTAATAGGTTGTGTGAGTTTTCCATCCTCAATCAAGTAACCGTCTTTAACAAAGAACGTGAAATCACCAGCACCAATCTGAACTTGTCCATTAGTGAAGTGAGAAGCATAAATGCCTTTTTTTACTGTTGAAATAATATCTTCTTCCGTCACATTTCCCGCCTCCATATATGTCGCACGCATACGAGGAATTGGAACTTGTCTGAAAGATTCACGTCTGCCGTTGCCTGTCGGATGAACACCATAGAACTTTGCACTTATCCGGTCATGCATATAGCTCTCCAAAATTCCATTTTTCACTAAATAAGTCTTTTGTCCTTCATTTCCTTCATCATCGATATTAACAGAGCCACGATTATAGTGAATAGTCCCATCATCAACCACATTGATATGTTCATTGCAAACCTTTTTGTGCAATTTGTCAGAAAAGATAGAGGTCTTCTTTCTGTTAAAATCAGCCTCGAAAGCATGTCCGATAGCTTCATGCAATAAAATACCTGATCCGCCGGCTCCCATAACCACCGGCATTTCACCACCTTTCGGTTTGATTGCTTTAAATAGAAGAGAAGTGTTATCTACTGCCTCTTTAGCTATTGTTTCGATGATTTCATCCGTAAGGAATTCTCCACCCATACGGAAAGAACGGCTTGCAAAAGAATTTTCTATTTTATCCCCTTCCTGCATTATGCAAACAGCAGCAAGAGAAATCATAGGACGATAATCATAATACATTTGACCTTCCGAGTTACAGAAGAAAATATGCGATGTGCTATCATCCATAAATGCCATTACTTTATGGACTCTTTTGTCTAATGCAAAAATCTGATCATTCAATTTTTGTAGATGAGGGCGTTTTTGGTTAACAGCAATATCATCCCATGCGGTTTTAACGCCATAATGGTTATGTGTAATTGTCTCTTCCGTCAGATTCGCTGGATTTTTGTTCCCCATTCCGGAGGCAATTCGTGCCGCCGTATGAGCCGCTTTCAGCATTTCCGAAAGTGTAAGATTCTCAACATAGGCATAACCCGTTTGGTCACCCGAGATAACGCGTACTCCCATACCGTAATCAATATTCGAAGAGGCACGGTTCACTGCACCATCCTGCAATCCCAGATTGTTTTGGTAAGTATGCTCGAAAAAAAGGTCTGCATAATCACCTCCTTTTTCAAGAGCTGTCGCCAATACTTTTTTTAAATCATTTTCGCTTGTTCCGAAATGATTAATAGCAAAAGTGACTCCTACAGCTTTAGTTACTGCTGATTTATCACTCAAAGCTTTTGTTATTTCTGGCGCACCAAAAATTGTTGGAGAAGCTAAAGAACCAATCATAGCCATACCTCCAGCTTTAAGAAAATCACGTCTGTCCATATTTATCATAATTTATCTGTTGTTTTTTACCCATTCCATCACATTAGCAGGAGGGCGTTGTGCCAATAATTCTTTTTTCATAAAATCCATATAAGGTGCCGCGTGCTCAAAAAAAATTTTGTAACCACTGCAAAGATAATTCAACCCCGGCTCGCCATCAGCTGTATACAAGAAGCGATTCTTTGGACATTCTCCATTACAAGCAAAAAGAAATTCGCACTCTTTACATTGTCTGGGGAGCTTGTCATGTTTGTCGGCACCAAATTTTAACTGTTTATCACTATACATAATCTCGGTGATTGTCTGCTGATAAATATTTCCCATTTTGTATTCTGGAAATACAAAATGGTCGCACGCATACACATCTCCATTAAATTCCATTACTCCCGCATGACCACATGTACGAGCCAAACTGCAAATGCCGGCTTGTTCGCCCACCCAGTTGGCCAATGTTGCATCAAATATTTGTATAAAATACTGACCAACATCTTCCTTGAGCCATTCATCAAACAGAGTACATAAAAAATAGCCCCATTTATCGGCATTCACGGAGAAAGGGGCAAGTTTAATATCTTTTTCATCTTCTACAGGTGATGTCAAATGAGTCCCATCTGGATGAGACGCCAGCCGTTCAACTATAGGCGTGAACTGTATATAACGACAATTGATGTCTTTGAAGAAATGATAGAACTCTATCGGATGATCAACATTATAATCATTTATAACAGCCATTGCATTATATTCAACCCCAAACTTTTCCATTCGTTTTATATTTTTCACCACTTTATAGAACGAAGGCAACCCTTGCTTGTTACGTCTATAAGTATCATGAAATTCTTGCGGGCCATCAATAGATACACCAACGAGGAAGTTGTTATCTTTTAAAAACTTACACCAATCATCATCGAGTAAAGTCCCGTTTGTCTGGATGCAATTATCAATCTCTCGCCCTTCAGCATATTTATTTTGCAGCTCTATGGCTTTTTTAAAGAAACTTATCGGCCGCATCAAAGGTTCCCCTCCATGCCAAGTAAACAACACCTGTTGCATCGTCTGGCACTCAAGATACTCTTTAATGAATTTCTCAAGTAATGCCTCGCTCATAACGTGATTCTTTACTTCCGGATACAGTTTGCCTTTTTCTAAGTAATAACAATAATCACATGCTAAATTGCATAGCGAACCAACAGGTTTCAACATCACATATACAGGCTTTACAAATGGTGATATAAACTGATTCCTCATCAAATGATTAAAACGATTATTTATTCGATACAAAGATATATATTTATTTGAAAACCTAGTATTTCTAGATAATAATTATATGGAAATTTCTCTTGTGGTATAGTTTTTTACTATCTTATCCTATAATGCATGCATATAAATAACCTTTGTAAAATCGGAACAGTATAAATTTATTTCATTATTTCTTTTTTTTGCTTTTTAAGGTTTTCGTTTTCATTTCTTTGTAGTGTTGATAATCTTTGGTAAAGCCTTCACAAAACCAATTTGCAAGGGCTTGACGATTATAGCTTAGAATGATCCGTTGCTGATCAATATCGTTCTGAATATTACCGACTTCAACAAAAACGGCAGTAGGAGTAATATGCTTCATAACATATAGGTCTCTCGTTTCAATGGTGCCATTGAATCCGCGTCCCGGTTGATGTTTGTCATATTTCTGAGAAAAAGTAGCTTCCATCGTTTTTGCCAAACGATTACTTTTTTCATTACCGTTTGTATAATAGAAAAATACATCAACTTGATCTCCATTGCTTCTGCTATCGACATGAACAAAAATAGCCCGTTTATATTTCTCCTTATCAATTGCATTATAGCTGTTAATTTTATCGCAACGCTGTTGAAGTCTTTCAACCTGATTCAACGGAATCTCGTCGCCCATACAGGTTTCACTTTTGTTGTTTGAAAGATAGAGATCATTTCGAATTCCATCTTCTTTATCTTGAATGATAATACGAACTTTAGCTCCTTTAATCAATAAGTTGCGCGCCAGTCGGAGAATGATATCGTATGCGTATTCATCCTCATGTACTTCGTTACTACCTATCCAGCCGATAGCACCAGGGTCAGGCCCGCCATGTCCGCTTACAACATAAAAACACGCTCCCTTCAATTCATTCGAAAGAACTTTATAATTGGCCAGGTCTTTACCAAACAAGGGCTCGTAATTCGGTGTAGACCTTGTTTTTTTTGATGTTCCTTTTATTTTTGATGTTTTATTATTATCGAATAATATTTTTGAATTATTGTCATCATTGGAAGATTCATCTTTATCGGTTGCAGGAATTTCAGTTTTTGACGGAAGAGTATATTTTATGCCTAAAAGAAGTTCATTATTTTTACCCAACTTATTCTTGTTCAGTTCAATAAATTTCTTTTCGTTTGCTCTTCCCCCTAAATGATGCCGCTGTAAAAAAGTTGAAATACCCTCACCGTTACGAGGGGTGTCTTTCTCTTGCGCATTTAAAACATTAAAAGATAGTGTAAATATTATACATATTAAAAATGTCTGAATCTTAAAAATCATGAGAACTCTTTTTTTACCGTTGCAAAAGTAGTTATTTATCTGTTATTTTGAATCCAATGAAGTTGTTTTTTAAAACAATATACTTTTGTTTTTAAAAGTATATACTTTTTTATATCATATATTAGGCTAAAATACAATGAGTTATAACAACTGAATTAACATTGAGAATAGCCCCGAAAGGTAAGATACCGGAAAGTATCAGATTAAATGATTTTCAGCTACGTATTTCCATAAAGGAGCAGCATGAAGAGCTTGTTTGATCTGATC
>JAQWBH010000023.1:0-3974 GCA_028707405.1 Parabacteroides sp. | reverse complement strand
GTTATAACAACTGAATTAACATTGAGAATAGCCCCGAAAGGTAAGATACCGGAAAGTATCAGATTAAATGATTTTCAGCTACGTATTTCCATAAAGGAGCAGCATGAAGAGCTTGTTTGATCTGATCGCATTCGAGCATTTTTATTACTTCATCTAAAGTGAGCAAATGGACAGAAAGATCTTCCGTACTATCTAGATGTTGTGGAGCAAGAAGTTCCACATCTGTAGCCAAATAGCAGAAAGTCAGGTTAGTATGCGTACTTGGATTAACTGAAAGAATCATAAACTCTTTCCAAAAGCCTTTACCGTAGCCGGTTTCTTCCAGAAATTCCCGTTTAGCAGACTCAAGAGGTGAGGCATCCGTATTTTCGCATACTCCAGCACTCAATTCGTAAGCCGTACGCCCTAATCCATGACGGTACTGACTAACAAATACAAATTTATATTCTTTGGTTATCCCAATGACATTGACCCAATTAGGATATTCAAAGAGGTAGTATTCGGGGATAATGTTTCCATTTGGCAGTTCAACCTTTTCGCGTCTGACCGTAAACCAGGGTTTATTTGATATATACTTGCTTTCCAATACGTTCCATTTCTTTTCTCTCAATTCTTCCATATTTCTTATTGATTTATATATTCTAAACGCAAGAAGAAAAAATAAATTGTGAATAATCACTATCTTTGCGCCTCGATTAGCAGAATATAAATGAAAAAAGATAATAAATTTGGTAGAGTATTAATATTGTTGCTGACTACAATAGTCATTTGTACAGGACTTTACTTCATGCCAGATACTCTATTTGGTTTCAAACTAAAAAAATTAGACATGTTATCTGATTTGCGAATAAAGACAGGTTTATCAGAAATAGACTCTTTGCGTTTGCAATTGGAACATCCCGAATCCATTGTTGTTGACACGGCTGCCATGCGTGATTCGATAATGAGAACTACAGGAATAGATTCGATAACATTAGCGTTGCGCGATTCTTTATATCAGCAAATGCACTCTAATAATGCGGATTCTATTGGTACGCACATTGAGGATTACTCTGTTGGGCATATAGCCTTGAAACGATTCTTCACAGCATTGTCGAAAAGCCAAAGTCGTCCGGTATATGTGGCCTTTATGGGTGATTCATTCATTGAAGGAGATATACTAGTGTCTGATTTCCGCGACGGTCTGCAAAAGAAGTTTGGAGGTAGAGGCGTAGGCTTTGTTCCTATAACGGCAATAACGGCTCAGTTTCGTCCAACAGTCGAGGCTCGAGCTGAAGGTTGGACAACATACTCTATCCTGACAAATCACACTTATCCATTCACATTATCTGGAATGACGTTTGAAGCAAAAGGAAACAAAGCATTTCTTCATGTCAAAATGACAAAGCGTTTTCCTGAACTGCAATCTGTAAATTCATTGAAACTGTTTTATGAACAAAATATTGAAACGGAATTACTGTTTTCATATAACGGACAAAAAGATACACTCCGTGAAATTTTACCTGCCGTTTCAACTGTTAGCGAATATGAGAGAAAAGGAATTTTCCGTGAAGCTTCCCTAGTATTTAATAAAGCAAAAGGCTTTCGAGCTCTTGGTGTAGCATTGGAAGATAATGCGGGCGTTAGCGTCGATAATTTTTCTCTTCGGGGGAATTCGGGTTTAGTAATGGCAAGACTGGACATATCGCATTGCAGAGCATTGAATAAAGTGCGTCCATACGATTTAATAGTTATGCAATATGGTTTGAATGTAGTTAGCGATAGCGTGTATCATTATGGATGGTATGGAAAGAAAATGGTTAATGTTATACGTCAGATTAAAGCGTGCTTTCCTGAAGCCGATATATTAATGCTTGGTGTTTCAGATCGAAGTCATCAAATTGAAGGAAAATTTCAAACAATGCCTGCAGTGTTGGCATTGTTAAATACTCAACGACAGATTGCCCGCGAAACAGGAATAGCTTTCTGGAATGTATTTGATGCTATGGGTGGAGAAAACAGCATGGTCCGTTTTGTTCAGAGTAATTGGGCAAGTAAAGATTATACACACATGAGTTTTAGAGGCGGGCGCGAGATTGCCAACGCTTTATTGAGAGCTCTATTATCAGAAAAAAAGTTTTATGATGAAGCAGACGAAGTGGTCAATTAGTTTATTATTTTGCTTAATATTGATAGCTATTGGAACAGCATGGGCAAGGAGTAGCCATGTTGCCGCACGCAATGTGCTGGGAGGTTCAGTAAGAAATTCTCTAATACCGGCACCTATTCCCTTACCATCAATGAATACTGAAATAGGATCAGAAAACGATTCTGTCATGTATGCATCGACGTTGAACAAATTCTTTGAATCATTGGATTCTCTGCAAGAAGGTAAAGATACTGTCATTTCGATTGTGCATCTAGGTGATTCACACTTACAGAATGGCTCTTATTCGGGCAGAATTATGCAGCTGATGCAGGCACAGTTCGGAAATGCCGGTCGTGGATGGATCGCTCCGTTTCGATTAAGCCATTCTAATGCTCCGGAAGATTTTTTTATTACTTCAGATGCACGTTCTTGGATAGGAGGGCGTTGCATTCAAGCAAATCCAAAATGTCCTATTGGCCTTGGTGGCATTGGCATCCAAACCAACGATCGCTCTTTTAATATGAATGTAGGGCTAAGGGAAAGTTGTAAAACTGATTATGCGTTTAATAAAGTTGTTTTCTATAGAAACAACAAATCAATGGCTATGCTTCCTGATACTTCGGGAGTGTCAATAAAAGTCACCTCAGGAGTAACTTCTTTGGGCATTACCACTGATACATTTTATATATCGAATGAGTCTGAAGCATTGCGTCTCCATACAGTGAAACGTTGTCTTCCTGATGAAAATGTACAGCCGCCATCTTTATTTAGAAATATTTATTATGGATTTAATCTGACAAACGGAAAACCTGGCATTCTTCTGCATTCTATCGGTGTTAATGGGGCTCACTATTGCAACTATACTGACGAAAACTATGTGCGGCAACTAGCCCTTCTTAAGCCGGCTTTACTAATTATCTCATTAGGAACAAATGAAACTTTTGGAAAGCGTTTCGATTGTGACCAGTTTGCCGAACAGATACATACTTTTTTATCCCTGATAAAAGAACAGATGCCGTCTGCAGCGATTATACTGACAACACCTCCGGAATGTTTTAAACGGACACGTGTTCGTGTTGTAGTACGGTCCAAAAAGAAAAAGAAAAAAAGAACTCGTTACTCTGTTGCTTTTGTTAGAAATACTAATACAGAATTAGCAGCAAAGACCATCATAGCTACGGCACGTAAAGAAGGTGTGGCTTGCTGGGATCTGTTTTCGGCAACGGGAGGCAAGGGCTCTTCAAATCGTTGGTATCAATTAAAACTAATGACACATGATCGGGTGCATTTCACAAATGATGGATATCAGGAACAAGGTACTTTATTGTTTCGTGCTTTAATGCAGTCTTATAATAAATCAATCGCAAAAGGAATATGATATGTTAGGAATAGAATCATTTTTTAATAATTTGTCATTTGAAAAATTCGGGAATCTATTCCTATATCATTCTGATGAACCCATGCTTTTTAGCAGCGGCTTGTTCTTTTTTTTATTTGTAGGTTTCCTAATTGTTTATATGTCGCTTAAGCGCCATCTACTGACACGGATTATTTATGTGACTCTTTTTTCCCTCTATTTTTATTATAAGAGTAGTGGATTGTTTTTCATTTTGCTAGTATTTGTAGCTACTTCTGATTTTTTAATTGCGCTTGCTATGTCTCAATTGAAATCAAAGACGAAGCAAAAATGGATGATCGTATTGTCATTATGCATAGATCTTGGATTACTGGGATATTTCAAATACTTCAACTTCCTGAGAGATATAGTGGCATCATTAGGGCACGAAATAGGCTATCTGACGGGAAATGCATGGTTGCAACATCTGACATATCAGCATTTGGATAT
>JAQWBH010000233.1 GCA_028707405.1 Parabacteroides sp. | reverse complement strand
GGTTGGAAGGTTTCAAACTATGACCCTGATTCCGATGCTTAAGAACGCATGCGACTCACTTCAATTGCCTCCAGTTGTATTAAATGGTGCGCACGCACAGAAAATGTATCACCGTCGACTTGTTTTTAAGGGAAAGAAAATTGCCGATGGAAATGCCTATGTTGTTTTAGGAAACGAATCAGTATTACTTGGCAACATCAGTTATAAATGTAAGGTTCCATATCAACCATGGATGAAGAAAACATCATTCATCTTGATTGGGCTTTTGAAAAATGAGAGAGGAAACGTTGTTCGTCGTTATGTGGATTTGTTGACTGACGATTTATATATAGCGAAGGAAAAGTAATATTATTTGTGACGTCGGATAGTTGTTTGAATAAATTCCCAATCGTTTTTATTGATAAGTAACTCGGTGACCTTTGTATGTGTGATTTTGCAGAACATCACCAGAGAAAAGCAGAGCATACAGCAGAAGGCTATGCTTGAACAGATGGCTGAGCCGACAACTCCATATAAAGGAATCAGTATTATTCCGGTAATTAGTAATGTGGTCAAACCAATGAATGAGCAGATTGCACTGTAACGAATTTTTCCGCTTCCAATAAAATATTGGCTGATGATGCCATTGCAGCCGAATGAGATAATTCCTACAGAAAGTCCGGCAATCACTTTGCGGATACCTTGAAATTGCGTGCTGAAAAGATAATCAGTATAAACCCATTCGGGAATAAGTAGAATACATGTGGTGGCTAATGTTATGGCACAAAAAGTAAGCTTGAGATATTGTAATGTGATGAGCTTATGTTGTTGTTTATCTTCGTTTTTCGCTACACGGCTATATTCTATAAATCCTACACTACGGTTGATATGCCATACGCTTTCCGACATTTTTGTTCCTGCGTCCAATAGTCCCACACTGCTTAATCCACCGAAGCGGCCAATCAGAAAATAGTTGAGACGTGTGGTTAATGTTTCGGCAATATTATCAGCGCTACCCCATAATCCATAAATGAACATTTCTTTTAAAAGTGAAGGAAAAGCATAGTTTTTTTCTTGATCATTTGTTTTCTTAAAATGAGGATACAACATCAAAAAACTGATGATGAACGCGATGCTGTTGGCAATATACATTCCGAGAATATAGGAAGAGACGACTTGTTTTTGTCTGCCGTAATAAAGATACAGTAAAACAATGAATAATATGCCGCCTTGTAACATATAGGTTATATTGAATCCCTTAATATGGTCTTTTCCTAAGAGGAATCTGGAATTAGCCACGACTAGCGACATCAGAATAGACAAAAGATAAATATGCAGGAAATAGCCATCAGGCAGCATTCCAACCATTTTCATTGCAGAGCAGGCAATTAACGAACCGGCTAAGGTCCAAATATACGACGGAAGGAATACTGCCTTCATGTTGTAGCGATTCATAAAATAAACGATAGTGTTTCCCGAGAGTATTCCGTTGAACATCATAGCAATATTAATCGAAGCTATGATGAGTCCGATCAATCCTACTCCTTCAACGCCCAAAGCTTTTGCATTGATAAAAATCAGTACAAGATTGAGTATTGCAATCAGATAGCGGCTTGCTATTGTTTCAAAAATATCACGCACAATACATGTATGTTATGGTTCAACAGATGGAACAACCATCCAAAAGTTGAATGTAAGTATCTATTGCTTCGCGGATCTCAATCAGTCCGACATACTCATCGGCTGTGTGTGAACGGGAAGATTCGCCGGGGCCCATTTTAACCGATGGAAAATGTATCAAAGCCTGATCACTCAGCGTTGGCGAACCAAAGGGTTCTTTACCTAAGATAAGACACCGTTGAATAAACGGGTGATTGATGTCGGTATGCGTCGAATTAAGCCGGAAACTGCGTGCCTTAATTTCACATCCGACTTGTTCTTTGATGAGTTCAAATAATTGTTTATTCTGGTAGAACTCATTAGTGCGGATATCTACCGTGAACTCACAGCGTTCAGGAATCACATTATGCTGTATGCCTGCTTGAATCATGGTAACACTCATCTTTACCGGTCCCAGGAAATCGCTTTTCAAGGGGAATTGATAATTATTGAACCATTCAATATCTTTGATAGCAAGAGTGATTGCGTTGATTCCTTCCTCTCTAGCAGCATGACCTGATTTACCATGACTTACACAATCCAAGACCATCAGTCCTTTTTCTGCAACTGCCGGTTGCATATTTGTAGGTTCACCAACAATTGCGAATTTGATAGGCGGAAGTTCAGGCAGAATACTCTCTATTCCGTTTTTCCCTGATACCTCTTCTTCACACGAAGCCAGAAATATCAGATTGTATGACTGTTTTTTATGACAGAGGACGTTGAATGCTTCATATAGGGAAACAACGCTGGCACCTGCATCATTGCTGCCGAGTCCGTAAAGTTTATCATCTTCGCTTTCTTCCGGGGTGAAAGGATCTTTGCTCCAACCGGAAGCTGGTTTTACAGTATCAATATGCGAATTGAGGAGTAATGTAGGTTTGTCAATATCAAAAGCGGGTGAAATCATCCACAGATTATTGCCTTTGCGGCGGACTTTAGCACCTGTCTGCTGCCATGTCTCTTGTAGGAAATCGGCTACCGCGGTCTCTTCGCGACTGAAAGATGGGCGGCTTATCATGCCTTTAAGTATGTCTAATGCTTCGTAATACATGTCTGTAGGGTATTTCAATCTAATAGTTTGCCAATCGTTTCGCGGTCGTGTTCCAATTGCAGCCTTAATTCCTCAAGCGTATTAAACTTGATGTCTGCTCTGATATAATGAATAAACGCCACGCTGATTTTGTTATTGTAAATGTCTCCTGAAAAATCCAGAATGTTTACTTCCATAGAAGTATTGCTCCCGTTGTTTAATGTCGGCCGGTCACCAATATATAGCATTCCCTTGTATTTTTGTCCGTTAAGATATACCCATACGGCATATACACCTGTGGCAGGGATTATTTTACACGGTTCTTCCACTAGAATATTGGCTGTAGGAAAACCTAATGTGCGTCCTATTTTATTACCGCTAACTATTCGACCTTCTAGAGTATATGGATAAGTAAGCAGATGTGCAGCTCCTTCAACATTATGACTCGCTATAAGCCTGCGTATCTCTGAAGAACTGATGGATTCTTCACCCTCACTGTAACGAGATGCTTTGACCACTTGCATATTGCAATCTTTCCCATAAGCAACATAATCTTCGAAACCCTTTTCGCGGTTATGTCCGAACCGATGGTCATAGCCGATCAGTAATATTTCTACATGATACTTGCGGGCTAGTATTTCGGTAATGAATTCTTTGGCGGTCAGTTGCGACAGATCGCGGGTAAAGTCAAGGCTGATACAATAATCAATGCCTGTTTTATTGAGTAATTCAATTTTTTCATCATAGGTATTCAATAATTTCGGCTGATAATCACAGCGAAGTACGGCTCTGGGGTGTTGAGGAAAAGTAATGATTGCAGAAGGAAGGCCCGATTGTGCTGCTATCTCTTTTAGTTCACTGATCAGATACCGGTGACCTAAATGAACTCCATCAAAGAATCCGATGGTGGCTGCCAACTTTTTTCTTTTTAATGAATCTGAGTTTCGAATCACTATCATTCTTTTTTCTTTTTACTACTTTCGACTACAAAAGTATATAAAAACTACGAGTGAAAGCAATTTCTTCAAGGATGAATATGATTTTGATCCGTATGGCAGTTAGTTGAATTCAGTTCCACGAACTGGTTATTCTTGCTTAATTTTAGTTAGCAGGAAGTTTTTTTGTAATCGGAGGGAAGATAGATATGAAGTTAATTTTAAGTGGAAAATTCATAGACTTCCTTTGTGAATTAAAAAAAGTGTGTATCTTTGCAGTCGCAAAACAAAAGGTGCCATAGCTCAGCTGGTAGAGCAAAGGACTGAAAATCCTTGTGTCCCTGGTTCAACTCCCGGTGGCACCACTTTTAACAGACTTCAAAATTGGTAAATCTCTGAAATTAATCATTTCAGGGATTTTTTCTTTCTAATCCGCAATTTCTTTTATAGAATAAATTACTTTAGCCATAGTGTAGATGTGGGTATTGTTCATTTTGATTAATATTTTATGAGTCGGATCTTTGGATTACTCTCTGATATTCTGATTAGCTGAAATGGTCTTTATAAACTCTGTTAAAGGCTTTATTTTTAACAGTTATAATTGGGAATAACCTTTTTCCTGTTTTTACTTTTTAAGTAGAATGAAGAAAATATAACAAGAAATGTTTGTATGTTCCCAATAAGTAACATACTTTTGTTCCCGAATAGTAACATTATATAGAATGAAAGAAAAGAATATAATAATAGAAAGAGATCGGGAAGCAACAGAGAAGCGTTTGCTGGAAACTATTGGAAAAATGATTTCTAATGATGGTTTCGAGAAGATTGGCATTAATGCTGTGGCGACTCAGTCGGGTGTCTCTAAAATATTGATATATCGTTACTTTGGTTCAGTGGAAGGACTTATGGCAGCATATATTCGACAATATGATTTTTTACTCAACTTTCCTATCGAAATTCCAAACAGAGAGCAGTTACCTTCATTTGTAAGAAATATCTTTCAAGAACAGATTGAACAGTTAAGAAATAATCCAACTTTAAAGCGACTTTATCGTTGGGAACTTTCTTGCAATAATGATATGATTGTAAAGCTGAGAGAACAACGGGAAAAAATAGGGGTAACTCTTGTTGAAAAAGTAAGTGAACTGACAGGGTATCCACAAAAAGAAATAGCAGTACTAGCTTCTTTTCTGTCAGCATCTATTACTTATTTGGTCATGTTGGAGGATTTCTGTCCGGTATATAATGGAATTCCTCTTAATAATGATTCTGGTTGGAAACAGATAAAGGAAGGAATCGAGGTCTTAATTAATAAGTTTTTTCAAGATGAACACTGATTTTATACAAATAGTCAATTATGCATCCAAGGCTCCTTCAGGACATAATGCGCAGCCTTGGAAGTTTCATATTACAGCCAATACAATTACAGTTATCCCGAATATGGAGGTAGCACTGCCTGTTGTCGATGGAAGCAACCGCGAGTTATTTATTAGTTTAGGATGTTCCGTTGAAAACTTATTTATTGCTGCCGGTCGTTTTGGTTACATAGTACATATTGTAGAAGTCGGCATCGGGGAAATAAAGATGGAACTCACAAAAACAAAGTTGGTAGTTGAGGATTCTTTATTTCTTCAAATAGAAAAGAGACAAACAAACCGTAGTGTCTATAATGGTAATAAAATACCGGATGAGGTATTGAAGCAACTTCAATCTGTACCGAAAGAAAATTCTGTTCAACTTTATTTCGTCGCAATGGGCACCTCTTTAGCCGGGACAATAACAGACTATGTAATGAAAGGGAATGAATTTCAGATGAATGATGCTGCCTTTAAGAACGAACTACTTTTGTGGATACGCTTTAATAAAAAGCAAGTCGAGAGTACACGCAACGGATTGAGCTATTTGACCTTTGGCAGCCCGTCAATTCCGGAATGGTTAATACGCCCTGTAGTTAGTTTGATCATGAAGTCTGGTGTACAGAACAAATCAGATAGAAAAAGAATAAATTCATCTTCTCATTTTGTTGTATGCACTACGCAAAAAAATACAATTGAAGAATGGATTGGTCTAGGACGAACGCTTCAGCGCTTTTTGCTAAAAGCTACTGAAATTGGAATTTCTTATGCTTTTCTAAATCAGCCGTGCGAAGTTCCCACATTGGCGTGTGCCCTGCAGAAGGAGTCGTTTATCAATAAAGAATATCCTACATTAGTGTTGAGAATAGGTTATGCAACTCCAATGCCTTATTCTCTTCGCAAGAAGATTGAAACATTATTGGTATAATATTTTTTTTCCTTTTATGTTTCTATTCGGTAACATATAATAAATAACATAATAATGAAGTTAACATGAAGAAAATGGGATTGGTTTTGATTTATTTGTGGTTTATAAGCCTTTGTTCCTGTCAAAAGGAACTGATTAATTATGAGAAAGGAGATGTGAAAGTTTCTGTCGAGCAAGGAAATGAATGGTTGCATGATTTCCCTTTGCTCTTAGGGATTAACAAGAAAAATCCGCCCCAGATAGCCATTTGGCTGGAAGACACTCACGGTAATTATCTTTCAACAGTTTATGTGACCCATAAGATAGCCACTCAATCCTGGCAGGCGTCGGGTGGAAATCGGAGGAAAGAAGCTTTGCCGCATTGGTGCTACTCGCGTGGAGTAAAATATAGTGACGGACTTTATTTGCCAACAAAGAAGGAGCCATTGACTGACGGGATTTCGGGAGCGACTCCTCAGGGAAGTTTTGATATCAAGCTTAACCCGGCAGGTTCGTTAAATCAATTTGTTGTGAAAATAGAAATCAATCATTCAACCGATTTCAATGAGGCTTTTCCTAAGTCTGCCAAAGAAGGAGATCCAAACTATTCGGGAGGCAAAGAAGGAAGTGGGCAACCCGCAATTGTGTATGCTGCTCATATAGATTTGTTGTCAGGGGAAAAATCTTTTGAGGCAAAACTGATAGGGCATAGCAGTCCCGATGGAAGTTCCGGAAACATCTATGAAGATATCTCAGGGCTAACAACAGCATTACACATTGTAAAACGTATAACAGTAAATATCCAATGAAAAAGATTATTTTTTTAATTATACTATGCTGCTGCACAACAATAATGGTAAAGGCACAGCGAACAGATCGTTTCACTTATGCCACAAGTATTGGAACGGGATTAGCCATGAGTGAACCTGCAAACACTCCTTTTACATGGCAGGTTTTAGGCTATTATAATATAAGTAAACGATTCTCTATTGGAGCCGGGACTGGATTGTCTATTTATGAGAAAGTATTGATTCCATTATTTGCAGATGCAAAATATAACATTGTGAAGCCTGGGAGAATTACTCCGTATTTGGAATGTGGTGTTGGATATAGTATTGCACCGGATAAAAACGCCAATGGAGGATTTTATATGAATCCGTCAATAGGCGTACAATATTCAATTTGTGAAAACAAGAAGATATTCTTTGCTTTAGGATATGAATTACAGGAGCTTGAACGATTAAAAACACAAGAAAAGCCGTTATTTTCAGCTGAATTTTCAGAGAGATTGAGTCATAGTTCAGTTTCTGCAAAGGTAGGATTTGTATTTTAAGAATATGTAAAAATTATTCGTATTAAGATAGTATATCCAGAAGAATTATCATTCTTCAACTAAATTAAGAGTTAAATCAGATTTTAATGTAATTCCTAAATCATCAGGTTTAGGAATTACTTGTTTAGTCGGAATTGTTCTATTTTTTGACACTCAGGGCAATAATAAACTGAGCCACCGAGATAAGCTTCTTTTACGATTATACTGCCGCAACGAGGACATGCATTTTTCCATGTGTTGGCAGAAAGGATAGTATGATAGCCGCCTGTATTTCCATATAAGTCGGTTTGGGTATCGCGTCCACCTTCGGAAGTCATTTTCAGTA
>JAQWBH010000232.1 GCA_028707405.1 Parabacteroides sp. | reverse complement strand
TTGAAATTTATTTGGCATTGTATCAAGGACTTTCAGGAACAGACGAAGCAGCCAATGTTTACAAACAGTTTTCAAGAGATTTTTTCGACCTGATTGTAATTGACGAGTGCCACAGAGGAAGTGCAAAGGACGACAGCAGTTGGAGAGAGATTTTAAC
Organism: Parabacteroides sp.; assembly: GCA_028707405.1. Taxonomy (GTDB): domain Bacteria; phylum Bacteroidota; class Bacteroidia; order Bacteroidales; family Tannerellaceae; genus Parabacteroides. The sequence goes on along the minus strand of JAQWBH010000232.1, from coordinate 7,401 downwards.
CTACTTCCAAAATGCTACGCATATTGGTTTGACAGCAACGCCAAAAGAAACCAACGAAGCAAGTAACACCGAATATTTTGGCGACCCAGTTTATACTTATTCTTTGCGACAAGGAATTGACGATGGTTTCCTTGCTCCTTATCGTGTGGTGAGAGTTGCTCTGAATGTGGATGCTGAAGGTTGGCGACCCGAACAAGGCAAAACCGACAAAGACGGTAACGAAATTGAAGACCGTATTTATAATCGCAGAGATTTTGATAAAAATTTGGTGATTGAGGAAAGAACAGATTTAGTTGCCAAAAAAGTAACCGAGTTTCTCAAAGGTTATGACCGCTTTGCTAAAACCATTGTGTTTTGTGTGGACATTGACCACGCTGAAAGAATGCGAACCGCATTAGCCAAACATAATCCTGATTTAGTTGCCGAGAACTACAAATACATAATGCAGATTACAGGCGACAATGACGAAGGCAAACGAGAGTTGGACAACTTTATCAATCCCGAAGAAAAATATCCAGTCATTGCCACCACTTCCGAATTGATGACCACAGGTGTAGATGCTCAAACCTGCAAAGTGATTGTATTGGACAGCAACATCAATTCAATGACCAAGTTCAAGCAAATCATTGGTAGAGGAACACGAATCAATGAAGAATACGGCAAACTGTATTTCACCATTTTGGATTTCAGAAATGCGACAGACCTTTTTGCAGACCCACAATTTGACGGAGACCCAATTAGAATAAAACCAGTTGCAGAAGAAACCGACTTAGGCGGCATTGTAGATGAAGAAGAAGAAAACACAGAACCAATCATTGATATAGAAACAGGAGAAGAAATTGAAATTACGCCCCCTGAAATTCGTTATCCTGAAACAGAATTTCCACCACGAACTTTTAACGAACCAAGAGAAAAGGTTTATGTAAATGGTGTTGATGTTTCGGTTTTGATAAGTCGTGAACTGCATTTCGACCAACACGGCAGACCCATCACAACCAGTTTGAAAGACCACACCAAAGAGATTATCAAAGAGCAATTTGCTTCCTTAGATGATTTTCTAAACAAGTGGAAAGGTTCTGACCGAAAAGAAGCCATCATTGCTGAATTGATTGAACAGGGCGTAATGGTGGAAGCATTATATGAAGCCGTTGACAAGCAAGTGGATTTGTTTGATTTAATCTGCCACGTTGCGTATGACCAACCACCAATGACAAGAAAAGAACGAGCAAACAACGTGAAGAAACGCAACTACTTTACTAAGTATGGCGAACAAGCCCGAAAAGTATTAGAGGCATTGCTCGACAAATACGCTGACCAAGGCATTGAAAACATAGAGAACATTCAAATATTAACTGTTCCACCAATCAATGAGTTTGGTTCGGTAACTGAAATCATCAAAGCATTTGGCAGTCGTGAAGAATACGAGAAAGCCATCAAAGAATTAGAAAACGAATTATACAAAGTAGCATAGGCAAATGAGCAACATAGCAGGCACTATAAAATCAATCAGAGATATTTTCCGCAAAGACCCGGGCTTGAGTGGTGATGCACAACGCATTGAACAATTGGGTTGGATGATATTTCTGAAACTCTTTGACGACAAAGACAAGGAAAAAGAAATCCTTAACCCGAAATACAAATCTCCAATTCCTGCGGAATTGCAGTGGCGTAATTGGGCAGAAGATGATGAAGGCATCACAGGTGATGAACTCATCAATTTTGTGAACAACAAATTGTTCCCGACACTTAAAAACCTGACGGTTTCCGCTGATGACAGATTGGGCATTACCATTCGCCAAATATTTGACGGAACCAACAACTATATGAAAAGCGGAACCACCTTCCGCCAAGCCATCAACAAACTCAACGAAATTGATTTTAACAGCAGTAAAGAGCATCACGTTTTTAATGTGATTTATGAGGAGATTTTGCAGGGTTTGGCTGCCAAGAAAGACACAGGCGAATTTTACACGCCAAGAGCCGTAACCCAATTTATTGTGGATATGGTAAACCCAAAATTGGGCGAGAAAATTACCGACCCTGCTTGCGGCACTGCGGGCTTCTTGGTGTGTGCCATTGAACACCTGAAAAAGCAGGTAAAAAATATTGATGACCGCAAAATCTTACAGGAAACTGTAACAGGCAGCGAACTGAAACCCCTGCCTTTTATGCTGAGTGTGGTAAACCTGATTACCCACGACATTGAAGTGCCACAAATTGAAAACAGTGATTCACTAAGCCGTGAATACAACTCTATCAAACAAAAAGACCGTGTGGACATCATTGTTGCCAATCCGCCTTTTGGTGGTGTGGTGGGCGATGGTATGGAAACCAATTTCCCTTTGAACTACCGCACCAAAGAAAGTGCCGATTTATTTTTGATTCTGTTTATCCAGTTGCTGAAAGATGGCGGACGAGCAGGAATTGTATTACCCGATGGCAGCTTAACAGGCGATGGCGTAAAACAACGGGTAAGGCAAAAACTATTGGAAGATTGCAATGTGCATACCATTGTGCGATTGCCCCAATCGGTATTTGCTCCCTATGCCACTGTAAATACCAACCTCATTTTCTTTGAAAAGGGAAAATCGACAAAAGAAATTTGGTATTACGAACACACTTTACCAGAAGGACAAAAAGCTTACAGCAAAACCAAACCGATACGCATAGAAGAATTTGAACCCATTAAGCAATGGTGGAATAAGAGAGAAGAAAGCGAAGTAGCTTGGAAAGTGCCCATACAAACTATCATTGACCGCAACTATGATTTGGATATAAAAAATCCGAATAAGAAGGAGGAAGAAGTGGTGTATGATCGAATGGCTATAATTGAAAGCTTGGAGAAGTCGTTAAAAAAATCTACTGAATTACTTAATCAATTAAAAACTGTTTAGGATGGGTAGCAGAAAGGTGAAACTTGGTGATTTCCTAATAAGAAGTAAAATTCCTATAGAGATTGAGGACCATTGCTTGTATAAGAGAGTTACAATCAGAACAAAACATCAAGGTGTATCAGTTCGGGATTTTGAAATTGGTTCAAAAATTGGGACTAAGAAACAATTCGTTTTAAAAGCTGGTCAATTTGTGTTATCTAAAATTGACGCAATGTATGGTGCATTTGGTGTAGCTCCTGATGAAGTCGACGATGCAATTATTACGGGGAACTTTTGGGCTTATGATTATGATAAGAATATGGTGAGTATAGAGTGGTTAAATCACTTTACAAATTCGCCAGATTTCTATGATCTGTGTAGAAGAGCAAGCACTGGCATTACACACAGAAAATATTTGGATGAAGATTTTTTTCTCAATTATGAGGTTAACCTACCGGACTTAAATGAGCAAAAAACCATAGTTAAATCAATTGATGAAATCAGAGTTAAGGTGAGTTTGCTTGAAAATGAACTCTCTCACCAACTCACCCTCCTCGAAAACCTAAACCAAGCCATCTTGCAAGAGGCGGTGCAGGGCAAGTTAGTGCCACAAGACCCGAAAGACGAACCTGCAAGCGAATTGCTTAAACGCATCAAAGCCGACAAAGCTAAATCAGGTAAAAAAGAAAAACCCTTACCAACCATCAAACCCGAAGAAATACCGTTTGAGATTCCTGAAAATTGGGTGTGGTGTCGGTTGGGCGAAATAATTCAATATACTGAAAACCTTGATATTCAAAAGTATCTTTCTCCTGACACGATTGTCAACTATGTTGATATTGATGCCATAGACAACCAGAACTTCATAATTCGAGAAGCAAAACAGAAATCAGTTAGAGAGCTTTCAACCCGTGCAAGAAGAGTTTTAAAGCCGAATTTTATAGCTTATTCAACAGTAAGACCGTATTTGAAAAACATTGCAATTGTTGAGGACGAAAAAGATAATTATATAGGTTCAACAGGATTTAATGTATTTAAAACTCTTGATGTAGAATTGAAGTATGCTTTTTACTATTTGCTTACACCCTATGTAAATAATTCCTTCAAGGATTTAATGGTTGGGTTTAATTCGCCAAGCATTACCAACGACCAATTTGAAAAAAGTCTTTTCCCCCTTCCCCCACTATCCGAGCAAAAACGCATAGTAGCGGAAATAGAAAAGCAATTAGCCAAAACCAAACAATTAAAAGAACACATCATTGCCAACCAACAAGCCACCGAGCAACTGCTTAAAGCATTGCTGCATCAGGCGTTTGAGGTTAAAGAAATGGAAATAATATAAAATTATGGTAGACAACGCAGCACATAACCTTTTAGGTCTCGAACTTTCTACAGGATGGAGAGTAACTAAAAAGATTGAAAAAGCAGATAACCAAACAGGTTCATTTTTTTCAGTTTGCTATTTAGTAGAAAAAGATGGAGAAGAATGTTTTTTAAAGGCATTTGACATTATGAAGTTCAACGCCATTATGCCAGGACAAAGTATGATGGATGCAATGAACGAAATGACTACTGTTTACAAATATGAAAGAGACTTGTCTGAATACTGTAAAAACAAACACGTAAACAAAGTTTCATTCGTAAAGGAAGCAGGTGAACAATTGGTTACAGGATTTTCGTTTTCAATTGTGCCATACTTAATATTTGAATTGGCAGAAGGTGATGTTCGTAAAACATTAGATTTTTCAAGTGAATTAGATTACGCTTGGAGATTTAAGTCACTTCACGATGTGGCGGTAGGTTTGAAGCAACTTCATAATATTGATGTTTCGCATCAAGACCTGAAACCTTCCAATGTATTAGTGTTTAACACAGAAAGTAAAATTGGTGATTTGGGTCGTTCAATGTGTCGTGATATGGATGGCCCTTATAATAGTCAATCCTTTACAGGTGATTGGAATTATGCACCGCCTGAATTGATGTATGGCTATTATGAAAAAGATTGGCAGAAAAGAGTGTTTGCAACAGATTGTTATATGTTAGGTAGTTTAATTGTCTTTTATTTCACAGGTATTAGTATGTCTGCACTATTACGGAAGCACATTCCAGACAATTTTGCTTGGGATAGATGGAAAGGAAGCTATGATGAAATAATTCCGTATTTGGAAAATGGCTTTGCAAATGCACTTTTGGAGTTCGAGTCGAATATTTCCCGTGTAGACCTGAAAGAAGAACTAAAACAAACCGTAGAGTATTTGTGCAATCCATTTCCTGAAAAGAGAGGACATCCCAAAAACATTGCTCTCAGAGGTAGTAATTATAGTATGGAAAGATTTGTAACCACTCTTGATGTGCTTAAAAGAAAAGCAGAATTAAGAGTTAAAGAATTTTAAACTGTGGCAAATCTATTTGAACATAAAGACAGAAGAGTAATTCCAAATTGGAGAAGTTTTGGAAAAACTACAACCTTGGGGGAATTAAATTCTTTTCAAATACAAAGCTCTTTTCCACAGCAGGAAACAAGTATTGATGAATATGTCATTGATTGGAAACTTAATAAAACTGTAATACACGCAGCAGATTTACTAAGTGCTGCATTAGTCAACAACAAACGAGATGACAAATCAACAATTGATGCAGCCCATTTCATTTTAGGAAATCGTGAAAAAGCAACCTTGTCGCAGATTTCGTTAGCAAATACAATTCTTAATAAAACGGAAGAAAAGGATTTATCTGAACGATTTAATGAGGTAACGCTTGATAAACTTCCCAATCTCATTAACCCAGAACCTATAAGAATTAAGATAAGGGAAACCAAAAATTTATTACGTCATTATCCTACTAATGCAATACTATATGTCGAGTTGTCAAGATACTACTCAATATTAGGTCAAGAGTTTAATTCAATTCGTGCAATGAAATCTGCTTTGCATTTAGCACCTAATAATAGATTTGTGCTAAGGTGTGCAACAAGACTTTTTGCTCATTATGATACAGAAGAAAACGACCATTTAGATTATATACATAGTTTTCTTAGAAAAAGCCCAATGACCTTAATTGACCCGTGGCTTGCATCTGCTGAAATTTCAATTGCAACCATCAGAAATAGAACATCTAAGTTTATAAAAAAGGGAATAGAACTAGTTAATTCAAAAAACATTTCCCCATTTAATTTTACTGAATTAGCAAGCAGCATCGGGACTGTTGAATTTCTTTATGGTGGCACAAAGAAAAGCCGTGAATTCTTCAATAAGGCATTGATTAGTCCGAATGACAACAGTTTAGCTCAAATAGAATGGGCATCAACAAAAGACAACTCACTAGACATAAACCCATCTCTTTTTGGAGTCAAAATGAATTTTGAAGCTCTTGCATTAGACAACTTCCAAAACAAGAATTATGAAACAGCTTTGGATAATGCTGCAAAATGGTTTATTGATATGCCTTTTTCTAAGAGGCCAATTATGTTTGGTTCAAATTTGGCAAGCACAATTTTAAAAGACCAACAAAAGTCAATATCGTTCTTAAATGCAGGTTTAATAAGCCATCCTAACGACCCTCAATTAATAAATAACTTAGCTTATGCTTTGGCTTTAGATGATAAACCCAAAGAAGCATTTGAACAGTTAAACAAAATACGCCACGAAGAAAACTACGATGATGTAACACAAATTTGTTTAACAGCGACAAAAGGTTTGGCTTCTTTCAGAAGTGGCTTTGATGATATTGGCAGACAATTATATCTTGAAGCAATTGAGCAAACCAAGCAAATTAAAAATCGTGAACTTAATTGGATTGCAATTCTCAATTATGCTAGGGAAGAGATTAGACTAAAATCTGAATTCGTAGAACCAATAATGGATGCCGTTTCCAAAATACCAGATGATTCAAAAGATTTTGAAATTTCAGTTCTCAAAAAAGATGTTATTGAATTACATAATAAAATGAAAAATGAATCAAAGAAATAGCCAACCCATTTTGCAAGCACATTGCCAAAGCCCCACAAGCCCAAGCTCAAACCAAAGCTTTGTCAAAGAGCTTGCAAAGCCAACGCAAGAAAAATTGTTTTTAAAAAATTCCCCAACCCTTCAAAAAAAATAAAAAACGCAACGCTCAACCCGACAAAGACAGACAAAAAAGCAAACTGACAATGACACTCAAACCCAACACTGACAATGGTTTACAAGGGCGGAAGACAGAACACCAGCTGCCAACAGCGGTTTGGCGTAATGGCGGGTTCAGTGCTTCGTATGACAGTTTTGTGGTAGGTTCAAGTGCAGTTCTTCGATTGAACTTTTGTGCCAAAAATCCGCCACTACGCCAAGCCGCAAACCGTTGCCTGCAAGCTAAAGAGAAATCGTAATGACAGGTGTAAAACTTCAGCATAAAGTTTACCGTTTCATGGTCTAATTGCTTAAGTGTTTTGATAGGAAAAATGATTATATTTATTCACTGTCAAAACCAAAGATTATGGCAAAGAGAACAACTGGTAAAGAAGCTAAATCCAGTACAGGAAAACTCATTAAGG
>JAQWBH010000231.1 GCA_028707405.1 Parabacteroides sp. | reverse complement strand
CAATTTCGTGATATTTGGCTTGGAAACGAATGTTGTTCGCCTCCATAACAGCCGGGTCGAGTTCCAGAGAGGTGACCAGATTGCGCTTGCGATTTTCGGGCTTGCCAACAATTGCCCATGGACATTCCTTGATGATTTCTTCCTCGGTCTTTCTTGGTCTGTACGGAGGAAGAACCACTTTTTCCATCATCTGGCCGATAAGTCCGTCAGCTAAAATGATGGACGGATTACGATATTTGAAAGCAAGATCGAAACCGAGGCCTACGAAGTCTGCCATCTCCTGAACGGAAGAGGGAGCGAGCGTAATCAGACGATAATCGCCGTGTCCGCCGCCTTTAACTGTTTGAAAATAGTCGGCCTGACTTGGCTGGATAGTACCCAGACCCGGACCACCACGCATGACGTTTACAATCAAGCAAGGTAGTTCGGCTCCCGCAATATAGGATACGCCTTCTTGCATCAGACTGATACCGGGACTTGAGGAAGAGGTCATCACACGTTTGCCGGTGCTTGCACCGCCATATACCATATTAATAGATGACACTTCGCTTTCTGCCTGAAGAACAACCATTCCAGTCGTTTCCCAAGGCTTTTCTGCCATCAGGGTTTCCATAACCTCTGATTGCGGAGTAATAGGGTATCCGAAATAACCATCGGCACCATAGCGGATTGCTGCACGTGCAATAGCTTCATTACCCTTCATTAATTTTACTTCTTCTGCCATATCTGTCTTTAGATTTTAACTTTGTAAATGGTTAGACACCCATCCGGACAAACCATGCCGCAACTTGCACAGCCAATACAGTTATCCGGGTTTTTCATATACGCATAATGATAGCCTTTGTTGTTCACCTCGCGGGGATGCAATTCCAAAACATCCGACGGGCATGCTACAACACAAAGATTACATCCTTTGCATCGCTCTGTGTTTACCACAACAGCTCCTCTAACTTTTGCCATAACTTATTATTTATAATTTCTGATACAATTCTATTTGCTAAACACGCGCAAAGGTAATAAATATTCTTTCAAAGTATACTCTTTTATGAAATACTCATTGACTATTCATTATCAATACAATTTATAAATAGGTCGATTCGGTTCCGGCAGATTTCCTTTTTGGATGCAAGAAGCCGTTTGTGTAGTATATGATTGGTCGATAGATATATCATGAATTATTTATTCTTTCACCTGAAGCGAATAAGGGTTGGCAATATCATATCCATTTTTATAATTAGGGAGAAAATAAGGTTTGGTGTACGATATAATTTGATACCTTTGTGTCGTACAAATTGGGCAATGTAATCATGAAAAGACACTTATTTATTCTAGGTTTGCTTGCGATAGGTTCTGTTGTTTCTGCACAGACAAAACCTGCGCGGTTGAATGTTGATGCTACGAAACAGATCGCTACGGCTTCAAAACTTTTTAATGGAACAAATATCGAGGATATCAATAATCAAACTAATGGCGGTGTATTCAGTCAGCTCCTCCATGGCGAATGCTTCGAGGAAAATATTGAAACGGATTTTTTGAATCTGGATAGGGCTGATTATTCCAAAATATATGTTATGCTCGACGAACGCCGTATTCCTCATTTGATCACTCAATCGGATGTGTATGCGAAAATCAATTGGAACAACCTTTCGGAAAAGTATGATTTTAACAGCAAAGACGTATATGATGCTGCACGTTTCAAACATCCTTCAATCATATCCGGATACCGCTTCCCGGGGCGTTTCCTTGTGTTCGATTCTCTTCCTGCAAACATTCAAAAAGTGATGATTGAACGGATTAATGGCAATGAGCAGATCAGCAAATTCTGGTCAAAACAGATAACAGGCAGTCCGGAATATGCTTTTACGCTTATACGCGATGGAAAAGCATACATGGGAAGGCAAACACAGCGTGTTCGGTTTGTCGAAGGGAGTGGAGAAGTCGGACTTACCAATCACGGCCTCTATCGTATGGGCATTCATTTCGAGAGAGGAAAAAGTTATGATGGCGTTATCAGATTAAAGGCAGAGAAGCCGACGACTGTTTTTCTTTCTCTTCGGGATGAGAAGGGAAAGGTATTGGCTGAGAAACCATATACCATTAAAGGCGATGGTTCATATGAGAAGATTACATTCGAGCTGGAACCTGACGGTGAAGCGCTGGAAGGCAGTTTCGGTATCTCTCTGAAGAATCCCGGACAGATTGATTTGGGTTTTGCTTTTCTCGAACCGGGCGAATGGGGTAGAGTCAACGGATATCCATTACGCAAAACCTTTGTCGATGCTCTTGTCAAGCAAGGCATAACAGCTATTCGATACAACGGTTCAATGGTCGACAATAGTGTCGATTCTTATAACTATCGATGGAAGAAGATGATAGGTCCGATTGACGAGCGCCGTATTGCTTATAGAAGCGGATTCAGTCCGTATGCCACGCATAGTTTCGCATTTCTTGAGATGTTGCAGTTGGCTGAAGTATTGAAGGCACCATGTATCTTGGGAATGAGCATGGATGAAACGTCAGAAGATATACGCGACTTTGTGGAATATGTAAATGGGCCGACTACTTCAACGTGGGGATCGCTGCGTGCCAAACAAGGTCATCCGAAGCCCTATAATCTCAAATATATTGAGGTCGACAATGAACGCAATATGACAAGGGGATATTTGGAATGTGTCAAGAAGTTTGCGTTGGCAGCGTGGCAAGTTGATCCGGAGATGACGATCATGACATCGCTCAATATCGGAACAAAACTGAAAAGTTATGCCCGTGGAACTGTCGAATATCAATTGTCTTCTGAGATGGTGAAGTGGTTTATTGATCAGGGTAAAGCTGATAAGCTGGCTTGGGATCCGCATTATGGCGGATGGCTAGGCTTTGCAAACGATCCCGGGTTTACGCACGAGATGGGAATAGATCTGCAGGAAGAACTTGCTAAAGACTATCCGGGTTTCAAACTGAATCTTCATCCGATGGAAGAAAATGGCGATCGTTGCGACTGGAACCGGGGTTTGGCACATGCGCAAAACTGGAATAAACTGCAACGTTACGGCGACCATTTCAAGATGCTTGGAACGGCAAATACGTTTCAACCTCATGGACTGCATTACATGTGGGATCAGGGACGTATACATTATAACGCTCATGCTATCTGGTTCATGCCATCGGCTTATGTAGACGAAGAGATGAGCAAAAACTGGCTTCCCAAAGTGATGCAAACGGCCAGCAGTAACGAAAAACTGTTGGATATAACGGCTAAAATGGACGACTCCGGCAAAACGCTTGCATTATATGTTGTGAACCTGTCGGATCAACCTCAGGAGGCCGCATTAGATATTAAAGGGTTTAAGTATCAAGGTCAGGCGAATATTTGGACTATAGGAAATTGTGATTTGAATGAGACTAATACGGATAAAAACATGTATAATGTTTCACCCAAAACATCACAGATAAGATTATCAACAAAGAAAGCAAAATATATTTTCCCGAGATATTCTTATACGGTTATTACGCTTCATCGGTAATATATTTGGAAAGGGTTCTAATCTTTGTAAGATCAATCTCTGATTATGCAAGTGATTATTCTTACCGTTTTGGTCATGCCTTCCAGACGATAAGTTTCAAACGACCTTTTTTGTAACATATTTTGACGACATAAGCCGTAGAACACCCATATAATCCAACTTGAAATGGATGAAATCTCCAACTTTATATGAATTGGTATTCTCCCCCATATCGACGACAATCATATCGCTGCTCGATCCAATTATTTTAAGAGAATGGTCGAATGGAAAAATATGTTCTGGATCAACGTCTAACAACCCTACATCCAGCAAGGCTCTGTTACTTGTAATTATTGCTTCATCTGGCTGAAATTGAACCGTTTTGCCCTGAAGATTCTTACCCATTTCGCCAATGGGGGTCATTGGCTTCTCCTTTAACTCAATAATCTGTGCTTCCAAGGTAAAAATATCGGTTTCCATTTCTTTGAAAAGGGCGCTATGATAGACATCTGTACCGAAAAAAAGGGTCTCGCCTACACGAAAGTGATTTACTTGTGGAGGTAGTCCTCTCTCGATTAACGGAATAGTTACCGATGCTCCTCCGGAAATATATTTTAATTTTCGATTGAATTTAGTTTCTATAAGCTCTTTATAGAGAGATAACTGAATCAATTTATCATAGCTGGGCAATACCCCATTAACACACGATAAATTTGTTCCCAGGCCTATAACCTCGATATTGGGAAGGTTAAACACCTGTTCATAAAACTCGATAAGATCTTCTCCCATCACTCCTTCGCGTAACTCCCCCAGCTCTACCATAATAATAATCTTATGGGTTTTATTCTGTTTTTGCAACTCTTGCGATATAAATCGGATTGTCCTTAAAGCCGTATTCATACTTATATCCGAATACTCAAGAACCTCTTTGAGGTCATGCTTCGCCGGAGGTTTTATGTATATGATCTCGACAGTGGGATCTAGCTTTTTAATCAGTTTTATATGAGAGGTTCTGGATTCACAGAATTGCTTGTGTCCAAGGGCTAGCAACTCTTTAATAAACAACTCGTTTCCACACAATAGCTTAGATACGATACCCCATTCTATGCCTTTTTTACTAAAATACTCAGACAAGAAATCATAGTTGAACTTTAATTTATCTCTATTTAATTTAATTGTAGCCATAATCATTTATCTATAAAGTCTCATTTCAAGGTATTTACTTGCAAATCCCAATTTTTCGTAAAGCAGTTTAGCTGGATTTTGGGGATCACAATGTAATGCCACAGATCCATCTATTCGTTTAAGTGACTCTTCGATTAAAGCTCTGCCTATACCTTGTCCTCGGTAATTTTTGTCTGTTGCAATGTATACTAATATGTTTTCAGGTATATACTTGTTCATACCAGTTCGATTATAGACTACACAACTGACAATAGGGTTATCCGGTCGATCCATATCTTTAACCATTGCTATCAGACCACCAAATGAAACAGTCTGTTTCAGTGCGTATTCTACACATGCCATAATAGCCTCTTTCGGATCACCAAATTTTTCCAAAGAATTATATAGAAAATCGACTATTATCTGTTTTTCTTTTTTAGTAGGTAGCAATTTTTCATCGAAGTAATTTGTTTTGTTGTTCATGATTAACTATTTTAGAATGTACGTATAAATAATTCACTCTGGACGTGATGTACAGAATAACAACAGTTCTGAAAAGATGTCGAATTACCTGACGCTTTGGTGATATGCGATATTCAATTTAAACAGCAATCCGATTTCGGTTGTGAGAGGCGGGGAAATACTTCAATTCAATAATACGAATTTGATTTTCTTCCGGACAGAAATGTTATTGACTAAACGTCCCTAGTTTCATATAACTATGAATTCTACAAAAATAAAAATAAAAAAAGGAACCTGAAAGGAAAATCGTAAAAATCGAACTAGCTCTCTTGTAAACTTTTGACGGTCATTAAAATGCCATCCGGAAATTATGTTCGATTAGCGAATATGGCATATAAGTTGTACATACAAAGTTTGAGCACTTCTAATATACTAAATACCAATGATATGTTCACTTTTCATCCATCAATTTATTAACTTTTTAACTCCGTCACGAGTTGTTTCATTCTTTTCATAAGAATTGTATTTCACGAAATTGAAGTTATAGATGTTTGTCTTTATACACATAACTTAGGTATTATGACGATTTAAATATACACATAATTGAGGTTTATCAATACGTGCGGCATCAAAACATCCCCATTATTAAGTTTATTTCCTATTTAGTATTGTTTTATTTGATTGGAAAATTGATACTTTTTGTGAGTATTTTTACTTTATTATTATTTATTTTTTATAAAAAAGTGAATCAATGAGATACAAAGAACAATATAAATAGTTATTTTAGCAATCTAAATCACAACCTGTGGAAGTGTTACATTTAGGAGCGATATATCAGGCACATTTGAAGCTATATTATCATCTATTGACAAATTAGATAATATTTGATAAAAGCGGGAATTATCCTCTGCCTATTCCTAGTATATAATTTTAAGTACGATTCATATGAGTGTAATAACAGCAAAATGTCCTAATTGTGGGGCTACTATGCAATTGGATAATGAACGAACCGGGTGGCTTTGTTCATATTGTGGTAGTAAAGTGAAAGTTGAAGAAGCTCAAAAGTTACTTATTCATGGTATAGTAAAATTTGACAGTTCAGACGAACTTTCAAATTTGTATCAGGTTGCACGCAGGGCTAAAGACTCTAATAATAACGAGAATGCATATAAATATTATGATATGATACTTGTAAAAGATCCTGATAGCTGGGAGGCTAACTTTTATGTAGTATATTATCAATCTATTCGATGTAAAATAGGAGAGATTTGGATAGCGGCACCAACGATGTCAAATTGTGTTCAGCCTGTTCTTGATTTGATTAAGAAAAATACTAACAAAGAAGATCAAAATAGGATTTTAGAAGAAATTTTTTTGAGATTAAATACTATTTCCTTAATGTTTTTTTTAGCTGCAAGAAGTCATTATGACTCAATAGACTTAAGTATAAGAATGAATTATGTACAAGATTATTGTAATAACGCATCTGCATCCGCAGAAATAATGTATAATTTTGGTAATCTGTTGGATACTCTTTTTGATAGTCAGTATGGTAGAATTTCTGCAGAGGCATGGGAATCAGGTATTAAAATTCATTTACAATATATTGGGTTCTTAAATGACAAGAAAGGCAACTGTAACCTCATAAAAGAATACATGGGGAAAATTAAAAAGTACAATCCGACGTATGAAGAACCTAATATTAAGATATCCACGCCTGGTGGTTGTTATGTTGCTACAGCTGTATATGGATCTTATAATTGTCCTGAAGTTCGGACATTAAGGCGATTTCGAGATTATACATTGTCTATCACATGGTATGGTAGGGCTTTTATTCATATATATTATTCTATCAGTCCAAGTCTGGTTAAATGGTTTGGGAAATCGCCTGTATTTAAAAAGGCCTTTAAGCCCTTGCTCGATAACGTAGTGAATAATTTATATAAATGTGGTTATAAATCAACGTCTTATGAAGACATGAATTATAAATGACTTATATTCTTACAGTATTTATGGGGTTATAAAGTGTTGCAGTTCGCCGGTAAAGTTTATATAACATTGTTCGATCCTTACGCGAGAAGTTTTTTATCTGGAGTGTTGTGATGTATATTTCGGTGATATCTGTTCACGCGATTGTCAGCATTATTTACTTGGCTATTCTAAGTTCTTCCATACAAGGAGAATCTATGAGACATAAAAATAAATTGTAGCTTGTGCAAGTGACACATTTGGTGTGATATATTCAATTTGTAGGAATAAGTAAGAAATACTCCATTTGACAAATTGAATATGTACTAATTTAATTCCGCCAATGGGTTATCTTATATATTTTACCGTTTTATAGCTTCCTGCGAAAGTCTGTCTATCCGTTCTTTTAATAATTCAGCATACTTTTCTTTTAGGTCGGAACTTAGAAAAGAATTTTGAATGATATCCTCAAACTTAGG
>JAQWBH010000022.1 GCA_028707405.1 Parabacteroides sp. | reverse complement strand
ATCTTCTTTATCTTTACCTTTATAGTCTGTTCCAATCTTTTGTATTGCATCACTCCTTTCTTTCTTCCATTCTTTATTTTTCGGATAATCAAAATATTGATTATTTGTAATTTGGGTTGATTCAGAATCAATTTTATTCTTTATATATTTAAAAAGCCCAAAATAACTTAGACTATTTATCATATCATCTGTTATTTCGATACTTGTTGAAACTTCATAAAATAAGTTCTTGTCAGTTATTATTATATCCACATCTGGTTCTCCCAATGCAGTGAAGAGTCGATACAGAGTATTAGATAGTCCGTAAGTCTCTAATAACTCTGAATATGTTCCAGATGTCTTTTTAATTCTAAATGTATTCATAGATTATAATATTTGTTTTTATTTTCTGTAGCCTTTTGATCACACAACCTTAGTATTCTTACAATCATGAGATACAAAATCCATTCTTTTTCTTTTCCTAATTCTGGTATTATATCATCTAAAATTCTTTTTCTATCCTTATAGATAAGATCGCATTCTATTCTATTTTCACTCATCAACTTTTTTATTCCTTCTAAATACATTTCGGGTATGGAAAACGAGGCAAATGATTCTGTTTTAACGCCATGATGTTTTAGGATAGCATAGGCTACACATCTTGCAATTTTTTCTCCATATTCTTCATTGAGAATATTGTACACTTGCAATGCCCCAATACCGGCATGAGGAGGTTTTTGTTTTATTTTACATTGTTTCTCAAGCTCTTTGTCTGTTGTTTCATTGTAATCAGTATGAGCTAATATTTCGAAGTATTCTTCATCATTCGTTTTCTTACGTTGGAATTCAAGCATAGGTTTCTGCCATAATTCATTCAGCTTTCCATAATCGTGGAAGCACATTGCTAATATAATTATTTTATACCAATCGACATCATTACCCCAATATTTATTTAGCTGTTTGAATACGAATTTTAACTTTGGCTTAAAATTACGCTCAAAACAATTTATAAGAGCCTTATTATGTTGATAAAAAGTATCTTTATTGTATATAATGTTTTTATTTTCTTTTTCTTGAGCTTGCCTCATAGGTGAAATTATGTTATCTTCATTATTGGCTACAATGAATCCAGCTTTATTATAATTAAAGTATTTATTATTCACAAAGATCGTATCATAATATGTTTTTAATTCAGATGAAACTAATCTACGAAGTATATAGCGATTCTTATCCAACCATTCATCATCAAACTGACTATCCATAGAACTTTCTGCTTTAGCAATAAGCCAATCATCTGAATCAATTTCATTTTCAAGTCTGTTTATCCAACCAATAAAACTCCATTTGTATACACTAATAGTTTCATATTTCCAAGGCATAATATTTTCATTTTGATAATTATTAATATCCAACAATACTATATCAATACTCTGTATATCTCGAATAGCTTCTTTATAATGTTTTTTATCGCAATCAGTCCATGATTTATGAATTATCAATTTATTAAATATATTATCAGAAATAACTTGTGCCTTTTTTTTCTCTTCTTCACATAAAACCTCATTAACCAAGATTGGTGAGGTTTTTTCATCTAAATAATTATACTGTTTAAGCATATTGAAAGATTTATCACACAAATCTTTATCATATGGAAGATATCTATTATTTAGTCTTCTTATTTCAGCTCTATCTTCTTCAGAGGCATCCTCTGTAGTTATCTTATCCTTTTCTTCAATACTCAAAACATCACAAACATAAATATCTCCAGATTCTTTTGCAAAACGGGCACATCTGCCAGCTCTTTGCAGGAATGAATTAACAGGAGATATTTCAGTGAACATTACATCGCAAGAAATATCCATGCCCGCTTCAATAACTTGCGTTGCCACAAGAATAACATCTTGATAACTACTGCATTTACCAAAATACTTTTTGATAGATAACTCTAGCGTTTTTCTATCGGAATCAAAATATCTTGAATGAATACAGAATATCGTAGTAGATTTATTTTTTATATTTTCCAACTCTAAGAATATACGTTGAGCAGTTTCCACCCGATTACATATTACAATTGTTTTATTCTTGTGTTTATTAATAATTTCATTAGAATTAAGAACTGTGTAAAATATATGAATAGCTTTCTTAATGCTTTTATTATCAGGTGGAATTAGTGATTTTATTTTGGAGATATCCTGTGGAAAATACTCTATTGATACAATCTCAAAGTCCGGAAGTTTTTCCTTTAAAAAGTATATAAAATCGTTTGTTAACGTAGCTGTCATAATACAAACCCTACATAGATTTTTCAATATCTTCAACATTCCAATTGTTGTTGACATAGATAAGTTAGAATCCAATAGATGAAATTCGTCAAAAATTAAATAGCTACCTATTAATGAACCTGCATTTATATTCGCCTGATTATTTGAAATAGCCAAAGGAAAGCACAGAAAATTACTCAAAGTTTGATCTATTGTTGAGAAAACAATGTCTTTTTCAAAATATGGATCATCACAATATTCACCAGTCTGGATAGATATTAAGTCCGACAATAATGGGTATTTACACTTTATTTCATCATTCGATAATAAATCATTAATATCATTATGAATTGAATTTGTTAATGTTCGTAACGGAAGACTATAAATCATTTTTTGAGGGAAATCAACTATTCCATTTTGCTTCGCATATAAAAAAGGCATAACTGACGCCCATGTTTTACCTGCACCAGTTGGAACTGATAAAATTACATTTTTACCAGCTAACAGTAGATTCGCTACTTGTTCCTGATATTTATAGGGACTAAACCCTAATAGATTTTTGTAGAAACTGATATAATCATTCATCTGTCTTTCTTTTCTGTCAAGCATCCGAAGCCGATGGCGCATTGTTCGCCGATTCCCCCTTCGTACATCATTTTCATTAATTCTGCCGGGGCTTTTATTTTGAAGTCGCATTTGTAGCCTTTGACCAGTGTCTCTTGCGCTGTCCCTGCTTTGATTTTCATCAGCTTGGCTTTCGGTTCATTCAGGAGTGTGAAACTGAAATCAAAATCTTCGGCAAAAGGTTTTTTGTAATATGCTTTATAACGGGATATAAGACCGGCGCGTAGTGCTGTGGCTGCACGGAGATCTGAAGGGGAGATATATTGAATGGAACCATCGTTTCTGCAGCACCGCAAACAAAGTGGAGACATTGTCCGGAAAGTCATCTCGTCAGTATAAACCGGCGAAGGGACGACTTCTACTTGACGTACATTGAAACGGACCACCGACTGTTTGTCGCCAATCTCAAACTGCTGATTCACGAATAATCCTTTAATAAACTGCTCCGTACTGCGCTCCGGAAGGAAGGTTATCTGCCATTCAACAGTGTCGCTGAGAATCTTGATCAGGCCTTCGGCGCGAAGAATCTGACGTTTCTCGATCTTTAATGGCGAGAAGGTGAATAGTTTGAATCTTTTTCCGTTTCCCAGCACAAACCCATTGTCGTGTAACCAGGTAGCATAAGATTCTCCGCCTTGTGATAATATTTTATAGATCAATGCAGATTGCTCATATTGATAGTTGATCGGAAGAAGGTCGCCAAAAGCTTGTTTATTTACTTCTAATATTAAGTGAAATCTCATGGTATAGTCTTTTTAAAGATTTAATGCTGCAATGTACAACATAATACAATAAAAAGCAATTATTTGTGTTTTTTATTTTTATTTTATGCTGTATGAATCTATTCTAATTCATACCGGTCGCCTCGGCAGGGAATCTCAACCTCTTTGTAGCCGACGTTCTGCAAGGCATTGCGATAATCGCACTGCACATCATATTCGCCGTGAACGAGGAAGAGTTTCTTCACGAGGTCGACGGGGGCTGTTGTGATCGTGTTGATCATCTCTTGATAATCGCCGTGACCTGAATAGGCTTCAATCTTGTCGACGCCGGCACGCATCTCATACATCTTGCCGAAGATCGACACTTCCTTTAGTCCGGGACGCTGAATGCGTGCGCCAAGTGTGTTTGGCGAACAGTAGCCGACAATAAGCACCGAACAGCGGGGATCTTCAACGTGGTTGCGGAAATGGTGTTTTACGCGACCGGCTTCCAACATACCTGACGGTGAAATGATTACACAAGGCTTGTTGTAGCTGTTAAGCCTCTTGGAATCTTCAACTTCCTTGATGTAATGAAGCGAGTTGAATCCAAAGGGATCGGGGTCGGTAAGCATCGTATTCCGGACATCGTTGTTCAACCCGTCGGTATGAAGGCGGAAGATGTCGCAGGCATTGACGGCCAACGGACTGTCTACAAAGATTTGTATTTTGGGCAGCCGCCCTTCGTTGAACAGGTTATTGAGTGCGTAAACGATATCTTGCGTTCGGCCAATGGCAAAAGAAGGAATGATAAGCGGACCTTTGTTTTCCACGCAGGTATGACGGATGATTTCCAGTAGCCGGTTTGAGACTTCTTTCATCTCTCCGTGAAGACGGTTGCCGTATGTAGATTCGGCAATCAGGTAGTCGCAGGGAGGAAAAGGCTCGGGTGATTGCAATATGGGGTTTTGAAGACGACCGAGATCACCCGTGAAGGTGATGTTCGTCGGTTTGCCGTTCTCAATGATGCGGATGTGGGCTGCCGCGCTTCCAAGCATGTGACCGGTGTTGGTGAATTTGACGCTTATCTCGTCGTTCATATAGAAACGTCTTCCGTAGGCAACGCTGATAAACAGATTCATACAATCTTCGGCATCAGATATGCGATAAAGAGGTTTGACAGGCGGCTCGTGGCGGAACGAACGTTTTTTATTGAACATCTCGGTATCTTTTTCCTGAATATGAGCGGAGTCTTTAAGCATCAGGGCACACAGGTCGCGTGTTGCACTGGTGCAGATCACGGAGCCGCGGAACCCATGATTATAGATGTAGGGAATAAGTCCCGAATGATCTATATGTGCATGCGTGAGCACAAGATAGTCGATTGTACGCGGGTCGAAACCCAGGTCTCTGTTCATGGCATCGGTCTCAAGACCTTTCCCCTGATACATTCCGCAGTCCAAAAGGATGCGCTTCCCTTTGGATGTAGTGATAAGATGCTTGCTGCCGGTCACTTCGCGGGCAGCTCCTAAAAATTGAATTTGCATATTCTGTATTTTCAATAACGAATTTTGCAACTATTGCAAAGCTTTACAAATGAACTCAAAATTTCTGAGGTATCCAATATTTAGCAAACTTCTTTTCAACCTTTTCTTGGGTATATTGGGCATTTTTACTACTTTTGCATCTTAATATTTAACAAGATAATTTTATGGAGAAGAATCAGTATTTGGGGTTGAACAAACAACAAGTCGAAGAGAGTAGAAACCGCTATGGCGAGAATGTTCTTACCCCTCCGAAGAAAGCTTCTCTTTGGAGTCAATTCATAGAAAAATTCGAAGATCCGATTATCAGAATCTTATTAGTAGCCTGGTTCTTGTCAATGGTTATTGCAGGTGTTCACTGCTGGGGGCCTGACGCGCAAGGCTTTGCGGCCTTTTTGGAACCATTGGGAATATTCTTTGCGATCATACTGGCTACAGGAGTGGGTTTTGCTTTCGAAGTGAAGGCGAACAAGGCTTTCAGTGTTTTGAATACGGTCAACGATGATACGATGGTGAAGGTCATCAGAGAAGGAAATATCAGCCAGATTCTGAAAAAAGAAGTAGTCGTAGGTGATTTGGTTTTGCTGGAGACAGGAGAGGAGATCCCCGCCGATGGTCATCTGCTGGAGGCGGTTTCTCTGCAAGTGAATGAATCAACTCTGACAGGCGAACCGCTGACTTCTAAAACAATAAACGAAGCCGACTTCGATCCGGAGACAACCTATCCTTCGAACGTGGTGATGCGGGGAACGACTGTGGCCGACGGACATGGAATCATGGAAGTAGAGAAAGTGGGTGATGCTACCGGCTACGGAAAGGTGTACGAAGGGTCGCAGATTGAAAATAACGTGGATACACCACTGCAGATTCAGCTTGCCGGACTGGCCAAGGTGATCAGTAAAGGAGGCTATGCTATCGCTGTTGTTACTTTTGTGGCATTGTTGATCAAACTCCTGCTTTCAACATCGGGAATGCCGGTGATGGATTTGGTTAGTCATATACTGAATATATTTATGATCGCGGTTACCTTGATCGTGGTGTCTGTGCCTGAAGGGTTGCCGATGAGTGTAACACTGAGCCTGGCTTTGAGTATGAACCGGATGCTTAAGACGAACAATCTGGTGCGGAAGATGCATGCCTGCGAAACGATGGGGGCTACAACGGTGATCTGCACTGACAAGACGGGAACGCTCACTCAGAACCGGATGCAGGTGCATGAGACACGTTTCTACAATCTGAAGGATCAGCAGCTGGGTGATGACGAACTGAGTAACTTGATCCGTGAAGGAATCTCAGCCAACTCGACGGCGTTTTTGGATTTCTCCGGTGAAAAGATTGCTACTCTGGGAAATCCTACTGAGGCGGCGCTGTTGCTATGGCTGAATGGACAGAACCAAAATTATCTGGAACTGCGCGAGGATGCGATGGTACTCGATCAGCTGACGTTTTCGACCGAACGCAAATATATGGCAACACTGGTGAAGTCGGCATTGCTTGGCAAAAAAGTGCTGTATGTGAAAGGCGCTCCCGAAATCGTGCTGGCGAATAGTCAGCGTGTGGCAATGGATGGAACATTCAAATCGGTTGAAGAATGTAAAGATATTATTGGAAAGCAACTCCTGGCTTATCAAAATCAGGCGATGCGGACACTGGGCTTCGCATATCAGATTGTGGATGATGATGCCGACGACTCGTTCTTTGCCGATGGTCGTTTGCATCATGTGAATCTGACTTATCTTGGCATTGTGGCGATCTCGGATCCTGTGCGTAAGGATGTGCCTGCCGCTGTAAAGAGTTGTCTGGATGCAGGTATCGATGTGAAGATTGTTACCGGCGACACGCCGGGAACGGCTCGCGAGATTGCACGACAGATCGGGACGTGGAAAGAAACGGATACGGATCGTAATATGATTACGGGTCCGGGTTTTGAGGCTTTGACCGACAAAGAAGCACTGGATCGCGTGCTCGATCTGAAAATTATGTGCCGCGCCCGCCCGACGGACAAGCAGAGGCTGGTAAGACTTCTACAGTCGAAAAATGCAGTTGTAGCTGTTACCGGTGATGGAACGAATGATGCTCCGGCATTGAAAGCGGCGCAAGTAGGTCTTTCAATGGGTGATGGCACGTCCGTCGCTAAAGAAGCCAGCGATATCACAATATTGGATAACTCGTTCAGTAGTATCACACGGGCTGTGATGTGGGGCCGTTCGCTCTATCGCAATATTCAGAAATTTTTACTGTTTCAGTTGACGATCAATGTGGCAGCTTGCCTGATTGTACTGATAGGTTCATTGATTGGAACGGAGTCGCCGCTGACGATTACCCAGATGCTGTGGGTGAATCTGATCATGGATACTTTTGCGGCAGCTGCGCTGGCTTCGCTCCCGCCGAATGAGAAGGTGATGAAAGACAAGCCGCGCAAAAGCGGAAAGAACGGCGATTTTATTATCACGCGTCCGATGGCGTATCATATTTTTGGAGTAGGCATATTGTTTGTTGTTGTATTGGTAGGATTATTGCTTCATTTTCATTCTGACGACGGCTTGAATCCGCTTGATCTGTCACGCTTTTTTACTTTCTTTGTGATGCTGCAATTCTGGAATATGTTTAATGCCAAGGCATTTATGGAAAGACGTTCGGCGTTTGCACACTTATGGGAGTGCAAGACTTTTCTAATTGTCGCACTGATCATTGTTGTGGGGCAATATCTGATTGTCACTTTTGGCGGACAAATGTTCAATGTGGTTCCGCTGCCGGGATCAGACTGGCTGGTAATCATTGCTTCAACTTCACTTGTACTTTGGATTGGCGAGATCGTCAGAGGAATCGACAGGTACATAAACAAAGGCCGTGAATTATAATTGGGCAGAGATTATGGGTTATATATGTCTTTGTTGTAAAAGTCGAGAATATGTATTAATGAATCATAAGCCGTTTTGGCAGGTCCGTCGGGATTTATCTCTATGGCTGCCAAATAACTGTTAAGAGCCTGGCGTATATCCCCTTTTTTGTTGTAGGCTTTGCCCCGCAAATAATAGGCTTCTTCGGAGCGATTATTCTTTTGTATATAATCGTCTAACAGGCGAATTGCCTCTTCAATTTTGCCTTCGTTAATGAGTTGTTTAATTGTATCCATTCGTGAAATATTTAGAATTCTCTGTGCAAAGATATACTGTAAAGTGAATTATTTATGTAAGTTTGCAACCGAATCCAAAAGAAAAGATGAATTATGCAGAAGAATTTGGTGATTGTAGAGTCTCCAGCAAAGGCTAAAACAATAGAAAAATTTCTTGGAAAAGATTACAAGGTCATGTCCAGTTATGGGCATATACGTGATCTGAAACCTAAAGAATTCAGCGTAGATGTGGAACATGATTACAAACCTGAATATGTTATCCCTAAAGAAAAAAAGGCGTTAGTAGCCGAACTGAAGAAGGATGCTCAGGATGCCGAACAGGTTTGGCTTGCTTCCGATGAGGATCGTGAAGGAGAGGCTATATCATGGCACTTATACGAAGTTTTGAAACTGAAGCCTGAAAGTACAAAACGTATTGTTTTTCATGAAATAACAAAGACTGCAATTTTGCATGCAATAGATACACCGCGTGATATTGATATTAATCTGGTAAATGCACAGCAGGCGCGTCGCATATTGGATCGTATTGTCGGATTTGAACTTTCTCCGATTCTTTGGCGTAAGGTGAAGCCGGCATTATCAGCAGGACGTGTACAGTCGGTGGCTGTCAGGCTGATTGTTGAGCGCGAACGCGAAATCAATGCTTTTGTTACTGAATCGTCCTATCGGGTGACAGCCGAATTTATACTGCCTGACGGTACAACGGCGCTGAAGGCTGAACTGGCCAGACGCCTTAAAAACAAGCAGGAAGCCATGGAATTCCTGGAAAAATGCAAAAACGCAACATTTTCAGTCAGTGATATATTAACCAAGCCGGTGAAGAAATCGCCTGCACCTCCGTTTACAACTTCTACACTACAACAGGAGGCAGCTCGCAAATTGGGACTTTCAGTGACGCATACGATGATGATTGCACAGCGTTTGTATGAATCGGGATTAATTACTTACATGCGTACCGATTCTGTAAACTTGAGCAATTTGGCTTTGGAAACGGCAAAAGAGGCTATCATCAATACTTATGGTGAGGCCTATTATCAATTCCGCCAGTATCATACAAAGAGCAAAGGAGCTCAGGAAGCGCATGAGGCTATACGTCCTACCTATATTGCAAATGTTGAGATTGATGGCGAACAGCATGAGAAAAAACTTTATGAGTTGATCCGCAAACGTACTATTGCAAGTCAGATGGCCGATGCGGAAATGGAACGTACAACGATCTCGATAAATATGAATGGAAGCATCGAACGTTTTGTTGCGGTAGGGGAGGTCATGAAGTTTGAAGGGTTTCTGCAAGTTTATCTGGAAGGCAATGACGACGAAGAAGAAAGTGAACAGGAAAATGGGCTGCTCCCACCAGTAATCTTGAATGATGTTCTTAAACTGAATACAGCTACGGCTATCGAACGCTTCACACAACATCCACCTCGTTATACGGAAGCCAGCTTGGTACGTCAGCTCGAAGAACTGGGTATCGGTCGTCCTTCAACTTATGCTCCGACAATTCAGACGATACAAAATCGCGAGTATGTCGTAAAAGAGAATAAGGAGGGAATACAGCGGACATATTCGATACTTAAGCTTTCGAAGAGCAAGATTAAGGAATCTGCGAAGACAGAAGTTGTCGGTGCAGACCGCGGGAAGTTGATGCCTACAGATATTGGAATGGTTGTCAATGATTTTCTGATGGAGTATTTTCCTTTAGTGATGGATTATAATTTCACGGCGAACGTGGAAAAGGAATTCGATGCTGTGGCTGAAGGACAAATGATCTGGACGAAAGCAATTGATAACTTTTACAAGACGTTCCATCCGATTGTTGAATCGGCTTCGGCTGTAAAAACAGAGCATAAGGTCGGTGAACGCGAACTTGGTGTTGATCCAAAGAGTGGAAAGCCTGTGTTTGTCAAGATCGGTCGTTTTGGTCCGGTTGCTCAGATCGGTGCTCATAATGCGGACGATAAGAATGCACCCAAGCCACAGTTTGCACCATTGCGCAAAGGACAGTCTATTGAAACGATCTCGCTTGAAGAGGCTTTGAAGCTTTTCGATCTGCCGCGAACACTCGGCGATTACGAAGAGAAGACGGTGGTCGCTGCTATTGGTCGCTTTGGTCCGTTTATTCGTCACGATGGGAAGTTTGTCTCAATACCCAAGGATCTGGATCCGCTTACAATTACACTGGAAGAGGGCATCAAACTGATAGAGGAAAAACGTATAAAAGAGGCTGAACGATTTGTGAAGAGCTTCGATGAAGAGCCGGAGATGCAGATATTAAAAGGCCGCTTTGGTCCGTATATCGCCTATAAAGGGGAGAATTATCGAATCCCTAAAGCGGTTCTTGATCCGGGTCAATTGACATTAAATGATTGTCAGAAAATAATCTCTGAAGCAGCTAAAGGCGTTTTTTCGAAAGAGAAGACCGCGAAAGGTGCAAAAACAACTAAAGACGCCGTTGCGGAGGAAAAAACGCCTGTAGCAGGAAAAGCAAAAAAAAGAACTGTAGTAAAGAAAACACCTGCGAAGAAAACAGCTGTGAAGAAAATAACGGCAAAGAAGAACGTTTAGTTCTTAATACTTTAACAAATAATTATGTTGGATACAAATCAATTCGGTTTGTGTCCAATTTCTTTTTTAGGTCATCTAAGCAGAAAATAGTGCGATGGAATAGCTGTATTCTGAGAAAAATTAGTTTATTTTGTGGAAATATCTGTTTATAATAAATTGACAATCATGAAAAGTACACTATTCTCTGCTTTATCCCTGTTTGCGGGTTTTTTGTGCGCTTGCAGCACTCCTGACTATTTTACTCCGGAAAAGGTAAATACATTGCGTGCTCCTTCATATCCGTTGGTGACGATTGATCCATATACAAGTATTTGGTCGTTTTCGGATAAATTGTATGACGAACCGACACGTCACTGGACGGGAAAAGAGCATCCCCTGATGGGCGCCATTCGTGTGGATGGAAAGACTTACCGGTTTATGGGGGAGGAAGATACACCTATGAAAACGATACTTCCTACAGCTGCTACAGGTGAATGGGCTGCTACTTATACAGAACAACAACCGGCAGCTAATTGGGCGGATACAAGTTATAATGATGCATCGTGGGAAAAAGGTCTGGGAGCTTTCGGTACCGCCGGACAGCCCAATTTGTACACTCCGTGGGAGAGTAAGGATATTTGGGTCAGACGGACGTTTGACCTGACAGAAGACTGCTCTGCAAGTAGTGTATTCCTGAAGTATTCGCACGATGACACGTTTGAGTTGTTTATCAACGGAAAACAGGTTGTTTCAACGGACTATTCCTGGAAAAACGATATCTTGACTGAGCTTCCTGCTTCAGTGAAAGCCACATTGAAGCCGGGAAAGAATATTATTGCAGCTCATTGTCATAATCAGGAAGGAGGAGGCTATGTGGATTTTGGTTTACTGAAAAGAGAAACAAATAAGGTTGCATTTAAAGAATCCGCTGTTCAGAAGTCGGTCAATGTACTTCCGACTCAAACTTTTTATACTTTTGAATGCGGTCCGGTACAGCTGAATCTGATTTTTACAGCGCCGTTGTTGATGGATAATTTGGATTTGATGTCGCGCCCTGTCAATTATTTGTCATATCAGGTTAAGTCACTGGATGGCAAACAGCATGCTGTGCAGATCTATTTCGAGGCAACACCGCAGTTAGCCGTTAATACAACAGGTGAGAACGTGACGTTCGTACGTGAAGAGAAGAATAATATTACATACCTGAAAACGGGGACAATCAAACAGCCCGTTTTGGAACGTACAGGAGATGATGTACGTATCGATTGGGGGTATTTTTTTATGGCTGCCGGTTCCAAGAAAGAAACAAATCTGCAACTGGGTGATTATTTTACGACAAAGCAGAGTTTTGTGAAAGAAGGGAAACTGCCTGCAGGTGTAACACCTGAATCATTGTCTTCAAATATGGAAAAAAGAATGAGCGTGCTTGCCTACAGTCACGACTTGGGTAATGTGATACAACCGGTTTCCGATTTTGTGATGTTGGGTTATGATGATGTGTATTCGATCCAGTATTTTAAGGAAAACCGGATGGCATATTGGAAACATGACGGACAAAATACTATTTATCAGGCGTTTGAAGAAGCAAATAAGGAATATAATTCGGTGATGAAAGATTGTCGGATGTTTGATACGCAAATGATGAATGAGGCTGAAAAATCAGGAGGTAAAGAATATGCTGAATTGTGTGCTATTGCTTATCGTCAGTCTATCGCTGCTCATAAACTGGTGACAGACAAGGATGGAAACTTGCTTTTCTTCTCCAAAGAGAATTTTAGTAACGGTTCAATTGGTACGGTTGATGTGACGTATCCTTCAGCACCATTATTCTTGTTGTATAATCCGGATTTACTGAAAGGAATGTTGAACCCGATCTTTTATTTCAGCGAAAGTGGAAAGTGGAAAAAACCGTTTGCAGCACATGATACAGGCACTTACCCACAAGCTAACGGGCAAACGTATGGTGGCGATATGCCTGTTGAAGAAAGTGGGAATATGTTGATTCTGACTACGGCAATAGCCATGCGTGAAGGCAATGCCGAATATGCAAAGAAACACTGGACAGTCCTCACCACGTGGGCCAACTACTTGATGACTGCAGGATTAGATCCTGAAAATCAACTTTGTACTGATGATTTTGCAGGGCATTTTGCTCATAATGCCAATCTTTCTATCAAAGCAATCATGGGCATTGCCGGTTATGGGAAGCTGGCAGAGATGTTGGGCGATAAGGCTACATCGCAAAAATATGTAGCTGCTGCAAAGACGATGGCTGCAAAATGGGTGACAATGGCTGATAATGGCGATCATTATCGTTTGACTTTCGATCAGAAAGATACATGGAGCCAGAAGTATAATCTTATTTGGGACAAATTGTTTGGTATGAATATATTCCCGAAAGATATTGCAACAAAGGAGGTGGCTTATTACTTAAAGAAGCAAAACAAGTATGGCTTGCCGTTGGATAGCCGCAAGACATATACAAAATCCGACTGGATAATGTGGAGTGCTTCTCTGGCAAGTAATCCGAATGATTTTAATCAGCTTGTGGCTCCGATATATAAATATGCCAATGAGACGCAGACTCGTATGCCTCTCAGTGACTGGCATGAAACGTTGGACGGCCATTCTGTTGGATTTCGTGCCCGCAGTGTCGTCGGCGGATATTTTATGAAGATGCTGGAAGACCAGATGTGTAAGAATAAAAAGTAATTAATGAATAATAAATGGAAATGATGAGGAAAACATTATTATTAGGTTTTGCATTAGTTTTAACGCTAAGTTCACAGGCGCAATGGAAACCTGCTGGCGACAAGATTAAAACAAAATGGGCGGAACAGGTTAATCCGAAGAATGTTTTGCCGGAATATCCGCGTCCGTTGATGGAGCGTTCGCAGTGGATGAATCTGAACGGCGAATGGGAATATGCCGTTAGGCCCGTAGGGGCAACTGAGCCGACAACATTCGACGGGAATATTTTAGTCCCCTTTGCTATTGAATCTTCTTTGTCCGGCGTTCAGAAAGAAGTCGGCGAAAAGAATGAACTGTGGTATAAACGGGTGTTCACGGTTCCGACGGCCTGGAAAGGTAAAGAGGTTATGCTTAATTTCGGAGCTGTCGACTGGAAAGCCGATGTTTTTGTTAATGATATACTGATTGGTTCGCATAAGGGAGGTTATACACCGTTCTCCTTTAATATCACACCGTATCTGAATGGTAAAAACTTACAGAAACTGGTCGTTCGCGTATGGGATTCGACGGATAAAGGTTTCCAGCCCCGTGGTAAACAAACCTCTAACCCGGAAGGAATCTGGTATACATCAGTTACAGGTATTTGGCAGACTGTGTGGATTGAGCCTGTGGCTGCGGCACATATCACGGCTGTTAAAGCTATTCCGGATATAGATCATAATGTGATGAATGTAACAACTGCTACTTCTTGCGATTGTTCGTCGGGAATCGTTTCTGTACAGTTGTTGGATAAGGGGAAAGTGGTTGCTTCAGCCAAAGGTGTACAGAATCAGGAATTGCGTCTCGTTGTATCGGATCCGGTGCTTTGGTCTCCTTCTAATCCCTATCTGTATGATATGAAAGTGTCGTTAACTAAAGGAGGAAAAATATTGGATGAAGTGAAATCATATACCGCTTTCCGCAAGATTTCTGCACAGCGCGATTCAAAAGGGATCATGCGTATGTTTCTAAATAATAAACCGGTATTTCAATATGGCCCCCTCGATCAGGGCTGGTGGCCTGATGGGTTGTATACGGCACCGACGGATGACGCTTTGGCTTTTGATATTCAGAAAACGAAAGATTTTGGATTTAACATGATTCGTAAGCATGTGAAGGTTGAGCCCGCTCGTTGGTATTATCATTGTGATCGTTTGGGAATCATGGTTTGGCAGGATATGCCAAGTGGAGATATGGGTAACAGTTGGCAGCCTCACGTCTATGGAGGAGGTACCGACAAACAACGTTCGGCTGAATCTATTGAAAATTACAAGCAGGAATGGAAAGAAATCATGGACTTTGGAATGTCAAATCCATGTATTGTTACTTGGGTTCCGTTTAATGAAGCTTGGGGACAGTTTGATACTGAGAATGTTTCAGCCTGGACTAAAGCGTATGATCCTTCCCGATTGGTGAATCCGGCAAGCGGAGGTAACTATCGTATGTGTGGAGATATGCTCGATTTGCATAATTATCCGAACCCGTCGATGTACTTGTTCGACCCGCAACGTATCAATGTATTGGGCGAATATGGCGGTCTGGGTCTGCCGGTTGAAGGTCATCTCTGGTGGAACAAACGCAATTGGGGCTATGTGCAGTTTAAGAACGGAAGCGAAGTGACAGCCGAATATGTAAAGCTTGCAGGCGAATTGAGAGATTTGGTAAGCAAGGGATTTTCTGCCGGGGTCTATACACAGACGACAGATGTTGAAGGTGAGGTTAATGGGCTGATGACCTATGACCGTAAAGTCATCAAGATTGATGAAGCAGCTGTTAAGGCGGCTAATCAATCTGTTATTGATGCACTTACTGAATAATAAATAGTTATATTTCGATACGGGTTCTATAAAAGTGTGGTTGAATGATTTCGGCTATATATTTTATGAAACCCGTATTTGTTATTATTTAGAAAGTGCGCCTGAATTATTCTTAAATGAACCTCTATCTTTTGAGGTTGAAAGGGAATGAGTTGTATAAGTTAATTATAATCTGTAACTTTGTGCCCAAACATTAGTAGAATGGAATATAATACAAAAGAAAAAAAGCTGACTCTTCCTGAATATGGAAGAAACATCCAAAATATGGTGGATTACTGTGTGACTATCCAGGACCGGGAAGAACGTAAACGTTGTGCAGATGCGATAATCAACATTATGGGGAACATGTTTCCACATCTGCGTGATGTGAATGACTTTAAGCATATTCTTTGGGATCATCTGGCAATAATGGCTGATTTTAAACTGGATATAGATTATCCTTATGAGATTGTCAAAAAGGAAAATCTGTATAAGCGTCCACCCCGTTTGTCTTACAGCAATTCTCGCTTCCATTATCGACATTACGGAAAGCTTTTGGAGATGATGATTCAAAAGGCGGCAGAACTTCAGCCCGGTTCAGAAAAAGATCAGCTGATAATACTTTTGGCTACGCAAATGAAAAAGTCTTATCTGACATGGAATAAAGATTCCGTTGATGATAAAAAAATATTCCTGGATTTGAACGATCTTTCTAATGGACGTATAGCTCTGAATGAGGATGTACTCAAATTGGTGGAATGTAAAGATGTGGTGGCACATAAAAGCAATACAAACAAGAAAAACTTTTCTCGAAAAGGCAGATGAATTCGTTTGTCATAGAAGGCGGTTATCAGTTATCGGGTGAGATTATCCCTCAAGGTGCAAAGAATGAAGCATTGGAAGTGATTTGTGCTACGTTGCTCACAAAGGAAAAGGTTACGATTCAAAATGTACCTAATATCTTGGATGTGAACAATCTGGTTGAGCTTTTGCGTAATATGCACGTAAAAGTGGAACATCCTTCTGAAGGTACTTATTCTTTTCAGGCGGATCAGATTGATTTTGATTATCTTCAGACAGATGATTTCTTGAAGAAGAGTTCTTCTCTCCGGGGTTCGGTGATGATTGTGGGTCCGTTGGTTTCACGTTTTGGTAAGGCACTTATTCCCAAACCCGGAGGCGATAAGATCGGACGTCGTCGTCTAGATACGCATTTTGTTGGTATTCAGGCCCTGGGAGCATGTTTTAGTTACAATGCCCAACGCCAGGTCTACGAAGTTAATGCCCAACGCCTGAAAGGAGCTTATATGTTGCTTGATGAAGCTTCTGTGACGGGAACAGCGAATATTTTGATGGCAGCGGTATTGGCTGAAGGTAATACAACTATATATAATGCTGCATGCGAACCTTATATTCAGCAACTTTCTTCCATGTTGAACAGGATGGGGGCAAAGATTTCTGGTGTCGGTTCGAACTTACTTACGATTGAAGGAGTTGATTCTCTTGGAGGTACATCACATACAATCCTCCCGGATATGATTGAAGTAGGAAGTTTTATCGGGATGGCTGCGATGACAGCTTCTGATATTACAATAAAAAATACACGATCGGACATGCTGGGTATCATTCCGGCATCGTTTCGCCGGCTTGGCATTTCTGTAGAACAAGTGGGTGATGATATTCATATTCCTGCTCAAGATTCGTATCAGATAGATACGTTTATGGATGGTTCGATCATGACCATTTCGGATGCACCATGGCCGGGGCTTACGCCTGATTTGTTGAGCGTTTTTCTGGTTGTCGCAACAAAGGCGGTGGGGAGTGTACTGATTCATCAAAAAATGTTTGAAAGCAGATTGTTTTTTGTAGATAAGCTGATTGATATGGGTGCGCAGATTATTCTGTGTGATCCGCATCGGGCAACAGTGATCGGATTAGGTAATCGTTTTAAATTGCGTGCAGCCAAGTTGGTTTCTCCGGATATAAGGGCAGGTATTGCTTTGCTTATTGCGGCTATGAGTGCTGAAGGAACCAGCATCATTCAAAACATTGATCAGATTGACCGTGGATACGAGAGTATTGATATGCGGCTGAACCGATTAGGGGCTCATATAACCCGCATATAACTCAAGCTATGATAAAGAAAGAAGATGTTTTTAAGATTGGGCAGTTTGCTAAACCTCATGGAGTCAAAGGAGAGATAGCTCTGATCACCGATTATGACTTGTTTGATGACAGCGGGGATGATTATATTGTGTGCGATATGGATGGTATTTTGGTCCCATTTTTTATTGAGGATTATCGATATAAGTCGGATACGGTTGTTTTGGTAAAACTTGAAAATGTAGATGATGAAGTGGCCGCTCGTGAATTCTCTGGCAGACAGGTCTATTATCCGTTAAGCAAGGTAGAGCCGGAAGAGGTGACAGAAGGCGGGTCATGGAATAGCTTGATTGGTTTTGAGGTCGTTGATAAACAGCATGGTTTATTAGGAATAGTGATGGATGTTGATGATTCGACAATAAATGTTTTGCTGAAAATATCATCGGAAGAAAAGGAATTGTTGCTCCCGGCGGTGGATGAATTGATTCTCACTGTTGATGTGAAAGGAAAACGATTGGATGTTTCTGTCCCTGACGGCTTATTGGATATTTGAGAGTTGATGATCGTAATATGGTACGCAAGCATAAGAAAACAAATGTAAAGTCGTTTTGGCACAAGATACGTTTCAAGTATAAGCTCTCCTTTATCAATGAGAATACACTTGAAGAAGTTTGGGCTTTCCGACTGTCTCAGTTATCGGCATTCGCTTTGCTGATTTTGTTTGCATTATTGCTTATCGTGTTTACAGCTGTTATTATCATCAAGACACCAATACGTAATTATTTGCCTGGATATTTAGATGTTGAAGTACGTAAAGAGATTATTCAGAACGCTTTGCGCGCTGATTCTTTAGAGCGTATGATACAGATTCATGAATTGTATCTGGATAATGTGAACGGTATATTATCTGGAACGATTGCCATTGATTCAATTCATGCGATCGATTCACTGGCACGTGTAAAATCAGATTTTGAGATTCCGACGACAAAGCGGGAGCAGTCATTTGTAAAAACAATCGAAGATGAAGAGAAATATAATCTTTCCAGTTTGAATACTAAAGCAGTTGTTACAGATAATGTTTTTTTCTGCAAACCTGTGAATGGATTGATATCTTCC
The DNA here is from genome assembly GCA_028707405.1 of Parabacteroides sp. Taxonomy (GTDB): domain Bacteria; phylum Bacteroidota; class Bacteroidia; order Bacteroidales; family Tannerellaceae; genus Parabacteroides. Next base: position 12,311 of record JAQWBH010000022.1, on the reverse strand, counting down.
CATTTTGAGCCGGATGCGCGGCATTATGGGGTTGATATAGCCGCTTCACCCAAAAGCAGCGTTCTTGCTACTTTGGATGGTACGGTTATATTTACCGGTTTTGACCTGAATTTTGGGAATGTGATTCAGATTCAGCATAAAAACGGATTCATATCTATATATAAACATAATGAGTTATTGCTTAAAGAAGTTGGCGATCAAGTGAAGGCCGGTGAAGCAATAGCTTTAGCAGGAAATACAGGAAAATTATCAACAGGACCACATCTTCATTTTGAGTTGTGGCACAATGGTATTCCGGTGAATCCTGAAGATTATGTAGCTTTTTAATAGTCATGAAGAGAAATTTAGCCATATTAGGTTCGACAGGTTCTATAGGAACGCAGGCTTTGCAAGTCGTTGACGAGCATCCCGACTTGTTTGAAGTTTATGTTTTGACAGCAAATAATCAGGTGGATTTGCTAATTAGTCAGGCTCGTAAATATTTGCCTGAAGTAGTCGTTATCGCTAACGAAAAGAAGTATCCTGAACTGAAAGAAGCGCTTGAAGATCTTCCTATCAAAGTTTGGGCCGGACCTGATGCGTTGGTTCAGGTTGTGCAGTTGAAAGCTATTGATATGGTGCTTACTGCACTGGTTGGATATTCGGGATTGAAGCCGACAATTGCTGCCATTAGCGCGGGAAAGGCTATCGCTTTGGCAAATAAGGAAACATTGGTAGTTGCAGGCGAACTAGTGACTTCTTTAGCTGAAAAAAATAAAGTCCCGATACTCCCGGTAGATTCGGAACATTCAGCTATTTTTCAATGTTTAGCCGGTGAATGGAACAATCCGGTGGAAAAAATATTACTGACGGCTTCGGGTGGCCCTTTCCGGACAAAGACATTGGAGGAGTTGGCAACGGTAACGAAAATACAGGCTTTGAAACATCCGAACTGGACGATGGGAGCGAAGGTGACTATTGATTCGGCCTCGATGATGAACAAAGGATTTGAAATGATTGAAGCCAAGTGGCTGTTTGGCATGACTCCGAAGCAGATTCAGGTCTTGATCCATCCCCAATCGGTTATTCATTCAATGGTGCAGTTTGAAGATGGTGCAGTCATTGCACAATTGGGTATCCCGGATATGAAACTGCCGATAAGTTATGCGTTTTCATATCCGAATCGTTTGAAGAGCAAAGCTCAACGACTGGATTTTAGTCATTATTCGACATTAACTTTTGAAGAACCCGATATGCATCGTTTCAGAAATCTGGCTTTTGCTTTTGAAGCTGTACGCGAAGGAGGAAATATGCCTTGCATATTGAATGCCGCCAATGAAGTAGTAGTGGCTGCCTATCTGCAAGACAGAATCGGTTTTTTGCAAATGAGTGATGTGATTGAAAAAACCATGCAAAAAGCGGCATTTATTGCAACGCCGACATATGATGATTACGTGGCAACAGATGCGGAAGCGCGACAGATTGCTGCGATGTTGTTTTGAAATGATTGAGTAAAATTGATAGTAATAAAACGAAAATAAGTAGTAAATGGAAACATTTTTGATTAAAGCACTCCAACTCATATTGAGTCTGTCGATATTGGTGCTGATCCACGAGTTTGGTCACTTTATCTTTGCTCGTATATATAAGGTACGTGTTGAGAAGTTCTATCTTTTCTTTGATCCGTGGTTCTCTCTCTTTAAGTTCAAACCGAAAAATAGTGATACCGAATATGGTATAGGATGGTTACCTCTGGGCGGATACTGCAAAATCGCCGGAATGATTGATGAGAGTATGGATAAGGAGCAGATGGCTCAGCCTCCCAAACCTTATGAGTTTCGTTCGAAACCGGCGGGACAGCGTTTGATGATTATGATTGCCGGCGTGCTTTTTAATTTTCTTCTGGCTCTTTTTATTTATGCGATGGTGCTTTATGTCTGGGGTGATACTTATCTGCCCTTGAAGAACATGAAGGCCGGGATGTATTATAGTCAGACATTTAAGAATGTAGGTTTTAAGGATGGCGATATTTTACTTAAGGCCGATAACATACAGTTGGACCGCTTTGGAGAAGAGAGTTTCCGTGCGGTTGTGAATGCTAAGACCGTTACGGTGAAGCGCGATAGTATGGAGACCGTTATTGCCATTCCCACAGATATGATGCAGAGAGTGATGCGCGATCGTAAAGGCTTTGCTGATCCGTTTCGCTTTCCAATGGTGATCCGTAAATTGTCCGATAAAAATGCACCGGCTGCATTGGCTGGCTTACAGCCAAAAGATAGTATCGTTTCGGTCAATGGAGTTAATACACCTCTTTTTGACGATGTGGCTAAAGCTTTGTCCCAGCATAAGGGCGCTGATGTGACCATAGGCTTCTATCGACACGGGATGGCTCAGTCTGTTGTATTACGTACGGATACGGCAGGAAAGATGGGTGTTTATGCCATGATGCCGAATGAGTTGTATCAAACAGTGACATATCGTTACGATATTCTTACTTCTATTCCTCAGGGGATTGTTGTGGGAGTGAAGACTTTGAAAGGGTATGTGAGCGATATGAAGTATGTATTCACCAAGGAAGGCGCTTCCAGTCTGGGTGGATTCGGAACAATTGGCGGGTTATTCCCGGCTCAGTGGGATTGGAAAACATTTTGGGAACGCACCGCTTTTCTATCAATCATTCTGGCGTTCATGAATATTCTGCCTATTCCAGCTTTGGATGGCGGACATGTGATGTTCCTAATGTTTGAAGTGATAACGCGCCGCAAACCAAGTGACAAGTTTTTAGAATATGCTCAGGTAGCGGGAATGTGTATTCTGTTTGCCTTATTGCTTTATGCAAATGCAAACGATATTCTTCGGTATTTTTTCAAGTAGTTTATTCTTATGAAAAAAGTATATACTTTTAGATTCAGAAGTATATACTTTCATATTCTCAAAGTATATACTTTTGCATATCAATAGTATATACTTTTTTATTAGACGTTATATGATTCCAGGAGGATGTATAGGGCATTTTTGCATGCGATAGGCAGAGGATCCATCGTGATAGTAATTTGTAACGATATAAGTTGTTTCGAATCCGTTCTTTTTATAGAGGCAGATAGCCGGAGCGTTACTGACTTTTACTTCTAGCGTTATCTTTTTGGCCTTACACAAATCGGCATATTCTAATGTTTTGTCGATAAGTTGTTGACCGATCTTCAGATGTCTGAAATCAGGATGAACGGCAATGGAATAGATTCGAACACTTTGTGCCCGCCGGTTATGTATCAGTGATATATAGGCAACAATACTCTCTCCGTTTTGTACTGAGTAGAAGAAGCCGTTGGCTTTTGTCATCAGATATATAAACTGGCGCCTGTTAAAACTGTCCTCACCGAAACATATATGTTCCATTTCTATAATGTCGGGCAAATCTGACAAGCGCGCCTTGCGAATTTCCATCGTTGACCTATTATTAGAAATACTTCATTTCCAGAGAGCGTCCAAAATGGTTGAGGATGCGGTAATATAGTTCATCACCCATGACAGCATCTTCCAATCCATGATCGATGCTTGGGTTATCATTGATTTCTATGACGATAGCACGGTCGTTGTCCACCATCTTGAGGTCGACCCCGTAAAGGCCCTTACCAATGAAAGAAGCTGCTTTTAATGCTGCATCCAAAATCTTGCGCGGAACTTGATAGATTGGAATTGTGTCGACTAAACCACAGCGACTGCGCCCGGATGCATAGTGATAATAGATTTGCCAGTGATTCTTGGCCATATAATATTTGCAGGCATAAAGAGGTTCACCATCTAGTATTCCTACACGCCAGTCAAAATCGGTTGGTGTAAATTCTTGAGCCAGTAAGATGGCCGATTCCTTGAACATGATATCTAGCGCACTCTTTAATTCCTCTTCATTACTTATTTTGTGCATGCCGATAGAATAAGAACCATCAGGAATTTTGAGGATGAACGGTGTTCCTACTTGTGCCGCAATGTCCTCGAAAGTATTATTATTGGAACGAAAAATGAGTGTTGATATAGGTGCCGGAATCTTTTCTCTTTCGAATAGTTCTTTCAGATAAACTTTGTTTGTGCAACGAATGATAGAGACAGGATCATCGATAACGGCCATCCCATTCTGAGCGGCTCTCTGCGAGAGATGAAACGTATAATGATTCAAAGCCGTAGTGGCACGGATAAATAAGGCATCAAACTCCATTAATCTTGTCGCATCGTCTTCAGTAATTAGCTCTGCGTGAATATCCATCTTTTTGGCAATCTCCAAAAATTTGTGGATAGCGCCGCTATTACTTGGAGGAAACTTTTCGGATGGTTCAACCAATATCCCTAGATTATAACGGGGAGCCGGTGCTGATTTGGGCGAATGCCATATTTTTTTATTGAAGCGATCCAAAGCATCGGCAAAGAGCGTCTCTTCTTCTTCGTTTAATTGATTGAGAGGTAAAAACTGTACGCTTTCAATTTGATTATTCGGTTTGTTATTGAAGCAAACCCGCAAAAGAGGAGCAGGATAGTTCTCATAAATGAAACGGGCAATTCTTTCTATTTCCTTTTCTTTGCAGGTCCCGAAATAGATGTTCAGATACCAGTTATCTGTAATGTTGTTTTTCTGTATCCACTGATAACATAATTTCTGCAGATTACGATCCATTCGGATACCCGTGCCCGCCTCAACTTTGTTAATCAGTTCTACATCCGGAATGATATGATGTCCTCTTGCCTGTGCGAGCAGCGAACAGTAATATCCTTCTGAATTATAACTATAATCATTACTTAAGTTGATTACTAATTTTCTTTCTTTCTCTTTTGATTTGGATTTGAGATAATCCGATACAGTCAATATGCTACTAGTCTTGTAGTAAGGCTGCCAATCACTTTCTTTGTCTAATAAAATTAGGACATTGTTCATGTTTAAGTGTTCTTTAAATCTTCCTATTAAAAGGCTCAAAAATATGCCGCTAAATTAAATATTTATTTAATAGGTCGTAATGAACAAGTTGAAAATAATTGGGTATTGATTGAAAAAGGCATAAAAAAAGTTTATATCATACTTCAGACTGCGGCTGAGTGGGAGATATAAACTTTTTTATGAATGTTACTTCATTGAGTTGATCGCATCCAAAATCTTTTTAGAGTTTGCATCAGCCGGATTCAAAGCAACGGCTTGCTCTAGATATTCTTTAGCTTTAGCCATCTGTGTGTCCGCTTTAGCTTTTTCTGCTTTGTACTTGTCGGCATCAGACTGCGCCAGCGGGGCAGCTGCTTTCAGAATTTTAGCGCCGGCATTGTAAGACATTACACCTAAGCTGTATAAAGCATTTCCTTTGTAAGTTTTGTTACTTAGCTCCAATACGTTTTTAAACATGCCTTCAGCTACATCGGTTTTACCGGCTTGTTGAGCTGTCTGGCCTTTGTTAATGCAATAGGCATATACCAATTTTTCCAAGTTAGCCTCTCCCGGTATTTCTTTCAATCCTTCTTTAGCTGTAGCTATAAATTCTTCGCCTTTATCCAAAGTGCGTAATGCCATAGCCTTTCCTACATATGAATTTGCTAAGTTATATTTCTTTTTGATCGCCATGTCATAGAACTTAACTGCATCGTCATACTTCTTTATATTAAAAGCAGCATAGGCGCAATTAAAGATTCGACCTGCATCTTCATAATTCGTTTGCTTTAAGAAATCACTGTACTTTGTTACTACTAATGCATAGTTTTTTGCTTTCATTGCAGCATCTCCTTCTGAACGAAGTTTGTCTGCTGCTGAATTGGTAGCATTCTGTGCAAATAAATTCCCAGCACTGAGGCAGATAGCCAATACTAAAATAATTTTCTTCATGGTTCGTAAAATAGTTTTTGTTATTATTGAGCACTAAGATAGTGACTCTATAATTAAATGCAAAGCAATTTCATTTTTTTTTATTTTGTAAAGAAAAATAGAAAAAAATCCGGACTCTTTCTCTATTATTTATAGATATCGGAAGCCCGGATGATCGTATATACAGTAACCGTTTATTTATTCCATTATAAATCTATTGGATGATACTCCAACCCAAAGGCTTTGGCTACACCCGGGAAGGTAATTTTCCCTTCAACAATATTGAGGCCGAGTGCCAGACCCTTATCTTCTTTGCAAGCTTTTTTCCAGCCTTTGTCTGCTAATTGGATAACATAGGGGAAGGTAGCATTTGTAAGAGCTAAAGTAGACGTCATTGGAACAGCACCTGGAATGTTTGCTACGCAATAGTGGACAATGCCGTCGATCTCATAAACAGGATCAGTGTGGGTTGTCGGATGAGAGGTCTCGAAACAACCACCTTGATCGATGGCAACATCAACAAGCACGCTGCCCGGTTTCAGAAATTTCAACATTTCGCGTGTCAGAAGGTGTGGAGTTTTTGCACCCGGAATCAATGCTGCACCAATAACCAAATCGGTTGTAGGTAATTCTTGTTCAATATTATACGGTGAAGAATATAAAGTGTTTACATTTGCCGGCATGATATCGTCTATATGACGTAGGCATGGAAGAGAAATATCGGCAATTGTTACATCAGCACCCATTCCGGCTGCTGTTAAAGCTGCATTCCGGCCTACAACGCCACCACCTAAAACTAATACTTTAGCAGGTTTAACGCCCGAAACACCCCCCATCAAGATACCTTTTCCACTTTGTGGTTTCTCCAGAAAACGTGCTCCTTCTTGTATTGACATACGGCCGGCAATTTCACTCATTGGAACTAACAACGGAAGTGATCCGTATGCATCCTTAACTGTTTCATAAGCCAGACAGACTGCACCGCTTTTAAGCATGGCATGTGTCAGCTCTTCTTCAGAAGCAAAGTGAAAGTATGTGAAAACCAATTGATTCTTGCGGATCAGGTTGTATTCGCTCTCTATAGGTTCTTTTACTTTCACAATCATTTCAGCTATTTTGTATACTTCTTCGATTGTTGATAGAATATGTGCACCTGCAGTTGTATAAGCCTCATCTGCGAATCCACTGTTTTCACCGGCTGTATGTTGTACATATACGGTGTGTCCTTTTTTGACTAACTCTTTTGTTCCGGCAGGTGTAAGCGCTACACGGCTTTCATTGTTTTTAATTTCTTTTGGAATACCAATTATCATACTGATAGTTATTTAAATATTTATGGGCGAAATATACGAATATATCTGACAGATTAATACTAAATATTCTGAAAAAGTATATACAATCTTTTGTGTATATATATTGATGTAATTATCTATAAGAAACAGAGCCATATACATTTTGGGTATATGACTCTGCACTTTATTCGGAAATTGATTATGTAGCAATGTTTTGCTTATAACCCTTTACCGTGACAGTTTTTATACTTTTTTCCACTGCCGCAAGGACATGGATCATTACGACCTATATGTTTCTCAGCATGAATTGGTTCCTGATGAACTTGCTGCGGAACATTAGCCTGAGCGCCTGCATTCAGGTCGTTTTTTTCAGTGCGATACTTACTCATATCTTCATGGCGTTCAGACATGGCATGTTGTAAAGCTATTCGTTGTTGAGCAGCTTCAGCGGCTTGGCGGGCTGCCGTCGCTTTTTTCTCGTTTTCGGTTGGTTCTTCGCGTACCGGAATTTGACCACGCATAAGGATTGATGAAGTCTTGCGGTTCATCGCATCAATCATATCTTTGAACAGATTATAAGCTTCAAGCTTATAAATTAACAACGGATCCTTATTCTCGTAGCTGGCATTCTGAACAGAGTTACGCAATTCATCCATCTCACGTAAGTGTTCTTTCCAGCCCTCATCAATCGTGTGGAGGATGATGGTTTTCTGGAATGCTTTGTTGATTGCCTTGCATTCTGATTCGTAAGCCTCTTTTAGATTGCAGGAAATGTTGTACATCCGTTTACCATCAGTGATTGGAATAAGTATATTCTCATACATTGAACCTTGGTTCTCAAACACTTGTTTAATGACAGGATAAGCTACTTGCGCCATTCTTTCCATTCTGCGTTTGAAGAGCGTCAGTGCGGCATTGAAGAGTTTATTTTCCAGATCCGGTTGTTTCAGGCTTCTGAAGTCGTCCTCATTAAACGGACTTTCCATTGCGAAAGTCTTGTATAGTTCGGTTTTGAAACCTTCGAAATCAGATGATTCAAGATGTTGATCTATGATAGCTATTGAGGTGTCATAGATGGTATTAAGAACATCTATCCCAATACGTTCGCCCATTAATGCATGTTTACGACGTGTATAGATTACGTTACGTTGCGAGTTCATAACATCATCATATTCCAGCAAACGTTTACGAATACCGAAGTTGTTTTCTTCAACTTTTTTCTGAGCGCGCTCAACTGATTTGCTCAGCATGCTGTGCTCTAACACTTCGCCTTCTTTGAAGCCCAACTTGTCCATCAGCCCGGCAATTTTGTCGGAAGCAAAGATACGCATCAGGTCATCTTCCAAAGACACAAAGAATACAGACGAACCCGGATCGCCCTGGCGACCGGAACGACCACGTAGCTGACGGTCGACACGACGGCTTTCGTGACGTTCGGTACCGATGATTGCCAAACCTCCTGCCGCTTTTACTTCCGAAGAAAGCTTGATATCGGTACCACGACCTGCCATATTGGTTGCAATTGTGACTGTACTTGATTGACCTGCTGAAGCGACGATTTCGGCCTCTTTTTGATGCAACTTCGCATTCAGCACATTATGTTTGATTTTACGAAGCGTCAGCATTCGGCTTAACAGCTCGGATATTTCGACCGAGGTTGTACCTACAAGTACAGGACGTCCGGCATTCGTCAGATTCACAATTTCTTCGATGACGGCTGCATATTTTTCACGCTTAGTCTTATAGATGCGGTCGTTCATATCTTCACGGATCACCGGGCGGTTTGTCGGAATGACTACGACATCCAGTTTATAAATATCCCAGAACTCACCAGCCTCCGTCTCAGCTGTACCAGTCATACCGGCCAGCTTGTGATACATACGGAAGTAATTTTGCAAGGTGATTGTTGCAAAAGTCTGCGTAGCGGCTTCAACCTGTACGCGTTCCTTTGCTTCTATAGCTTGATGAAGACCGTCCGAATAGCGGCGTCCTTCCAGAATACGACCGGTTTGCTCGTCGACAATCTTAACCTGACCGTCCATAACGACATATTCGTCATCTTTCTCAAACAAGGTATATGCTTTAAGAAGCTGATTAACGGTATGAACACGTTCGCTCTTTACGGAGTAGGTCGTAAGCAACTCGTCTTTTTTGGTCTGTTTTTCTTCTTCATTTTTGATATGATCCAGTTCGGATAGTTGAGCTGTAATATCAGGTAATACGAAGAATGTAGGATCATCAGTTTTGCCTGTTAACAAATCAATACCCTTATCTGTCAATTCAATACTGTTGTTTTTTTCATCAATAACGAAGTAGAGCTCATCCGTAGCTTCATGCATGTGGCGCATGTTCTCTGACAGAAAATATTCTTCAGTCTTCAACATCTGAGCCTTGGTGCCTTGTTCGCTTAAGAATTTGATTAAAGCCTTGTTTTTAGGAAATCCTTTGAAAGAACGATAAAGTTGTACCGAACCCTCTTCGACTTCTTTCGGATTGTTGCTGGCCATTTTCTTTTTGGCTTCGATAAGATATTTTGAACAGAGGTCTTTCTGTGCATTTACAACAATTTCTACATTTGAGCGAAATTCTTCAAACAGCTGATCTTCACCTTTTGGAATAGGACCGGAAATGATCAACGGCGTACGGGCATCGTCAATTAATACGGAGTCGACCTCATCAACAATAGCATAATTGTGTTGGCGCTGTACTAGGTCGTTCGGACTGATAGCCATATTATCACGCAAATAGTCGAAACCAAACTCATTGTTTGTACCAAAGGTGATATCGGCATTATAAGCTTTGCGACGCGCATCTGAATTAGGTTGGTGCTTATCGATACAATCAACAGAAAGACCGTTGAACATGTAGAGCGGCCCCATCCATTCAGAGTCACGTTTTGACAGGTAGTCGTTGACTGTGACGATATGCACGCCGTTACCGGTTAGTGCATTTAAGAATACAGGCAAGGTAGCCACCAGGGTTTTACCTTCACCTGTTGCCATCTCGGCAATTTTACCTTTATGCAGGACGACCCCACCAAACAACTGAACGTCGTAGTGAACCATATCCCAGGTTATTTCATTACCTCCGGCTACCCACTGATTGTGATATATCGCTTTGTCGCCGTTTATTTCTACAAAATCGTGCGAAATGGACAGGTCTCGGTCAAAATCGGTAGCGGTTACTTCAATTGTTTTATTTTCAAAGAATCGGCGAGCCGTATCTTTCATGATTGAGAATGCCTCAGGGAGGATTTCGTCAAGCACAATCTCAAGTTTGTCGGTGATATGTTTTTCTAACTTATCTACTTCTGTCCAGATTGTTTCACGTTCTTCCAGTTCTTTGTCTTCTATGCCTTTGCGAAGCTCTATCACTTTAGCACGATCTTCAGCAACATAGTCGCTAATCCGTTTTTTTAATTCATTCGTTTTTGCACGTAATTCATCATTTGAAAGGGCTTTGATAGCCGGATATGCTGCTTTGATCCTGTTTACATAAGGAGTGATCTCTTTCAGATCTCGCTGTGACTTGTTGCCGAACAGCTTCGTCATAAATTCGTTAAATCCCATAATTTGTTTATTATTGATAATTGATATTGATAGTTTGTAATCCTAATCCATATCAATCGGATTATTTGTAATATAAATATGTAATGGATAATTATTTCTTATTTGAAGAACTCATCAATTGTCCATTGTCAATTGTCAATTCCTTGAGTGGTAAGCCTATTGCTGCATTTGGTGGTCTGATTCTCAGCACATGCGAAACTGTTGGAGCAATGTCCGTGGCTTTGACTTCGCGATAGATATGTTCAGGTTTGATGCCGTCACCCATAAATATCAAAGGAGTGATGACTGCATTATCCCTTATAATCTTAACTTTTTCTGCTGGATTATCATTATTAATGACCCATCCCGGTTGTAATTTGATAATTAAATCCCCTCGCGTCGAAAGATGTGTGCCTTTTAAATATTCGGCAGTCAGTTCGTTCCAATTGCCAGTGCGTAATACATGCTCGCTGACAACATACTGAATACCACTGAATTCACGTAGAAATTCGGCTGCTTTTTCCTGAAATGCGACCAAGTCTAGTTTTGCATTTTCTATGGCTTTGCGATTCAGATAAATCTGGTTGTTGTAGAATCCTTTTACCCAATTGCTTTGTTGTCCGTAAACAGCCATCAGATACATATTGAGCAGAGCCACACATTGTTTCGGATGAAACTCGCCACATGTTAACTGCATGCCCGGGGCATATTTTTCTTCACTTCTATAATAGCCCGAACCGGTAAATACGATTAATGTATTGGCAAGACCTACTTTTTTATCGATTTTGTCGATGAGTTGTTCTATGTTTTTATCTAACTTATAGTAAGTGTCTTGAATCTCGTAGGTGTATTCCTTATTCATGTTCCCACGGTAGTTGCCTGCGTAATAAGTGATAGACAACATATCCGGACAACCTCTTGTACCAAAAGCTGCATAGTCAATAAACCTGAAAGCCAGTTGATTAATCTCGTCGTTGATCAGTGGCGACGTTTTCAGGTTAAAATAACAATCCATCGTATTGTCCTTGAAAGTATATTTGAATGGAGTTGCATTTGATACGTAAGGAAACGCATTATATTTGTCGGTAGGGAGTGATGGTGCCCATACCATCTTATTCACACGCGCCGATACGGATTCGTTGCTATTGTTATATTTGTCTACATACCATGGAATTTCCTTGTAAAAGGTAGTTGTTGCCCATTTCCCGTTATAGTCTTCCATCCAGAATGCAGCATTGGCAGCATGCCCGGCCGATAGGAGGGCGGCTTCTGCATTTGGGGCAATAGCAAAAACATCACTTTTGCCATTTGATGCAATTTTTAATTCATCGCCAATTGTTGAGCTGTATAACTTTTTCGGCGAATAATGATCTTTGGTATAATTGCCGATGTAATCAGGATCGTATAGACTGGAAATCTCTTTGGAATTATCAAAATCGTATTTTTTGTTGCCAGTGATTCCGTTGTAGCATGGATCGCTTCCACTGAATAGCGTGGCGAATGCACTAGCTTCATCTATATTTGAAAATTCAAAGCGTATATTTTTATAGGTAAGTCCTTCATTCATCAAGCGCTTGAATCCACGCTCGCCAAATGTGTTGTAGAAATATTCAATATAGTCGCCACGAAGTTGGTCAACAGTGATACAGACCACCA
>JAQWBH010000230.1 GCA_028707405.1 Parabacteroides sp. | reverse complement strand
GAGTGTACAGCCAATGATATTGAAACCGCTTACCAGGGTTTTAGTACAACCGCAGAATGTGCCATCATCAATGGTGTATCGGGCGCCGGAAAAACAACAGCAATAAACCGGAAATTACACCTGTATCCGCAGGTGATTCGTCATGAAGCCTATCATGGGAAGCCTTTGACCCGAACTCAGATCGTCTGGTTGAAGGTGGATTGTCCTTTTGATGGAAACTTTGCCACCTTATGCAGGTCGGTTTTCAAAGAAATTGATAAATTGACCGGGGAACGCTGGCTGGAAAAGTACGGTTACTTAACCCGTTCAACCTCAACAATGGTAATGCATCTGACTACCCTTTTGACTAATTACAATGTTGGCGTTCTGGTTATCGATGAAATTCAGCATCTCAGCAAACTGAAAGGTGAGGCAGTTGACATGCTTGACTTTTTTGTCACGCTGACAAATATGTTTTCAGTTCCGATTATTTTCATCGGGACAAGTAAAGCCAGAAACTTGTTTCAGACCAATTTCAGACTTGCCTGGAGAGTACAGTCCGGCGGCTATATTGAAATGGGACCGTTAAAAAAGGGAAGCGTCGAGTGGGACACACTTCTTGAGTCCTTGTGGGAATTCAATGTGCTTGATGAAGAAACTGAGCTTGATGAAAAGATGCGGGGAGTGTTTTATGAGGAATGCCAGGGTGTTATTTCCATTGCGGTGATGCTGTTTATGTGCTCTCAAAGCCGGGCGTTGCTGAATCAGATGAAAAAAATGACACCTGCCATTATAAAAGAAACCGCGGACAACGATTTGCGGTTTACTCAGCCAATGATCACAGCACTCCGTTCCGGTGATCCTCTGAAAATTGCAGAATTTGACGACATCCGTATCGATGAAGAGGATGTTTGGAAAAACCTTCAACATGATATCGAAATGGAAGAACGGGTCAATGAGGCCATAACAGCCAAAAAGAAAGATATGAAAAACAGAAGGCAGAATTCTCATGATTCCCTGTATTTCAGTATATGTTCGTCTAATCTCTTTCCCCATCTGGGGCAGGATGAGATCAGGAAGATTCTCGATAACGTAATTAGTAATTGTGAGCTGAACATCATGGAAGATGATCTTAAGATGTTGGTCATGGAACGCATCTTTACTGAGAATCAGAAGAAGCAACAAAAAAAGAAAACAATGAATGTTGTTCCTGTAAAGAACAATAATCTCCGAGTTGTCTATGATGAAGCTATCAGCAAAAAGGAACACCCCTATGAGGTGCTGAAAAAGCAAGGATTGATAAAGAATCCTTTTGAAGAGTTTGGAAAAGCGGAGTGAGAAGTATGCTGTCATTTTTTACGGATCCCTATCCGGATGAGTTATTATACTCTGCTTTTGCACGATATCATTTCTATTCCGGAAATATTGATTTGAAGGATACTCTGACTGAGTTATTCGGAAAGAATTCTGTAATCCCGAGCTTTGAGATAGGAAGTCATCTTGAATTCCTCTGTAAAGCTCTTGGCGGGGGTTATTCTCCGGCGAGTTTAATTCAGGAACATACGATATTTCCGTTCTATGCACCATTCCTTCCCGAAAATCGCAAGAGAGAATTAGTAAAAGATATTACCTCTTCGGATGGAAAAGGTATCTATACAAAGCTTGGAATTGTAGCAGGGAGTATCTGCAGGAAAGACAGTATCTACTACTGCCCAGTCTGTGCCAAAGAAGAAATTGATATACTCGGAGAGGCTTATATACACCGCGAGCATCAGCTGCAAGGAGTTATGGTCTGTCCCCATCATGGAAGAATCCTGAAGAAGTATCCTCTCAAGAGACATGAAAATAGCAGGGTTGAATATATCCGGTTGGATGGTTCGTTACTTGATTTTTCCGATAAGAATATAGATGAAAATATATTTGAAGGGAAATACAGGGAGCAACTGCTGCATATTTCTCAAGCGGCCTATTATTTGCTTGTCAATAACCTGAGTCAGATCAGCAAAGCCGATGTTTTGCTTCGCTACAAGAATTTGCTCTATGAAAGAGGTCTTGCTACAAACAATTTCCGAATCAAACAGGATGAACTATACGATTTAATAGTTAATTATTATGGGACCCAATTGTTAGGAATACTGGAATCGGGCCTGGACAGAAATGATGAGTATAACTGGTTAAAAGTAGCTACCCGTGGTGTGACCAGAACAGTCCATCCGTTACGACATATTCTTCTGATCTTGTTCCTGATAGGTGATATGGATACTTTTTTTCATGGAATACATAAAACTTACAATCCATTTGGGAAAAGTCCCTGGCCTTGTCTAAACAGAGCTGCTGATCACTATCGACAGGATGTGGTGACAAAGCTTACAGTCACTGCAGATTTTAAAACGCAGGAACCTGTGGGGACACTTGAGTGTGATTGCGGATATATCTATTCGCGAAGAGGTCCGGACAGATCTGAAAATGACAGATATCGTAAAGGCAGGGTTAAAGCTTTTGGACTTGTCTGGGAAAATAAACTGAAAAAGCTATTAAGTGAGCATTGCCATAGTTATCATGAAATGTCACGTCGACTAGGCTGTGATATAAAAACCATTCATAAGTTCGAGTCGATATTTACGGAAGGGAAAAGTTCTGACCTGGATACAGAAAAACCCAACCAGAAAGAGCAAAAAAGCTTTTTGATTGAAAAGTATAGAGAAAAATTACTACGGACAGTAAAGGATTATCCTGGACTTTCCAGGACGGAAATAAGAAGTCTATGCCAAAAAGAGTACACTTTCCTTTACCGGCATGACAGGGAATGGCTTTTTGAAGTGCTTCCCTCCGGAAAAACACAAACCGGTAGCAAAGGATATATTGACTGGAATAAGCGTGATCAGGAAGTATTGTCACAGCTTCAAAAAGCGTACACTGTTTTATTCAATAGCGCAAAACTAACTAGAATAAGCAAAACCTCTTTAGGTAAGGGAATAGGCAAGCTCTCATTAATTGAAAAACACCTGGATAAACTCCCCCGCTGTTCACAATTTATAAATAAGGTTTCAGAAACAAAACAGCAATTCCAATTACGGAGATGTAAAATTATTATTAGTAAAAAGCAAGAAGAAAGCCTACAATTGACTGAATGGAGAATACAGCGTGAAGCCGGTATACGAAAAGAGGATTATGAGTTGATAAATCATAAGCTTAAATCATATTTTAATTAGAACTCAAAGTAATTGTAGTGTGGGTAAATCGGGAGTAGGAAATTGCAAACTCGCCTTATGTAAAAGATGAGAAAGTAAAACATATGAGTATCAGCAAACCAAATTCTATAGAAGGCTTATAGTAAATTGATGCCGTATTTTTTTCAGCAGTAACACCTAAAGGCTCCGGAATATGCAGCAGTTCATAGCTACCAGTTTGCGCGTTTTTTTTTCTGGGTTTCCGGCCAACAGGTACTAGCTTCCCCATATACTGTTCAGTCCCTTAAAAACAAGATATAGGGCTTCTTCCATAAATGTCGTGTTAAATAACTTATCATTATCCTCTTTGCTCAGTCCGTTTTTTAAGTCTGCACACTTTAAATATTCTACGAGCAGTTCATAATTAGCAGCATATTGAGCATCTCGGGATAAACAAACGTCTAGCATTTCTTTATATACGGGATTATTCTGAATTTGCCACTCCACGGTAAGCTCTTTAGGTATTTCACGGGTCTGGATAAGTTTACAAACACTTGCTGTAACACCTCCAAAACCACCTAACAGAAAAATTGTTTTCCCCATCTCTAGCGCAATCAAGATTTCCTCAAGAACCCCTGGTAATTTCCCTTTATATCCTAAATGCCTACCCCCTGCACAAATACGGATATCACAATTATCAATCATTTTATACCGCATCTCAGTCAAACAACGGCTCCATACAAAAAGATTCTGGGCATTATCGGCTGGCATATCTTCATTTGGAATTAAATCAGTTACATCAATCGGAGGGGGTATTTCAATCATATTAGCTATGGGACGACATTTAGCCTTCCAATGCTTTACGTTGTCACTATCATTTTTATAGATAGGCCAAGCGATATAATTTTTCAGATGGATGCTTTGCGATCGTGATCTTGCTTGGAGAGTGTGTGCTTCGCTAAAGATAAATTTTGTGAACCCATCCTCGCGAAGATCGCCACCATAGATCAATGTTGCTCCACGAATCAATAAATGTCTGGCAAGGTCCTGTGATACTTGAATAAGATGAGATTTATTCTGGCCAATGGCAATTAATTCTTCTTCGTCTGGGTCCGATATTGATATGCCAATTCTCTTGTCTTGAAGCGAACAAACATTACATGTCAACGGTGTGTCGACTTGTATTCCAAGTTTAATTAGGAAATCTAGTTCTTCAGAATACAAGGGAGGTTCAGGGTAAACAAGAGACTTATGTTTGCGGCTGATAGAATCACCGATATCGACAAATATTTTGTCGATATCGGAAACCTCAGGAGGACGAGAAAGTAGTTCTGCATCTGATTCAATCCAGCCGGCTTCTCTAAATTGCTTGAGCAGTAATTTTGAATAAAAAAACCGTACAGTTTCTAATAAAGTTGAGCTTAGGATCCTTAATAAATCCTTTTCAGTTGGTTTATCGTCCAAATGTACGTACACACATGGCACGTTAGAAGCGAAAGGGAAACGCCTGTCCTCAAACTCCTCAATGCTATCAACGGCAACAATGGGGCGATTATATTCTTTTGCGCTTAAGATTTCTCGCTGACACCAGTATCGCGAGGAATAGGAATCCGAATGTATAGCAATTATTGATGACTCTTTTATATGTTCTATAATTTCCTCACTAAATTCATAGCCAGGAGCGATATCCGTTGCATCAAAAAAATTATCCATCGTACTATTATCTATAAACTCCTTAAGCGCTTTGGTGAGTTTAATACCATTCTTTCCGTCCTTAGCATGGCTCAAAAATATATTTAATGCCTTATCTTTGCCTACTAATATCTCTTTTAATGAGTCATTCAGTGAATATCGATAAATTTCATGTGTGACAGAAATAAATATGTAGTCTTTTAAATATTGAGATTCAAAATCATAAGCGCGAATCCAGTTTTTTTGGTCAAGTGAACCTTTTATATTAAATGGCGTCACATCCAGTGCAATAGGAATAATATTGATATTCTCCGATGCGGGAATTTTTTCAATATAAGTAACCCAATTATCATTAGCAACTAAATTTTCTCCAGCAAAGATGACGATTACAGTTTTCGTTGACAATATGTTAAATTGGGCAGGAACTCCTTTTCCTGTAGTTGTGCAGTAGAAAATTGGCAGATTCATAGAGCGTGAGAAGGGCTTATTGATATCCCGTGATAATAACGAAGAGCAGTGTCGTATTATTGGTTCAATAGTAGCCGTATCCGCGGGGTGCCAAACAAAAATAACTGAAAGTGGTGGTACATAATTTGTCATTGTTCCCTCCTTAATGGCTTACTCATTAACCAACGTTAGTTCCCATCATAT
The DNA here is from genome assembly GCA_028707405.1 of Parabacteroides sp. GTDB lineage: Bacteria > Bacteroidota > Bacteroidia > Bacteroidales > Tannerellaceae > Parabacteroides. The sequence continues at coordinate 2,169 of JAQWBH010000230.1, read as the reverse complement.
CTCTTATATTCGCCACTAAATAACCACGGTCTTCCATTATATCCTGTCTCGTAAGTGCTTGATAACCAATCAATGAACGTATTTATGATAGTTCTGTCGACAATCTTTTTATAACCCATTCCACCTTTAATGATAGAACTGGCCATTTTTTCAGGGATTTGCGGGCCACATTCTCCAAAATACCAGAAGCACATAGAAATCAATACAAAAACTCCACTAATATCTTTATCATAATTTTTTTTATTTATCGTACCATCAGCTAGGCTATGATGCGAATCTAGCTGCATTAGCTTATTCTGCGTTATATCAAAATAATAAATGTTGTCACCGTATTTCTGCTTTTTACTTCCATTCATAACTGGCTTTTTATCTTGAAACCTGGGATCATTCCAATACTCGGAAAAGCTTATTTTTTCATCAATTCGCATTGCATATATCAGTCGATTTCCTATATTGTATTTTTGTGAATCTGATCCGGTTCCGATTACCCAATCCCCTACCTCAGCTGCTTTTCTTATTCCAGGTTTACAAGTGGCTAGAGTACAATATTCACCGAACGGGTTAGGAGCAAAACCATAGTCCCGGGTTATAACATATGAATAAAGCGTCATATTTCTTCCCTCCTAACAGGTCGTTCGGCCATTTCCTTCGCTTGCCCTAGGTTGTCCAGAACTATTATGCCAGATGTTTTCCCCTTCAATAGCCGCTGCCAGTTTGTCAGAGTTCCATGCGACACAGGCATCTCCGTAATCGTTCAATTTATCAGGTATATCAGCATCAGTGGCTCCTTGCATATAGACGCCAATAATTCGCTTGTCTCCGTGTTTGAATGCATATTCAATCTCCCAGTTGACCCAATCACGTTCATGGGTTTTTGGTCCTATAAGTACTAATATGGTGCCCGCCCAATCAATTTTAGGTCTCAGCAAAGTCTTTATGTAATCTGGATCAGTTGCGTTATTGGGATTGGTCTCAACAATTGAGCTGTCTCGCAAATCATAGTTTTGGCCCTTTAGTAGATTTTTGAGTTTCGGTATGTATTCCTCATCCTCCCCATAATGCGGAATGAATACATTTATTGTTTTTTTACCCAAATTAGTAAACCTCCTTCTGTATTAGAACCGTTTTACTAATCATTTTTCTACTATCTTCTACAATAGGAATATATTTCCTGCAAATATGTGATTAACTTTAATATACTTTAGTTGATTATACATAGAGTGAGTTTGCGAATTAGCATTCCAAAATAATCAAATAATGTAATCATTACCTAGAGATGTTGCTGAAATCCTTGATTTTAGTGCATTTAGGATTGATCCATCTCTGACGAAAGCGTAAGTAAATGTATTACCCTACTAATTCGTCGGGAGGTAGCCATAGCTTCTATCATTAAAAAGGAAAAGAAAAATCAATTGTATTACTATCTGGTTGAGCCCGTCAGGTTAACGGCAAACCAAGAATTGTCATCAATAATATCTTGGACGTGCTGAGGATATTGCTAAAGCTATTGAAGGCAAATCAGATCTGGGTAATCCAAAACACAGCATTGTTGAGAGTTTGGGGCTGTTGCGCATTGTATGATATTGCAAACCAACTTGGAGTTGCAGATATTATTTATAAGTATGCACCCAAAAGGGAACAGAAGCGTTGGTGAGTATATGTTGCTGGCAGCAATAAACCGTGTTGTTGACACTGTCAGTAAGAACCAAATTGGTGATTGTTATGCAAAAACAATGTTTTACAAAATTTTGCATGCCCAAAATAATTTGTTATCTAGCCAATGGTTCTGGAACAATATGAATTTATTGTCCGATTTTGCCATCCAGAGCTTTAAAGATAAATTCACCCAATTGATTGTTAAAAAATATAATCTTTCGAGTCCGGTAAAAAACAGGTGATTACTATTTACCCCAAGAATGGTCGATCGAAAAAGTATAGGGAATGCTTTTTGTTGACCAAACAAACAGTTGAAGAAAAAAGAGTTTTAGAGATTTTGGGCATTAAGAAATAATCCCTTGGGGGGTAATACATTTTTAGCTTTTGAAACCCTTGATACTATTGGCTTTGAGAGTTTTCTTGCGTGCTATTTAAAATGTACCCTATAAAATGGACAATGGGGGTTTTGAAAACCCTTTAATTTGGACAGGTGAATTTTTGAGATCCTTCATT